>CALJSB010000015.1 GCA_937976305.1 uncultured Acidimicrobiales bacterium
GTGAGGAACTCTGGCGTCGCGATGTCAGCCATTGGCAGACCCCCATACGAGAAAGACCGGATTGTCGGCTTCGAAGCGCAGCTGGTTGTCGGCTCCGATCGGGACAGCCCGATTGACGTTGATCTGAACCATCTGTGCTGACGCTCCGAGTGTTGTGTGAGCAGCGGATGCGCTCGTGATGGTGGCGAACGTGGCGACGATCACGCCGCTCGGCGCAAGGCGGGCCAACGCTGCTTCGAATACCTCGATGCCACCGCCGCCGATGAAGACCCGATCGGGGTCGGGCAGATCAGCGAACGCCGCGGGTGCCGTTCCTTCGACGACGCTCACGGCGACTCGTGTGGCGTTGGCTCGCAGTCGCTCGCAGTCCTCAGCGTTCTGTTCGATGGCGAAGACCCGACAGCCCGGTGAGAGGCGGGCCGCCTCGATCGCAATGCTCCCGCTGGCTGCGCCGACATCCCACATCGTGGCGGCGCCAAAGAGGTCGAGCTTGCTGAGCGCAGCGGCCCGCACCTCGGGCTTGGTGATCATGCTGGCTCGGTGCCGGTAGGCCGAGACCGGCCGACCCCATTCGACAATGGCGTTCACGGCAAGAGGCTGGGACTCACTGGTCAAGACCACAACAGACAACGGGTCGAAGGTGCCGGCCGCCAATCCTTCGAGGTTGGTGTCGACGACCGTCTCATTCGGCTCGCCGAGGTGCGAGCACACCACGGCCCTTTGATGAGTGGAGCCCGCTTCGAGCAGCGCCTGGCCGATGGCCTCGGGTGGCGTTGACTTCGACACGAGCACGGCCACCTTCGGCGCAGCGAGGATGTGGGGGAGTGCCCGATCGAGCGAGCGCCCGTGGGCCGACACCACAGCCGCATCGTCCCAGTGGGTCTTCGCCCGAGCGAAGGCAAGGGCGATCGACGACGGAGCCGGATGGACCTCGACGGCGGCCCCGAAGCGGCCGACGAGCAGACGCTCGATGCCAAAGAAGCCGGGGTCGCCACTGGCGAGCATCGTGACCCTCTCGCCACGATCTCTGCGCTCTTCGATGAGGTCGATCACCTCGTCGAGCGGGCCAAAGAGCTGCACTCGTTCGGCTGGCAATGCCTCATCAGCCATCGTTTCGTCGAGCGCGTCGTGCAGGCGCTTGGCCCCAACGAGAACATCGGCTGACCGCAGAGCTTCGCGGGCCTGCGCGCCAAAGCAATGGCCGCCGTGCAGGCCGACGATCGACACGGGGTGTATCGAGACTGGGTTTGTCGAGACTGGGTTTTCTGCGTTGGCGCCGCTTGTGTCAGCCACGGGCCACCTCGTTGATGCCGTCGAAGTCGACCATCACGATCTCGACGTCGAGATCGCCGCCGGTATGTGAGCGGCAGTTTGCTGCCGCCATCTCACACAGCCGATTGAGCGGCGCAGTGACCCCCGATTGCAAACACAGTTCGGCAAAGTGGCGAGCGGTATTGGTCTCGGTCGCGGCGTCGATGAGCTCACTCGGGGCTCCAACTTCGCGAGCGACCTCGGCCAGGAGTTCGGTGTTGACCTTGCTGCGATGGAAGTGCGTCATCATCACCCCGTCAGCCAGCTTGGCGATCTTGCCCGCCATGCCGACGAAGCGAACGCACGGGATGCCGGCTCCGGCAGCTCGGCGAAGAGCGATCCCGGTGAAGTCGCCAACCTCGACGAACGCCACTTCCGATAGTTCGGGCCACGCTTGCTGAGCCCAGTCGTCGCTTCGTGAGCCGGTGGCCAAGACAACAACCTCAACGTCCTGGGCCGCTCCGACGTCGATCTGTTGCACAACGCTGGCTCGGTAGCTGGCGGTGGAGAACGGCTTGACCACACCGGTGGTGCCGAGAATCGAGATGCCACCGACGATCCCGAGGCGTGCGTTCGATGTCTTCTCAGCCATCTGTTGGCCACCCGGCACCGAGATCGTGCACACCACCGGACGATCGGTCACCTCGGCGATGGCCTCACGGATCATGCGGGACGGAACGGGGTTGATCGCCGGCCCGCCAACGGTGAGACCAAGCCCCGACTTCGTGACGGTGCCGACACCATCACCGCCGAGGAGGCGGACTTGGTCTGCGACGTCGTCTCGACCTTCGGCCCACTCGACCGACGCAGTGATATGGGCACCATCGGTGCAATCAGGATCGTCGCCTGCGTCTTTGATGATCGCCACCTGATGGGGTCGGCTCGGGTCGATGTCGGCCGTGGGAAACGACACTCGTTCGCCGCCAGGAAGGCCAACCTCGATCATTGCCGGTGGCGTGCCGCCGACCAACCAACTCACCGCTGCCTTCGCTGCCGCTGATGCGCAGGTACCCGTCGTCCACCCAGTGCGCAGCCCTTTGGCGTTGGCAACATCTGGTGAGAGCTCAGGCTCAGAGGTGGACACGGCGGAACGCTCAGTGCGTGCTGCGGGCGCTGGCCCGACCCTCGGTGGAGCCTTGCTCCGAGCGCAAGCGGTAGGCGGTCGTGAACTCCGGTGCATACAGGTGGCTGCGAGCGTCGACGGGAATGTCTTCCAGCACATCGCCCACCAGCACGAGCACGGTCATCGTTGCCCCGGTTGACCGGATGGCGTCGGCCAGTTCGCCGACGGTGGTGTGGACGATCTGCTGGTCAGGCCAGGTGACTCGAACCAACACGACGGCGGGCGTGTCTGGCGTGTAGCCGGAGCCTTCGCCCAGCAGCTCTTCTTGCAGCTCGTCTGGTCGAGCGCCCGAGAGAAACACGGCCATGGTGGTGCCGTTCGGAGCAAAGGCTTTGACGTCTTCGCCCGGTCGCATCGAGGCCTTTGTACGCCCGGCCAGCCGGGTGTAGACCAGCGCTTGGCCTCGTTTCGGGATTGTCAGCTCACGTCTGATCTCCGCTGCGGCACCGGCAACCGAGGTGACCCCGGGAACAACCTCGAACGGGCGCTCCTGCTCGTGGCACCAGTCGATCTGTTCCTGGATTGCCCCGTAGACGCTCGGGTCACCTGAGTGCAGACGAACGATCGCAGCGTCGGGGTGTTCGGCATACACAGCGATGACGTCCTCGAGGGTCATCGTGGCCGAGTCGTGCAGCACGACGTCGTCGCGGCAGTGGCCCAACATCGATTCTGGAATCAACGACGACGCCCAGATCACGACGTCGGCGTCGGCCAGCCGATTGGCTCCGCGCAACGTGACGAGATCGTCAGCACCAGGCCCGGCTCCGACAAACGAGATCATCCGTTTCTGGCTCTGGGACATTGCCTGGCTGGCGCTCATTGTTCGGCTCCGCTTCGTTGGGCTGAGCCAGCACTGGTGTGGCTGGCCTCGGCGAGAGGTTGCGGGACAGGCCCGGTTCCTTCGGGTGCGGGTGAGATCACCACGCTGAGATACGACGCGGGCCGATCTCTGATGTCGGCGACTCGGGCGATGCGTTCGCCGGGCATCCCGATCAGTTCGCCCATGACGGCGTCGTCGAGGCGGCCGGCTGATTCCACTTGATCGGCAACGGCGGCGATGCGCCCTCCGCCCTTGTAGAGAATGACGGTTCGCTCCGGCATGGCGAGTTCGGCGTCGATCGTCTCGGACGGAGCGCTGGCGGGGAGCAACACCAGGGTCTGTTGCTCGTCGGTGAGGACAACCTCGCCGGCCATGGCCAGCGCCTGGAAGGCCATGATGCCGGCCACGGTGTCGACCTCGGTCTCGGGTCGACGAGCGACGACGCCGGCGACAACAGAGGACACGGTCGAGTAGATGTTGGGATCGCCCAGGGTGATGAACGCGATTTCGTCGCCGTCCTCGAGGTAGCCGGCGATGCGGTCGCAGACATCAACCAGCGCCGCCGATCGAGCATCGTGGTCGGGTTGCATCACGAAGACCATGCGCTCGATTGCCACATCGGGGGCGGCCTCTCGCACGATGGCCTCGGCCCGGCCAATGGCTTCGATCGAGGTGCACGGGGCGATTACTCGATCGGCTCGACGAAGTGCCGCGAGTGCTCGGGTGGTCAACAGATCGGCGGGACCTGGCCCGACCCCGACTCCCACGAGGCGGCCGGGGACAGGCGGGTCTGTTGGTCGACGCTCGTCCTGCGTGCCGTCGAGGCGTTGCTCGATAGCCTCTCGGATCAGCTCCGCTTCGGAGACGCCGTTGTGTTCGGCGAAGGCGGCAAGCCGCTTCTTCAAACTGTCGGGTAGATACACCGAGGTCTTTCGCACGATTCGACCCTATCGCTCGTGTAGGGCATCACGTAGGGCACCGCCCGAATCGGGCTCCATGTTGCTGCCAGAACCACCACTGGAGCGGGTTTCGATGACCTGTCGCAGTTGATCAACCGTGCGCACCTCGCTGGCCTGAGCTGCCGTGAGCCAACCGGCGCCGACCGCAGCCTCGAGCAGGCCAATGATCGGGGGCGGGTCGAGACGGGCCCGCTCGCACACCGTCCGATCTCCCAAGACGGCATCGGGAGATCCGTCCGCCAGCACCTCACCATCGTTGAGCAGGGTGACGTCGTCGGCCCACGCGTAGGCGAGTTCGAGGTCGTGGGTGGTGAGCACGATGGTGGTGCCGGAGGCTTCGAGACGAGCCAGGGTGTCGACGACCTCACGCCGAGCCATGGGGTCGAGCCCGGCGAAGGGTTCGTCGAGCGCCATGACGTCGGGTCGCATGGCGGCCACGCCGGCGATCGCCACCCGTTTGCGCTGTCCGAAGCTGAGCAGGTGGGCTGGGCGATCGGCGAGGTCGGTCAGCGCCAGTTGGTCGAGTACCTCCTCGACTCGTTGGCGGGCCGAGGCATCGTCGAGGCCGAGGTTGAGTGGTCCGAACGAAACGTCTTCGAACACGCTCGCGGAGAAGAGCTGGTCGTCCGGGTCTTGCAGGACGAGTCCGACCCGGCGCCGGTGCAGATTGCGCTCTCGTCGACTGGTGCCAATCGCTTCACCCTGAAACTCGATGCAGCCGGCATCGGCGAGGATGCTCGCGTTGAGTGCCAACAGCAAGGTCGACTTGCCCGAGCCATTCGCCCCCAGAAGCGCCCGCCGCCTGCCCGTGGCAATGTCGAGGTTCACACCGCGCAAGGCCACGGGACCAGCCGGGTAGGTGTAGTCGAGGCCGACCGCTCGCAACAGCGGCACACCGGCAGGGTCAGGCGAGGTTGATGTCATCGCTCAACCCACCGACGATCTGGCCCAGATGAGCGAGACGGCCAGGATGGCGATGGCAACGGTGACGGCAATTGCGAGCCGTGCCATGCCGAGCGGGCGCTCGTTCGACAGCACACGAAGCTCGCCGTCGTAGCCCCGGGCGTCGAGGCCGATCTGGAGTCGTTTGGCCCGGTGCATGCTGCGGATGAACACAGCGGTGGTGCCGAGCCCGGCGGATCGAACCGAGCGTCGCAGGCCAACGTGGCCGAGACGTGCGGTCTGCGAGGTGCGGAGCTGACGGCCGGTGGCGATGAGATCGAACATCAGTCGATACATCGACGTCATCAAGTCGGTCACGGCGGCGGGCACGCGAAGCGAGCGCAGTAACACGATGATGTCGACCATGGGGGTGGTGACGCCGATCAACACGACGGCGCTTGTGCCCGCGAGGCTGCGGAGCAGAACTCGACCCGCCTCGATCGCTGAGGCTTCGGTGATGGTGAGTGGAATTGGTCCGGGCCCGTCGCCGCTCACGAGCATGATGCCGATGGTGCCGCTTGCGATGAAGCCAGCGGGCAGGGCCAAGGCGCGAAGCCAACGGCGAAGCGGGATTCGCCCGACTGCGACCGCGGCGAAGGTAGTGGCCGCGAGCACCAGCGGAGCCGCCGGTATGGCCGGCCGGGCAATCGTGATGATGAGCAACACGAGGGCTGGAACGACCTTCTCGACAGCATGGCGATGTCGGAGCCGGCCGGTGTTGGCCAGGACGTCGAGCGTCAGCACGATGCGGTCATCAACCGGTCGTGCTTGGTGTGACTCGCTCTGCCCCGTCGGGCCCTGCGGCAGTCGATGACCCCGTCATGGTCAAGCGGTGCTTGGTTCGGATGGCGCCGAAGACGTAGCCGATGACCCCGGCACCCAATGCAGCCTGGAGTGCGAACAACAGGCTCTCGGTCTCGCCTCCGGGTGGCGACCAGATGGGCGAGAACCAGGGTTCGTGGTCGGGGTCGATCCGACTCACTTCGTCGGCCGCTTGACCATCGGCCCCGCCGAACTCGGTGTCGCTGTTGCGCAACAAGATGAGCGGCGCGACAGCAATCACGACGATGGCGAGGAACGTCAGAAGAGTTCGGCGGCTCACAGGACGGCCAGCTCTTTCATCTCGGCCGGGCTGTAGGACGACAACCACGTGACGACCATGGCGGTGAGCAGCCCCTCGATGATGGCGAGTGGGATCTGCGTGATGGCGAAGATGCCGAGGAAGGTGGCGATGCTGGCGAGCACCCCGCCGTCCGCCTCGGGGAAGGCCATGCCGAGCTGGACCGAGGTGGTGATGTAGGTGGCGAGGTTGGCGACAACCGCCGCAGCGAACGCTCCCGACCACAGCGATCCGGTTGACGAGCGAACGAGTCGGTAGGCGCCGTATCCAGCCCAAGGGCCAACGATCGCCATCGAGAATGCGTTTGCCCCCAACGTCGTCAACCCGCCGTGGGCAAGGAGAATGGCCTGGAAGAACAACACGATCACGCCCGTGATGGCCATGATCGGAGGTCTGAACAACACCGCACCGATGGCGACCCCGGTCGGGTGCGACGAACTCCCTGTGACCGATGGGATCTTCAGCGCCGACAGGAAGAACGAAAACGCTCCTGCTGCGGCGGCGAGCATGCGGGTGTCAGGGTGTTCCCGCATCTGGGTGTTGAGCTGTTTGACCCCGTGAACAACGAACGGGGCAGAGGCCACCGTCCACGCAACGGCGTGGCTCTGGGGGAGGAACCCCTCGGCAATATGCACTTGTCGACTCCTTCGGACGAACCTTTGTCAGTGCCGTTGCAGGTTTCCTGACTCCCGGATCAATGCGCTGTCTCCCCTTCCCAACCCAACGGGTCAGTGGGATTTCGAGACGTTGCTCCCCAGTCACAGTGGCGAGGACCGTGCCAGACTTTCACCGGCTTCCCTACTCAACGGACGGACGGACGCTACCTGTCTTGCTCAGTCCGGGCAACAGCGCCAGGTCGGGCAACAGCGCTAGTCCGGGCAGCAGCCTCAGAACAGGCGCGAACGAATCGCTGGGCGATGTCGGGCCTGGTGCCGAGATGGAGGTGCAGGTAGGTGGCAAAGAGGCCCGGCGTGGCAAAACCCTCGGCCCGTTCGTTGAAACGAGATCGCAGGGTGATGGCATCACCGCCGGGCTCGGTCTGGGAGTAGTGGAACTCGTGGCCTCTCACCTGGTCGCCGGCGGCGAGCACTGGGTTGTCGATGTTGGCCGTCGCTTCTCGGTAGCCAAGGGTCAGCCGGTCGGTCATGCGACTGCGAGAGGGGAGGGCTCCGACCATCGGGTGGCCGTCGAGTTCGGAACCCAACCACAGCAGCCCACCACACTCGGCCCAGGTCGCCACGCCGCTGTCAATTGCCGTGGCGACGCCGGCCATGAGCTTGGTGTTGTCGGCCAAGCGGCTCGCGAACTCCTCGGGGAAACCACCGCCGATGATCAGGCCACCGATGTTGTCGGGCAGGTGCTCATCGTCGAGCGGATCGAACGACACGAGTTCTGCACCGGCGGCGGTAAGGGCCTCGACGTTGTCACGGTAGAGAAAGGTGAAGGCGGGCCCGCCGGCCACTGCGACCCGAACCGGATCGTTCGCTACCGGTGTCGGCGACCCGGCATCGAGTGGCTCCCCATGAAGAGGCTTCGTGGTGATCTCGGGTGCAGCGTTGGCAATGCGAGCCAAAGCGTCGAGGTCGCACCGATCGGCCATGGCGGCGCCCAGTTCTCGCAGGGCGACGGTGACTTCTTCGGGTCGCTCTTCGACGGGGACGAGGCCGAGATGGCGATCGCGCCACGTGAATGCATCGTCTCGGGGCAGGGTGCCGAGCACGTCGACGCCGATGTCAGCCAGGGCGTCGACGAGCAGCGTCTCGTGGTGCGGGCTGCCAACGCGGTTGAGGATCACACCGGCCAGGCGTAGCTCGGGGCGGTGATCTCGAAAGCCGCGGACCAGAGCCGCGACCGAGGCACTCATCGACGAGCCGTCGACGACGAGCACCACCGGTGCTTCGAGCAACGTGGCCACATCTGCGGTGCTCGACGGCGTTCCGTCGACGGCGCCATCGAAGAGTCCCATGACACCCTCGATCAGCAACAGGTCAGCCCCGTCTGCCGCTCGAGCCGCCAACGGTTGCATGGCGTCGGGGCCGCACATCCACGGGTCGAGATTGCGGGGCGCCCGTCCTGTCGCGAGCGAGTGGTAGCCGGGATCGATGAAGTCAGGCCCGACCTTGGCCGAGGCGACGCGTTCGCCTGCCGCGCTGAACGCAGCCATGAGGCCGGTGGCGACCGTGGTTTTGCCGACCCCCGAATGGGTGCCGGCGATGACAAGGCGGGGTCCGAGCACTAGCCGAGGTGCGCCGTGGGCGCGCTCGTGGCGAGCATCAGTATTCGATGCCCTTCATGGCCTTGATGCCCTTCTCATAGGCGTGCTTCACCTTGGTCATCTCGGTGACGGTGTCGGCAATGTCGATGAGTTCCTGCGGAGCGCCACGGCCCGTGATCACCACGTTGGTGCCCTCGGCCCGACCGGTGATGCCCTCGACGACCTCTGCGACGTCAACCCACCCGTACTTCATGGTGTAGGTGAGTTCGTCGAGGATGAGCAGTTGGTAGTCGCCGCTCGCGAGCTTCTCCTTGGCGACACCCCATGCATGACGGCCCTTGGCAATTGTTTCGTCCATGTCGGTCGACTCCCAGGTGAAGCCGTCGCCGAGGGTGTGCCATTCGATGTCGAGATGCTCAGCCAGCTTGCGCTCGCCGATCTTCCACTTCCCGCTCTTGACGAACTGGACGACGCCAACGTTCCACCCGCGAGCCCAACCCCGGCCCATCACGCCGAACGCAGCCGACGACTTTCCCTTGCCTTCGCCAGTGTTGATCAAGACGATCGATTGTCGTGCCATCTCGACAGTCTGGCCCGAGGGCGCTCCGATCACCCGCGGACCCAGGCCGGTTGTCTGATCAGTTATCTCATGGGCGACCTCGGTCGGTACAGTTCACGCCATCGAGTCGGGGAACCCGGTGAAATTCCGGGGCTGTCCCGCAACTGTGATGAGCGCACGGCAACGGACCAGCCGATGTTGTTCGCTCGAAGCCAGATCGCCGACTCGATCGCTGTGATTCAGCGCCTGGATCACCGACGAACAGGGCCACGAGGATGGATGCAAACCGCAGAACGCACTCCGGCCTCTCTGGGGTCGCCGACCACGGGATCGCTGCGGATTCTGCTGCACCCGGAGGGCTGAGCGAAGGCTTGCGGGGCGGTCTCATGGTGTGTGGCACCACCTCGAACTCGGGCAAAACGACGCTTGTTGCTGGCCTGTGTCGATCATTGTCGCGAGTAGGCGTGCGAGTTGCGCCGTTCAAGGCCCAGAACATGGCCCTGAACTCGGCGGTCACCTCGACCGGTCACGAGATCGGCCGGGCTCAGTATCTCCAAGCCCAGGCCGCCGGGATCGAGCCTGAGGTCGGGATGAATCCAATTCTGCTGAAGCCGACGGGGGAGCGTTCGAGCCAGGTCGTGGTGATGGGCAAGCCGGTCGGCGTGATGTCGGCCGTTGAGTACCACGATGCGAAACCTGAGCTGTTTGCCATGGTGGTTGATGCCTTGGCTGAGCTGCGATCTCGTTTCGATGTGGTGCTGGTGGAAGGCGCCGGATCCCCCGCCGAGATCAATCTGTTGCCGCACGACATCGTCAATCTCCGTCTTGCCGACGCCGCTGATCTTTCTGCGATTGTCGTTGGCGACATCGATCCCGGTGGAGTGTTTGCCTCGCTGTTTGGGACGGTGGCGGTGCTTCCCGACGAGTTGCGATCACGCGTCGGCGGGTTTGTGATCAACAAGCTGCGTGGTGACCCAGCGCTGCTCCTCGACGGCATCGAGCAGCTCCGATCGCTCAGCGGTTTGCCGACGTTTGGCGTTGTCCCGATGCTCGAGAACCTGCGGCTCGACGCGGAAGACTCCCTTGCCCTCGACATGCCCCACGAGTCGCACCCGGATGCCTCGCTCGACGTGGCCGTGATCCGGCTGCCGAGGATCTCCAACTTCACCGACATCGATGCCCTGGCCCTCGAGCCCGACCTCGCCGTGCGCTACGTGCGGTCGGCCCGTGAGCTCGGCCGGCCCGATCTCGTTGTGATCCCCGGGTCGAAGGCGACGGTCGACGATCTTGAGTGGCTGCGGCGTCGCGGTCTTGATCGAGCGATTGTTGATCTGTCCGAGACCACCACGATCATCGGCATCTGCGGTGGCTATCAGATGCTGGGTTCCACGATCGACGACGATGTCGAGAGCGGTGACGGGCGATGTGACGGCCTTGGTCTGCTGCCGGTAGCCACCGAGTTTGGCCCCGACAAGGTGCTTGCGTGCCGGTTGGGAAGCGCGCTCGGCCACGACGTCGTCGGCTACCAGATCCACCACGGCCGGGTGCAGCCGACCACCGGCGGCGATGCTGCCCCTCAGACCTGGCTGCGACTCGATGGCGAGTCGGCCGCAACTGTCGGCGAAGGAGTCTGCTCGGGGCGGGTGTTCGGAACGACCCTGCACGGCGTCTTCGACAGCGACTCGTTCCGTCACCAGTTCTTGAGCGACGTGGCGGCACGAGCCAACACATCGTTCACTCCCGGCACCCTGACGCCGGCACAACACCGACTCGACGAACTCGATCGACTCGCCGATCACCTCGAAGCCTCAATCGACATGACCCAACTCGCCGCCCTGATCCGTACCGGCGACCGCACTGCCGCACCTTCCTCGATGCTCCAAAGGCCAGCCTCATGATTCTCTTCCTCTCCAACGCCGACACTGAGTTGCTCGCGGCTCGCTCGATTGTTGATGACCTTCCTGCCGAGTTCGGCGGCATGCGCTGGGCCAACCCGGATCGGCTCGACGATGCACCGTCGCTCGATGGGGTCGATGCGGTGATCATCCGGCTCCTCGGTGGCGCTCGGGCCTGGGACGGGCAGCTCCAGGCGCTTCTCGCCGACGCGGAAGAACGCCGAGTTCCCGTGGTGGCTGTCGGCGGCGAGGCCACGCCCGATGCCGATCTCGCTGCTCTCTCGACTGCGCCTGCTGGCGTCGTTGCAGAGGCACACCGTTACCTGACTGCCGGCGGGCCGGTCAACACCGAGCAGTTGCTGCGCTTTGTGTCCGACACCACCTTGCTCACCGGTTTCGGTTTCGACCCACCGCTCGAGTTGCCGCGAACCGGCGTGTGGGAACAAGCCGGCATCGGCCACCCCGATCGCGATCGCTCGCCGGAGCGCCCGCTCGTGGCGGTGCTGTTCTACCGAGCCCATTTGGTTGCCGGAAACACCACCTACATCGCCGACCTTTGCGATGCCATCGATGCCGCAGGGGCTGACGCACTTGCGATCTACACCTACTCACTTCGAGTCGACGCTGAAGGTCAGGTGCCGGCGATCGATCTCTGCATCGAGCACAACGTCGATGCGGTCATCACCTCGATCTTCGCCGCCGGGGCCACCGCCGGTGAAGATGGCGATCAGTGGGAGGTGCCGATGCTCGATGCGTTGGACGTCCCCGTCATTCAGGCACCGTCGAGCAGTCGGCCCGCGGCGCTGTGGCGCGACGATGAGGCCGGCCTGTCGCCGGTCGACGTCGGCATGGGGGTCGCC
This sequence comes from uncultured Acidimicrobiales bacterium, assembly GCA_937976305.1. Taxonomy (GTDB): domain Bacteria; phylum Actinomycetota; class Acidimicrobiia; order Acidimicrobiales; family SZUA-35; genus CALEWY01. Next base: position 11,805 of record CALJSB010000015.1, read on the forward strand.
ATCCCCGAGTTCGACGGCCGCATCATCGGTCCGACCTTCGCCTTCAAAGAGATCGTTGATGACGACGGCGACGTCGGGAGCGAGATCGTTGCCACCCGCACGGTGCCCGACCGAACGGCCCGTCTGGCCTCACTCGCTGTGCGCCACGCTCGGCTGCGCCACATCCCCGCCGCCGACAAGAAGGTGGTGCTGGTGCTGTCGGCCTACCCAACCAAGCGAAGCCGTCTCGGCAACGCCGTCGGCCTCGACACGCCGGCGTCGGCCATCGCTGCGCTGCACGAACTGGCCCGAGCCGGGTACCAGGTTGATCGCATTCCGGCCGACGGTGACGCGCTGATGGCCGAGCTCGCAGACACCCTCACCTACGACCTGCCGACCTTCAACGAAGAGCAGCTGGCGAACGCCCCCGGTCGCTTCGCCGCAGATGCCTACGTTCGTTGGTTCGAGACCCTCGACGACGAGGCACAAGAGCAGGTTGTCGAGATGTGGGGCCCGGCCCCCGGCGAGGTGTACCACCACGATGGCGCCCTGGTGTTCCCGGGCATGGACCTCGGTGGCGTGCTGGTGACCATCCAGCCGCCCCGTGGTTTCGGACCTGACCCGATCGGGACCTATCACGCCCCCGACATGCCTCCGCCGCACCACTATCTGGCCTTCTATCGCTGGCTCGG
>CALJSB010000016.1 GCA_937976305.1 uncultured Acidimicrobiales bacterium
GTAGGGCGGAGAGACGCTGTTGTGGGCATAGGTCATCGGCCGATCGACACCTGATCCCGGTTTCTGTGCTGCCAGGTTTCGGAGTAGAGACCGCATGGAAGCTTTGGTGGCGTCTTTGACATCGCCAAGTCCGGTAGCGCAGAACGCCTCGATGCTCCCGATCGTCAGCAACGTGTCAGCGTCGAGGGCGTGGCCGTGACGTTGCGCCCATGCCGCGTATCGGAACACCACCCGCACCAGCTTCTTGAACGATTCGATTCCGGTCACGTGGGTGTAGGCCAACATTTCGAGGCACACAGGTCGCAGCTGGTCTTCACGTCCGCTGACGGTTTCGTGACTCGTCTCGAAACCGTTCACGAACTGCTCGAACTCGTCTTTCAGGACCGGGACGTGCTCATAGCGGGCGATTTCCGCTTCGACTCTTCGGCGCACTTCCGCCTTGCTTGGTTTGTCTGACATAACTTGGTTCCCCTTGTCGGGTTGGGGCTCGGTGTGTGCCCGATGGGTCCAGGGCCGGCGAAGGACCCTGGACCCACATCTGCACACACTGAGCGGTTGGAGTACTTGGCCATCGGACCCATATCCAACAGATTTAAGACTCACTAAACGCTGTTTGGTGTACACAAACGTAACTATGCCGCGTCCAGATCCTGGCTATTGAACGCGTTGGGTGAGCCCTGTTCTGAACGGTCGAGCTTGTCGGCGAGCGCTACTTCGCAATAGGCCAGAGAAGAAGCTTCCTTCTCCCCGATACCGGCCCCCAGCAGGCCCTCACCCAACGAAGGAGCCGCATGCAGAAGCGCGAGCGATCTCGTCCGCTGCAACGATCGGATCGAAAAATCGATGCCATGGCGCTTCGCGACAGCCCGGGCCCGGTAGATCTCGTTGCGGCCGTCCACAGAAAAGCTATGCCGGATCTTGGCGAGATCGATTTCAGCCAAAACTCGTTGAACAGGCCCCGAAACTTTTTCCGGAACATCATCAGAATCGGCCCATTCCACCGATCGAAGCTGCGTCTTCTCACAACCAGTCGCCAGAATCAAACCCACCGCTGCCCTCGCAACCTCATCAGCGTCCGCTACCAGAGCGGCCGCCAACCGGCCCAACTCACCGTCGCTCAACGGCAGATGCGTCGGCACCGCCGGAGGCTTCGAGTCATCACGAACCGGGAACAACACCCCCGCAGAAATCCGGATCAGGCCCCGCAGATGTGCCCGATGTGTAGATCGCGTCGAGGGCCTCAACTCCAACCGGCGCCTCGCCAGGTAGGTCGCGACGTTGTCCTCGACCAGCAGGTCATCAATCGACTCCCACTCATGATCGGGATTCAAAACTGCGATGAACGCCGCCAACGTGCTAGCTGCGGTCCTTGCCTCTCCCCAACTCGCCGCCTGATAGCGGAGCAGAAGCGATCGGAACTCTCGTTCTACCTTCGACCACTGAGCGGGCGTCAGAACCGTCGGTTCGTACAACCCAATGCGACGAGCGATCTCCTTCGGATCGGTCAGGGAATCTCTTGTGTTCTTTCCATTAGCAACCATGAGCTGGCTATGCCTCTTTCAGTATTGGGCCGCGCTGAACTAGACCCCGGCAACAGCCGAAGACCAGAACAAACACAACGCCGATGTGGTGACCGCCAACCCCAAAACTCTGAGGCCGCCGTCAATGTCCCGACCCGCATCGGCCACCCACCAAGAAGCCATAAGCGAAAAAATCGGTTCGCGTATTTCAACTCGAAAACGGACGGACAACGGACACAGTCCCACCCCCGGAAACACGCAAAACAAAAAGGACAGTGGTCCAATTCATGACACGATGACCCATGGGCCAACGAGAAGAAACCCAACTCCCGATCGTCAAAGAAGCGATCGAAAAACACGAGCGCGTCACGCTCCACCGCCTCGAACCCAACCCACAGCACGGACCCACCGCAGATTTCGAGGGCACACGATCCGACGGGACGCGCCTCAGCGTTGAGCACAAAGAACTCGTCCCAGGAGACTTCCTCGCACTAAGCCAGGCGGTGCGTGACTACCCGCCGTACACCTCGCAGATGCTGTCACGGACCTGGTGGGTAGCCGTCTCGGAGGATCCGCTTTCCGAACGCATCAAACCGATGCCCAACTTCCCCGACGATCCGCCACAGGAAGAGATCGACTCCTGGGAAGAAGCCGGCTTCAAGACCGTGCTTAAAGCCGAGCGCGAGGAACAACATCGCAGACGAAACACGCTCCGCCGTCGTCCTCAGGTCCAGATCAAAAATCTGGGCCAAGACATCGAAAATGACCTAGCCGTGCTCGAATCCCTAGAGGTGTACTCAGTCCCATCAAGGCAGAGGCTGGACAACGAACAAGACGAACTCACACGGCGCCAAACAGAACACCGCATCAGGCACCGCACCCACAACGCCATCATCAGTTCACACGAACCACACGAGGAGTTCGAGAAGCCCGGAGTCGTGGTGCACTTCAGCTGGGGCTACACACGCGGCCTTGACCCAAACGAGATCGCCGAACGGATTCAACTCTGGCTCGACAGTGACGAATCGGCCAACCTCAAAGCGAGCCTCCTTGCGTCAGATGCTGATCAACGGCACGCTGCGCTATTTCTCAGCACCGACGCGATGGCGGAAACCGCCAAAGAACAAGGTGACAAGTTTGTTCCGACGGCACCCCTATCCCTCGGCGACAGCATCGATGTCGTCTGGGCCTTCGTTGGACCCGCAGTCCTTCGCTACCAATCCGGCAGCTGGCTTCGGACGTAGCGACCGTCACCGTTGCAGGAGGTGGTGATGCCGGGGCACCCCACGAGCAGATGGCTGTCAAGCTTGAGACTCGTCGGCCGCTGTTCCAACAGCGACGATATGCAAAGCTCGTCCGTCCTCGCCGTACCCCAACGACTGCCCAACGGCCTCCGCGACTTCCTGGCTCAACTGAGGCGTGTCGTCGGGTAGCGGCTCCACTTGACCCAGTGGAGCGACTGGCTCGGGCGAGCGAGGCTTGTCGACATGCGAGTCGACGCCGATTGTCCATGCGAGAAAGTCGAATTCCCACGGCCAAGTTGTGAACGCCAAGACCTCTGATGTCTTTGCCTTACCAACCGGGGCGGCCCGAACGGCACCCGCCGAACACCCTGGGAACTTGCGCATATGCGCTACATGGCAGTCGACCAACAGGCGCTTACGCGTGTACACGTCATCTCTACCCGACCAGAACCAGTGCAGCCACCGTCTGCGATCGCGAGCCCCCGCCCGATCATGCCCGAAGCAAGGCTGGGTGTCTGCACCTTGGTAAACCGCAAGTCTTCCGGTCACCGAATACGTCACCCCGTCAATCTGGATTGAAGGGCTCCGGAGCTTGTCGACCTGCTCGGTCGTCACGTTGCTCTTCAACCTGTAGTCGGGGCCGTCTCTCTCCCCGATCTTCGACTGATAGAGCAGAATTCGGCCACCCGCCACGTCGACAAAGGGAATATCGGCCCCCGTGATCTCAGTTTCGGCAGGCGAGGTTATGGACCTAGCACCCGAGCTGGGGGCGTGGGTCCAGATCGTGGACATGATCGAGTCGGTCACCCCAACCTCACTGATGCCAATCGGCCTTGCCGATTTCCATACTGCCGACCGGTTACCCGCTGCACCACTCGCTGCTAGCTCAATGCCATTCGGAGCTGCCAACGCAAACTCGCGCATTCGGGCTCGGACTCTCCACGACGCCAAACTCATTGCTGCGAAAAGATGATGAGTGCTCACGCCTCTAAGACACCTTCAAATCTGCCGCTTCGACAAGTGCTCGATTGTGCTGATCGACGGACTCTCGGATCGAATCGATCGCTTTCTCAACCTCTAGCCCCAGTGAGTCGGATCGCTGGTCTGCCGGGGTGTTGCGACCAACGTCAGTTCGCACGTCCCACCATGACCCCCGCAAGTAGCGTCTCGCTGGGGGGACCTCTACCTCGACCTCTTTGTTCGCTGCCTCCAACAGCACGAGCTGTTCGGGGCTGAGACCCGACTTCGTGTAGGAAGAGCCGATCGAAATACGGTCCGTCCCGGCAAAAAGCTCGATGTAGACAGGCGTGCCGGTCTCAACGATCCGCCTGTAGAACCCGGCAGTGGTCCGGCTCTTCGGGAGCGCATCAGCGAGCCACGTCGCACCCGTCGAACCAATCCAATCAAACAGGTCAGCAGCGTTCCGATAGTCCGCAGCCGACGCACCGTTCCCTGATGATCCGCCACCACCGCGCGAAAAGAGCTTCTGGCGCCTGAGCCGCTCCGACCTCGGCAAGCTGCAAGCCCGCATCTGGTAGGTCACGAGCTTCGCCTCGCCGACCTGATAGCCGCACGCCTCGACAAGCCAAAGACCGTGCTCAGGACTGACGACCGAACCCTCGCTCACAGCACGAATCAGTTGAGGCTCGAACTGCTCCGCGACCAGAACACCCATACGCGCACCGGTTTCCGGCATGTACCAACCGACGAGCCGCCCGAAATGGTCTGGGTCGGCTGTGCCGTACTGGTTCTCAATCGCGACCTGGATCTCCTCGCCCGACCCCGGCAATTCGGCTGCTCCGAGGATGTCGAGGGATCGCCCGAGAATGTCCACCTCGGTTTCCACGGTGTCAGCCAGAAACCGGCAAGAGGTCGGCTCATTGAGCGCATCGATGTTCTCGGCGATTTGGGGAGTCATGAACTGGGGCTCTGAGCCGCCCAGAATCGTCGCTAGTTTGACCCTGTCAGTCGCAGACACGTGCCTCACTGCAGGCCCGGTTGTCGCTTCGTCTACACGCTGACCGTCCACTGGCCGGATGCTAACCATCGATCGGGGTTAGCACCAGGTGCCGCCAATTCCGAAGGCTTCGGCTCCGCCTTTATCGGAATCGGCCTCGTGGAGCGCGAGCAGCCAGAGCGCGAAATTCAATACCGAAGGTCACGTCACCCCGGTAGGCTGTGGATAACTACAACGGCGAAATTACGATTATGTCATCATTTCTCGACGAGCAAAGACTCGTCGACCACACAAGAGCCATCGGGCGGCATTGGCGGAACCGACCAAGCATTCCTGACCCGCTGTCCTACGAGGACGTTCTGCATGACGCGTATCGGACCGCATCGGTGGTTCGTGATCGCGCCGCTCGTCACTTTCTTGTGGGCGAGCCACAAACGTTTCCTTTCCCGAAAGAATCTCCGACGGCTCCTCGCGACATGGTCCGGCTGGACCCGTACGCCGACATTGCGTTCAGATCGATGATCCAGCCTGCGGCAACTCGCATCAGCCTCGGACTCGCAGACTCGGTCATCCAGACTCGACCGGCGTCGGGAACACGGGGTCCGTGGACAGCACGAAATCTGAAGCAGAGCTTCAATCTGCGCAACAAGCTGATGGCGACCTACAGACAAGACCCATCCCTTCACGGATACGGCACGCTCGACATCAAGTCACACTTTCCGACGATCGGCCTTGGCCTTCTGGAGACAACCCTCAATAGCGTTGCAGTGCCGGCTGGGACAGTTGAGGCCATCCTCAACTTCGTTGCTGAGCTTCATCATGTTCCTGGCATGCCCGCCGGGCTTCCTATCGGCCCAGAGGCTTCTGGACCTCTTGGAACGCTGGCCTTGATTCCACTCGACCGTCTGCTGGAAGCAGCCGGGATCACGAACTTCCGCTGGGTGGACGACATTTTCTGCTTTGTCGCCGACGTCGCCGATTTCCATATGGCCGCCGAACTTGTCCGAAGCCAAGCGATTCGCGGTGGGCAAGCAATCAACGAGGCCAAAGTCAACTTCCATTACTTTGACAAGCCACACCCCACGACGGCTGTCTCCGGTGGCACACATTGGATCGATCAACCCGACCTTCTTGATGCACTCTCGTTGCAAGAATGCATCGACACCGAAGAGTTCGGACCCTTCAAGGTCAAGCTCGGCGGCATGCGATACAACAACGACGCAGGGGCGATCGACGTCATCCTGGCCAACCCCATCCTTTGGGAACGCATCCCCCGCCAAACAGCCGAATACCTGGAATCTGTCGCGTACGCCGTGCCGTCCTGGGACCCGATCAAACAGATCATCACCTCCGAGACAACCCGATCAAACGCAGCCGGGCAGGTGCACGCGCTCAGAATCTTGCCCGACGCAACGGTCGGCAAACGACTCGGCTTAGACCTCTTCGATCGCGGCCAGTCGCTGCCTCGCCGGGAGTTCGGCCCCGCACGTTGTTGGTATGGCTACAAGGCAAGCCGCAGCGAGATCCCCTCGAAGAAGCGGATGAACCTGCTACTTGAAGCCGCTGAAGCCACTCCAGACCTAAATGAACAGCGGGTACTAGTTGGTTCCCTGCGGAACGTTGGCGGTCTACCGCCGATCGCGAAGGACGCAGTCCAACATCTGGCCAGACGAACACCCGAGCTAGAACCCACAGCGCTATGGGTGTTGAACTAGATCCGCCGAAAGTGAAAACTCGGGAACAGGCCCTCGAATCGAAGTGAAAAATCGCGAGTCCGTCGGTGAAAGCCGTTTCCCCCATTCTCAAATTGCCCTCTCATGCGTAGGGCAGACCGAATTACTAGGAACGCCCACCCACCCAGGGATGTTTGCGGAATTCCGCAGATCCCCTTCGCAGGATTGCCGGACGGCAATCGGCAAACTTCGGTGTGAAACTCAAAGGAAATTGGGGCCGAGGTCGAAGGCTCGAAGCCTGTTCGTGTTCGCGATTACGAGCGGTCGATACGGCCGGCGTTCCTGTCGTTGGGCGAGATGGCGAGCGAAGCCCCCGGGCAGCTATTCCCAATTGTGTATGTCGAGTTGGAGGCGTTTCGCCGACCCGATGAACATCGATATCGTCGCCGAAGGTGTGGTCCAGCGTGGCACCTGGAAACGCTGCGCATACGTGGCTGGCTTGGCGGCTGTCGCAAGTGGTCATGGTGTTTCAACCGGGGATGCGATCTCGATCAGCAGGTTGCTCGGGCCGAGCACGTAAGCAACCGTCTGCCCCCACGGCTTGAGGGTCGGGTCAACGTAGCCACGAGCTCCCGCAGCAATCGCGCCCTCGACGGTGTTGGCAACATCCGAGGTAACCAACGTGATCGAAGCAGGGGCCGGCCGTGCATCGTCGGGGAGCAAGAAGCCTCCGGCGGCATCCAGGTTGCTCTTCGCGAGCTCGAGGGAGACGAACGCCAGCGTTGTTGGCCCGGTCTCGACTTCGCCGTAGTCGTTTTCGGGCGTGACGAAGCGCTGTTCAAGTCCGAACGCCGCAACGAAAAACCTGACCGTTGCTTCGACATCGTCTACGTAGAAGATGGTGTAGCCGAGTGAAATGGTTGGTGTCATTGGTGCCTTTCGCTGCGTTTTCCGCATCGTATAGGGCACTAGCGACAGCCTATTGTCGGAGTTTGTTCTGGCGGACGGCCCACACTTCGTCACACAAAGCCACGATTTCAAACCCACGGTGTGCACCCGGTATCGGCCCGTTTGCGGCGCCGGATACTGGTGGACTCGTTGGAGACGAACCTGGTGGCTCATGTCCGCCAGACGTCCTGCTTGATAAGTGCTGGGTCATGGCAGAAGGCTGAGATCGCCAAGCTTGGACCGCACGACGGTGAAGTGTCGTCGGTCCAGTGTGGCTACGTCGGTGATGCCAAGTCGTTCTGCTGCTGCGATGACCGAAGCGTCGGTGGTGCCGAGGGGAAGGTCTCGGTACTGGGCCACGAGTTCAGCAACCCGCATCCAGTCGCCTGCGTGGATGTGTTCGGCGAGAAGGTTGCCTGCTGCCAGATCACCCAAGAACCGGACCTCGGCATCTGGTCCGAGGCGCGTCCCGATGAGGTAAGTGACTTCGGTGATGACCAGCGCAGGGACGATGAGGGGGCCTGGGTGGGTTTCAAGCAGATCCAGGCAAGCGGCGTGGTGGCGGTCGTCGCGGTCGACGTAGGCGTAGAGCGGGCCGGCGTCAACGATCAGCGCGATGACTGCACCTCGGCGGCGAGGATCTCTTCAATGCGTTCGGAGATATCGTCGCGACCGCTTGCGCCGGCGGCAGCAGCGAGAAGACGTCGTCTACCTGGTTGAGTGCCAAGGAACGTCTCGATGGCTTCGCGGGTCAGCTCCGACACGGTGCTTCCGCGGCGTTCGGCTTCGTGTCGAAGGCGCGCATCGAGTTCGTCTGGGAGTTTCACGGTCGTTCGCTGCATGTATGCCAGCATACTTCGCGATAGGGAGTGTTGCCAGGGAGCTCGCTTCACCGCTCGCAATCACCACCTCCACCGCCGACCGGCCGTGCGAAACGGCCCTTCCGGTGGCTCCCGATAATCCCGTGCTGCCCCCAAGCGGGCCTGGGCGGCGCTGGTCCGTGGTGGGAGGTTTGATCCCGTCTCCTCCGGAGGCTGGGTCACGTCGAAGGTCGACACGATGTGCGTGGCATGTCGGTCGAGTGAGCCTCGGCCGCGGTCGTAGCGCATCGTTTTACTCCGCCGAACTGTCGTACTCCATCGCGAGGACCGGATTGCCGCCTGGATCTTCGAAGGCGATCAGATGGCCGACCTTCGAGATCGTGAACTGCTCCATGAGGATTTTGCCGCCGGCGGCGAGGACGCGAGCGCGGACCTCTCCAACGTCGTCCACTCCAATGGTGCACTCGAATCCTCGGGTCGGCTCAGCGTCGAGAAGCTGACGGCGCTGCTGAATCGCCCCCACCGGCGCCTCACCGGCTTCATCAAGGATCTGCACGAAGCCGGGCGGCCCGTAGTCCCGAAACTGCCAGCCAAACACTGATGCATAGAAGGCCTGCGTGGCGTCGACGTCATCTGTGTTGATGGCAAAGTGGGTCAGTCGTGAACTCATGTGAGCAATCCTGACAGAGCGCCACTCCGTGCACTTTCTACAATGTGGCAAGTAATGTCGAATTCTCGCCAACAGGCTTCGCAAGTGCGCAGCTACTCGATCACGCACCCACCCGGACGCGTCTCGCTTCCAACGCAGCCAGGCTGGGACTATCTCCTGTTCGCCCACGAAGGTCTGTTCACGGTGGTGACGGACGAGGACGCCTGGACGGTTCCCGCTCACCGAGCTCTGTGTGTCCCGAACGGGACGCGGGTGCAGATCGAAACGGCGAGGCGCGCTTCGATCCGATGCCTGTACATCGCAGCAGACCTTGGTTGTCTGGGCGACGAACTTCGAGTCGTCAATCTGATGCCGCTTACTCGTGAACTCGTGGCCCACGCAGTGGATGCCGCACCGATGACACTCGAAGATCCGGCCGACCAAGCATTGGTCACGTTGCTCGCGGCGCGGCTCGATGCTGAGACCGACACCCGGCTCCGACTGCCGATGCCTACCGACCCATTGGCAGAGCAACTTGCCACATCGATCATGGCGCACCCTGCCACGCCGCTTGACGAGCACCTGCTCAAAGCGGGCGCCAGTCGACGGACCATCGAGAGGTGCTTCACCTCTGAAACGGGCATGAGTCTTGGCCAGTGGCGACGGAGAGCCCGAATCCTCGCCGCCGTCGCCATGCTCTCTCAAGGCGAGAGCGTGACCCGAGTCGCCAACGATGTCGGCTACGCGACCCCGAGTTCATTCATCGCCGCATTTCGATCCGAGCTCGGAGCACCACCCCGGGCCTTCATGCGGAACTAGGCCACCGCCGCAAGCAATTGGGTGACCACAGCATCGCTCGCTAGTTCGGGTCAGCCGAAGTCGTCGAACTCCTCGAGGGTCACGACACTGTTGAAGTCCGCCGGATCGACGTTCCGCACGATGAGAATCGGGCTCCTCGCACAGTCACCGAAGTCGTCGCAGCTGATCGGGCCGCTCAGTCCTGAGAAGCCAGACAGGTCGTCGAGATATCTCCGAACGCCGTCCCGATCGATCACGAGATTGCCGTCTTCCACGGTGGACCCGGCCTCGATCGCCAAAAGGAGCAGAAGTGTTGCGTCGTAACTGCGAGCCCAGGAGCCGCTCGGACCGGTCTGGCCCCCGGCGGCTTCGAATTCGGCCAACACATCGGTACCCGATCGATTCGTCACCTCATTGATCGCGACGAGGTCGACCGCCTTCGGTGCGGTGAGAACCATGTCCACACTCGCTGGATCGGAAAGGACCTGTTCGTCGAACAAATATTGAGAGCCGCCGAGCGTCCAGTCGCCCTGCCCATCCAATGCGGCCAAAACACCGGCAGCTTCGGACGAAGGCACGAGGACGTAGATGAAGTCAACGTCGGCGGCGAGGAAGTTCTCGGCCAGCGTGTCAACTGTCGATTCTGTGCCGAGATTTTGGATGATGGCGACCTCGCCGCCGTCGGCTTCGAACTGGTGCACGAACGCTGCTGTGAGCTCAAGTTCAAAATCAACGCCGAAGTTTACAATCCCGGCGCGAGATGCCCCGAGTTCGCCCGTTGCATAGTCGGCCAACGCAATGGGGTGGACAAGATCACTGTGTACGAGTCGATAGAAGCCGTCGTTGTGGTCGGCTCCCTTGAAGCCTTCATGGTCGGAGGTCAACGTGGGCCAAGCACCGGTTGGAGCGATCAACACGGCTCCCAGTCCGGTGACGGCTGGCGAGGCTCCGAGGATCGAAGACGAACACTGTGGCCCGATCGCGCCAATCACATCAGGCAACTCGGCGACAGTCGCGGCGGCCGCGGCGCCTTCCTCCTCGGAACACGCAGTGTCGAGCACGGTCCCAAACTCAACGTCGAAGCCTCTGACGGGGCCGAAGTCGTCGAGGGCTTGTTGGCTCAGCGCCACGCTCGACTGTCCGATCTCGCCGAAGTTGGCCGATACATCGCCGAGCAGTCGAATCTGAACTGGTTCACCAGCGGCGACAACAACTTGGCCCTCTGGCCCCGGGGTTGATTCGTCCGAACTCTCTTGGGTGGTCGAGGTTGGTTCGATCGTTGATGTGGTGGACGCGGAGGAAGGTGGCGTGGAGGTGGTTGCCTCCCCAACGAGCGTGGTGCTCTCGGGCAGGGTCGTCGACACGGTTTCGACTGGCTCTGCCGAATCTCGCGTCAGGAGGTATCCAACGCCACCAACGATGGCGAGGGCGACCAACGCCAAGGCAGCGATGAGTGGCGCCCTCAAGCCCACCGACGACTCCGCGGAGGCACCGGTTCCGCTTGGTGCAACCGCCCCACCGGGAGGAACAGGCGCACCGCCACCAGGTGCATTGACGCCGGCGGCAGGCGTGTCGATCACGGTGTCGACGGGCGACGGGGTGACGGCGCCGGTGACTGCTGCCGCTGCTGGCACCTGAGGCGTGGCGCCGGGCCGTTCGGGCGGCACCGGCGGTGCGACCGGAGAGACCGGCGGCGCAACCGGAGCGACGTCTCGATCGTGTCCTGTCTGCCCCGCAGGATGTTGGGGCACTCTGAGGGTCGGTGCGGGGTCAGACAGAGCCGCGCCGAGGGCGACCGCGTGCTTCGGGTGCGTGTCGATGAGAATCGGCCGACCGAATCGCTTCGACAGTGCTTCTCCGACAGCGGGAATTCGTGAGCTGCCGCCGACCAGAAGCAACGCGTCAATCTCGTCGAAATCGAGGCCGACCTCACGGATCGCTCGATCGACCGCAGCACCCGCGTCAGCAAGCATTGGGGTCAGCATCGATTCGAACTGTTCTCGGCTGAGTTCGCTGACGGCGATGCGAGCCACGTGCGCCGACGAAAGGATCTCCTTGGCATCGCGGCTTTCCGTGCGAACCCGCTGAAGCTCTCTCGTGATCTGCGCTGTGTCGGGAAGTTCGTAGGGATCGATGCCGGCCGACTCACATGCGTAGGAGAAGACGGCTTCGTCAATGTCGATGCCGCCAAGACGATCGATGCCTTGGGGTGTTCCAACAACGGTGAACTCGCCACCGACCACCGACACGACAGAGGTGTCGAATGTTCCCCCACCGAAGTCGAACACGGCGAGGTGCGCGTTATCGGAAAGGCGATTCGTCTCTGCGTAGTGACGGGCGGCGGCGACCGGCTCGGGCACGAGGTGGTAGCTCGACAACTCCGCAAGCCCCGCCATCGAATGCATGGCATCGAGTCGGAACTCGCGCCATCCCGCAGGGTGGGTCAACACGACGTGGTCAGGAGCCGATCCCTCCGATTGCGTCACCTCGTCGAGGACACGGCGCAGGACTCGCGCCGAGAGCGCCTCAGCCGACCACGGCTGCCCGTTGACCACAAGCGGGGTCGAATCGGCAAAGCGGCGCTTGAAGAAGCGAGCAACCGACGCCGGTTCGGTCCTCCCGTAGTACTCGGCGTCGTCACCAACGCGAACATCTGCTCCCGTCACGGCGACCACCGATGGCATCTCAGGCTGACGCAAGCCGAGGGTCGCCATCCGCGAGACCCCGTTCTGGCGGATCGCAGCTGCGGTGAACGTCGTTCCTAGGTCGACGCCGAGCCGATACCCCATCTCATCTCCTCAAAGGGGTTTCAACCCGAGGTTCATTGTTCACTCTCAGCTTGCCCGATGCCAGTCACCCCTCCGGGCTTTGGGTTCAACGATCGAGGGTCCCTGCTCGATTTACCGAGCTCGATCGAGAGTGACCCGATAGTCGGCGATCTTGAACCCAACAGACTCGTAGGCCGCGATTGCCGGCTTGTTCTCGACACCGGTGCGAACCACGGCCTCGGTCATACCGGCGGTCCTCATCGCCGCCAGCCCATGCAATAACACCGCCTTGGACAGTCCCCGTCGTTGCTCGCTCCGTCGAGTTCCGACCGGTTCGAACTCGCCAATGAGGTTGGCAACATCGAAGTAGACGTCAGCGAAGGCGAGACATCTGCCGTCGATGTCCATGGCGACAACGTTCGCCGACTGAGCTGGTGCAAACGACAGCTGGTGAGGAAGCGATCGGTGGATCCACTTCAGTGCAGACTCGCTCGGTTCGCCGCCGCTGAACGCATCAACTTGGGCAAGCGCCCGTTCGTGGAGCTCCGCCGGATTCTCTGCATCGAGGACCCGAACTTCTACCGATCCCGTCACCGCTGCAACCGCAGGTTCTGAGTCGAGCGGCATCGTCATGAACACTTCGTCTCGCGGGCCCGGCTCGTAGCCGGCAGCGGCCAAGAGCTCGGTGCCAGCGACATCGCTCTCGTAAATGACCGTGCGCCAACTCCCCAGATCGGTGAGCAATCTGAAGGCCGCGTCCGCCTGGTCGATGATTCGCACAGCTGTCGATTCGTCTCGGAACTCCGGCGATGCCTGAAAGAACCACTCTCCCGTCCCCAAGCAGATTCTCGAAACGGCTTGCACGTCGCCGGCAGGGTCGCGCCAGAGCTGCACGACCGGGGCGTGGTTCAAGTATTCGAAGGTGTTCACGTAGGCGGACTTCAGCGACGTGTCAAACCTCCAGCGAGCATCACCAGCAAACTGCCGCTCGGGAAGAAAGAACGAGCGCAGCTCGGCCGCGTCCTCATCACCACGGAACGCCGTTGCCACCAGGTTCGGTTGCGCCATCCGCCGAACCTAGTTTCCCGGCGGGCGACCAACCCGGCCTATTCGCTGAACGGGGTGCCTCTCAATGCCACGATGTGAACCACGCCAGCGACAGCGCAGGACCATCGACATGCTGAATATCACAACATCGACGCTCGCTGAGCGGCCCGAACTGATCGGTCAGGTGTGGGACATGCCGGACACCTGGGATGAGTTCATGGATCACGATCCGATCGCTGAAGCGCTGTTTGGCCCAGTCGTTCAGCAGTTTCGCCAGCTCGGCGTTGTGGCCACGGATGCCGACGACAGCATCGTCGCACACGGCACGGCGATGGCGTTCTGCCTCGACTGCGACGGCCGACGAGCGCTGCCCGACAAAGGCTGGGATCAGGCCTTGATGTGGGCCCATCGCGACTTGGCTCTCGGCGTCGAGCCTGACACGGCGTGCGCCCTCGAAGTCTCGATCCACACCGACTGGCTCGGGCGGGGTTTGTCGCACGTGATGTTCGGAGCGATTCGAGACGCCGCTCGCACAGCAGGTTTCGGCACGCTGTTGGCGCCAGTCCGGCCAAGCGGAAAGCACCTCGAGCCAGACGTCGACATGGACGAGTACGCCCGACGCACTCGCAGCGACGGGCTACCCGTCGACCCGTGGTTGCGGGTCCACACTCGCCTCGGTGGCGTGATTGAGCAGATTGCGCCTGCCTCACAAACCGTCACCGGTTCACTTGACCAGTGGCGAGAGTGGACCGGGATCGATTTTTCCGAGACGGGACCTGTCTATGTGCCGGGGGCATTGGCGCCAGTGCACTGCTTGGCTTCTCAGAATGTCGCTGTGTACGTCGAGCCGAACGTGTGGATGCGCCACGACCTGACGTGACACAGGCCTTGGTCAGCTGGTCGTTGCCCGTGAGATGTGAGGGGCGAGGTCTTGGAATGAGACGCCTGCGAGTTCGCCGCCCGTGAAGTGCTCGTCGTGCGTGACCTCGGGCCCCACCCAGTCAGGCGGCGTGAACATCGCCAGGAGGTCGGGACCACCCAGGTCGACTTCCAGCATGATCAGCCCCTCCAACGACTCTTCAAAGACATCGATCGATGCCGCCACCTCTCCGAGAGTGAGGCGCCAGCGGGTCTTGACGAGACGCCTCGACGGCAGTGTGGCCAACACGGTGATCTCGTCGTCGTCGAGATACAAGCTGGTGCACATGATGCCGGTTGGGTCGCTCTCGACGAGGCGCCGTTTGTGACCAAGCTTCTGATCGCGCTGATCAGTGTCGGGCCAGTGCACGGTGCGCAGACGGAGCCGGGTGTCGGTGATGTACTCATCGACAATGGTTCGAGGGTCGGCCACGTCGTCGGGGATGCGATCGAGTAGGAATCGCCGCTCGTATTCACCAACGGCGTACTTCTCCTCAACCATCCGGCAAGTATTGCGGACGTCCATCAGTGGACACACGCCAGACGGAGAGATCACGCGAGCTCTCAGCGACCGTCCCGTGTGCTGTGTAGAGGGAGGTCTCGCCGTCATCTGAGGGGTCGTCGGAATCGAGCATGCCCACCCAGCGCCGTTCGTACCCCGCCTTCTCAAGCACGCGACACGACGCAACGTTCGCTCTCTGGGGAGTGACCGCAATGCTGGTGATGTCGTCGAGCTCGTCGAACAACTTGTCGGTGAAGCCTCGGATCATCTCGGTACCGACGCCCCTGCCAACGGCCGCGATATCGCCCAGCAAGTAGTCGATGCCAGCTGCGTGCGACGCATCAATCCCCGTTCGTGCCAGGCCTCGAGCCACTCGGGGTGATCGACAATCCGATACCGCTGGATCATCCCGACATCGACGCTCTCGAAGTGGACGACAAACACCTCCGTCGGCACCTCGCCCCGAACACGTGGACCGTACTTCTCACGCACGGTTGTCGGCGCGGAAGGATCTCTCCACCACTCCTGCACATGCTCGTGCCCGAGCCAGACTGCGAGCAGGTCGAAGTCATCTTCGGTGAGCTGCCGGAACGAGATCGCGCTGCCGATCTGGGTCACGCCCTCATTCTGGGCTGCAACGCATCTGGACAATGACCACGACGAGCAGAAAGATCGAGCATGACCACGCGAGCGTTTCCGCCGGAGGACGACGGCACCACGATCACCTCGCCGGACGGCCGAGCGGTGATCCGATTCGAACGACAGCTGCGCCACCCGGCAGAGCGAGTCTGGTCAGCCGTCACTGTGCCGGCCGAGATGCAGGCATGGCTCGCCTTCAAGGCACGCCTCGAACCACACGTTGGCGGCGAGCTCTCACTCTGGCTCGACGACTCGCGATCGGATAGCTCAGCGTTTTCCGGGAAGGTCACCGTGTTCGATCCGCCCCGCTGTCTCGAAGCTGAGATGGATGATGGCAGTCGGCTCCGGTTCGACGTCAGCCCCACCGCCGAGGGATGCCAACTCGTCTTCACCGACACTCGCCCGGTGGGCGAACGAGCTGCCAACTCGGTTCTCGCCGGCTGGCACCTGCGAATGGATTTGCTCGACCCGGCGCTCAACGGCGCCTCGGCAGATTGGCTCGCTATCGACAACACACGCGACGAGAACGGATTTGTCGCCGAGATCGTGGAGCTCTACTGGCACTACCGCAATCAACCGCGGGACTGACCGTCCACCCGGGTAGATGCGATGGCATCAATGAAGCGGTCCGCTCGAGCTTCAACGTCGCCTGGGTAGAGCTCTGCGGTTCGGCAATTGATCGAACGGCAGAACTCATCGAAATCATCTGTTGCCGGTAGAAGGTCGAACTCCCAGTCCGGCGACTCGGCCCGTGACGCCTCGACGTTCGCTCGGATGAGGTCGGCTTCGAGGCTCCAGCCGTTGAAGTCGAATGCTTGCTTTCCGTTTGTCGCAAAGACGTGAGCGCCCTTCCAGCCTGGACGAGGCTGAATGGCCACGACTCTGTAGGCCGAATGTCGCCGGACGAACTGTCTGGCGAGAATGTGACAGGCGCCGGCGGCAAAGAAGGGCCGGTCCGGCCGCTGCCAGGCAAGTACGACGTCGGCAACCTGTTCCGACGTCCGACGGAACGAGATGGCGGCCATTGGCGTGTCGAGTCCGACCGAAGGCCCATCTCGCTTGGTCGCGATGCCGACAGGCGGGCTCGTGATCCATTGGACGGCAACATCCGGGCGACTTGCGAGATGCTCGGCGTAGTCGAGGGTTCGTTGCTGCCAGCCGCTCCCAGCGAAGTGCTCCCACTTCTCTTGCTGCGACTGAGTCAGGGTGTCGAAGAGGAGGAACCAGTTCGCCATGGTGAACGTGCCGCCGGGGCGGAGCAGTTCGATCGCAGCGTCGAGGTGGTCGGGGCGATCTGCGAACCACGCGTCGTCGTGGATGAGGTCGTAGCTCCCAGTCAGAGTTGGCAACACATCGGCGACGGTGCCCGTGAGATACGTGACCCGGTCGGCAAAGCCTCGCTCAGCGGCGATCAGTGTCGCGGCATCGGTGTGCTCGGGATCGGCATCGATGCCCGTGACATGGCAAGCGGGTCCACCGGCATGGGCGAGCCAGAGGGTGGAGTAGCCGAGCCCTGATCCAAGATCGAGGACTCGCTGAGCCCCGGCCGAGCGGACGATTGCGGCGATGGTCGACATCACTGGGCCACCAGCGTTGTGCAGACCACACTCGTGACGTGCCTGGTGCTCAGAGCTGAGGGCGCGAACGTCAGCGAAGGGGTCGCCCCCGACAAGGTCGAGGAGTCGCTCGTTCAAGTCGGCCAGATCCACAACGCTGACTATGCCACGCCTGCCTCGGCTCGATTCCGATTGGCCCAGATGCAACGTGTCCGCCCCCGAGGGCCGCAACGTTCGCGATTGTCGCAACTACGTGGCGCATTCTCATTCGTCGTATGTGCTCGGGTGCCACGACGGCTGAACCGACGGTGCCTGCAGACCAGAGATCGGGTTGACCTTGGCGCAGTACTGTTGCCACGTGGTCGTCAGCATCGTCTTCGAGACGCACTCGTGGAGTGAAGACAACGATCGCGGAGTCGCATCTGGCTGGAATCACAGCCTGTTGTCTCCCGAAGGTCGCCGTCTCGCCAGAGAACTTGGCGAACGCCGCCGTTCCGACGGCATCGACATCGTCTTCACCTCTGACCTGCATCGGGCCGTTCAGACGGCCGAGATAGCGTTCGCCGAGACGGATGTTCCGATCCTGCACGATTGGCGCTTGCGAGAGTGCAACTACGGCGCCGGCAACGGTATGCCAGCTGCCGAACTACATCGGAACAAGCTTCGATACGTCGACGACCCGTATCCAGGCGGAGAGAGCTGGACCACGGCTCTCGAACGGGTTGGCTGGTTTCTGGATGATCTGCATCGATGTGCGGATCGGAAGCGGGTACTGGTGGTAGGCCACGTCGCCACGTTTTGGGGCGTTGTTCGTCGTGTCGAACGAACACCCGTTGTTGATCTCATTTCTGCGGGTTTCGAGTGGCGGCTGGGATGGGAGTTCGAGCTGGTTTCGGAAGTAGGGCCAGAGAAATGCAGGTAATCGGCCATCGAGGCGCGTCCGCTGGCGCGCCGGAGAACACGATGGCTGCATTCACAAGGGCACTCGACCTTGGAGCCGACGGCTTCGAGTTTGACGTGCAACTCACCAGCGACGGTCGAGCCGTTGTGATGCACGACGCAATGCTGGAGCGGACGACCAATGGCAACGGACCCGTCTTCGAGGCGTCCTTCGACGAGATTCGAGAGTTGGATGCTGGCGGTTGGTTCGCCCCGGAGTTCGCTGGTGAGCGGGTGCCGTCATTGGACGAGGTCCTTGCCCTACCAGCCACTGTTTTCGAGTTGGAGTTCAAGACACAGGGCCGAACGGTGCTTGACGCCGTCCTCGAAGCGGTCGACCAGGCTGGCGTGTTCGAGCGAGTGAAGTTCACCGGCTGGAACCACCCGATGCTGGCAAGGCTGAAAACCGAACATCCGCAAGCCACAATCGGGCTGTTTGCCCAGCGACCCCAACCATGGATGAATGAGGCAGTGTTCGAGCGCTACATCCTTGGCACCGCCGAGACGGCTGGCTTCGACGTCGCGCACGTCTATGCCGGCGTGCTGACGGAGCGGATTGCATCAGGGCTGAGCGAACTCGGCTACGTCGTCCACGCCAACGATGCCGTTGGCCCGGATGACGTCAATCGAGCCGTTGATGCTGGGGCTACGTCAATCTCGTTGAACGACGTGGCCTTGGCCATGTCGGTCTTCGAATAGTCAGTGGTTCTGTTTGCGCAGGGCAAAGCCGCCTCAGGACAACGCGGCAGCAGCGACAAGGCCACCAACGCCGATCACCACGATCACAACGACCAACCACACGAACTTCCGTCCGCTGAGGAGGTCAGTCGACGCAAACCGGCGAGCGAAGCGATCGGAGCTGCTCTCCGGTCCCGTTGACTCGTGCATCCACTCGCGCTCACCCATGTTCGGGCACGGTAGCTGAGCGCCTCAGTGTGTAGATGAGCGGGTCGAGCTTCCCGAGAAACTGGAAGAGCTCCCAATGAAGATTCGCCTCGACGTGATTGAAGATCGCCTGTCCGTGATCAGCCACGATCTCGTCGGTGCGACGGCGCAGTCGAGCGAGCCGCAACAGCGCTTTTGAGACGGGTTGGTCACGTTCCTCCGCGTGCTCTCGCCATTCAGTGCCCACGGATCGGACAGCTGCGATCTCGAATCCAGCGCGCGCGAATCGCTGCTCAAGCCAACCGCGATCAAGGTTCTGGTCGATGTTTCCCATGTGGCCTCGCAAGAGCGTTCGGTCTTCGCTAGTCAGAGCGTCAGTAACAACTGTTGTGAACAGCAACATCAGAGCCTGGGGCTTCATCACTCTTGCGAGCTGGGCCAAGGCGGCGTCGACGTCATCCACTTGCTCAAAGACGTCGCGGCACCACACGAAGTCGACCGAGTCATCTGCGACAGGCATGGAATGAATCGTGACTTGGTGAAGGTCGATCCGCTCCGACAGCGACGCCGCTACAACCGCGACTCGAGCCCGCTCGACGTGAACCGGGACAGGTTCGACTCCGATACCGGTGATGTCGAGTCGGCGAACCAGCTCAACGAGATGCCCCGCATCGCGGCAGCCGGCATCGAGTACGACGAACCCGGGCGAGATCAACGCTTCCGCTATCTCGAACAACTCGTCGGGTGCGGAGGCGACAGGCTCTGGTCGAGCTTGTCGTAGACGTCCCACGTGCTCGGCCCGTACACGGTGGTGAGGAGATCAACGTTCGTCACCACCACATGATCGCTTTTCGGAGAAGACTCTGGTGCCGAATTCCACTCCCCAAACCATTTCAGTCGTGGTCCAGTCCAAAGACCTGCCGTGACGTTTTGTACCTGACCCCTAAGGGCTTGACGGTAGGGAGGTACGCTCGCCGCACACGTTCACGACCGGACAGGCACGCGGCTATGGAGATCGAAGAACCTTTCGCCCAGCCACCACGGCTCCCGCAGCTCGGGGCGCACGATGCCTGGAAGCCCGAAACTGGCCCGGCCCCGGAAGATGGCCTGCTCGAGATCACGGGGCGCAGCTTCGACGGCACCACCATCGACCTCACCGGAGTCGAGCAACTCGACATCGAGCGATGCGATCTTCGACAAGTGACCTTCGTCGGCATCGATCAACACACCGAGGTCCGGGTGGCTCAATCGTCAATCGCTCACACCGATCTCAGCCGGCTCTCCATCCGCGTTGCCCGGCAGAGCCACTTCGTCGACACCAAGTTGGTCGGCACCGACTTCTCCGATGGGCTCATCCAAGACTGCGAGTTTGTGAGCTGCGTTATGCGGCTCACCAACTTCCGGATGGCGACACTGAAGCGGGTCGCGCTGCGGGAGTGCGAACTTGGTGAAACCGATGCCTACCGCGCTGGTCTCACCCACGTTTCATTCGAACAGAGCACCGTCACCGAGCTCAACCTCGACGGGGCAGAGGCCAGTTGCGTCGACCTGCGAGGTGCTGCCTCGCTGGAGCTGATCGGTATCAATCGGCTCGACGGGTTCCTGATCTCCGAAGTGCAACTGCCAGCGATCGCTCACCAGCTGGCTGCCGTGGTCGGCCTGAGGATTGAGCGCTGAACCGGCACTGTTGACGTTTGAGACCTGACCCCTACGAGTAGGAGACCACTTCGAACTCGATGCCGTCGGGGTCGTCGAAGTAGAAGCGGCGACCGGGTTCGTAGTCGCCGTGGTTGTAAGGCGTGAGGCCTTCGTCGATCACCAGCTGCTCCACAGCGTCGAGATCGTCGACCTGCACACCAATGTGATTGAGGTTGCCGATCGAGCTCTTTGGTCTCTCTGACCCGTTGGCGTCAGCACGGTGAGACGGCGAGGTTTCATCGGCAGCGGTGTATACGGCGAGGTATTGACCGTCGGTTCCGACGTGAATCGTGCTGCCGCCGAGGAGCGAGGGACCCGCCCACCGAACATGCCAGCCAAACAGCCGGCTCAGTCGATCTGCGGTCTCGGTGGGGTTCTGGACGGTGATGTTGAGGTGTTCAAGTGAAGCTGTCATACCAACCTGTATAGAATCTCAAGTAATGTTGAGGTCAAGCGATTCTTCCCCACCATCATTGCTGGCGATCGGGGCCGTCGCCGAGCGCACCGGCCTTGCGGTGTCGGCCATCCGTTTCTACGAGGAGCATCGCCTCGTCACCTCAGTCCGAGCCGACTCGGGTCATCGCCGGTTCGAACGCTCCGCCATCCGACGCCTCTCGTTCATCCGAATCTGCCAGAAGCTCGGCTACAGCCTCGACGAGATTCGACAGCAGCTCGATTCACTGCCCTCAGGCCGAACACCCACCGAAGCCGACTGGGAACGCCTGGCCGCCCGATTCACCGTCGACCTCGATGAGCGGATCGCCGGGCTCACCAACCTGCGAGAACGAGTTGCCGGTTGCATCGGTTGCGGATGTCTCTCGCTGACCCATTGCAAGATCTACAACGTCGACGATCAGGCGGCTCAGCACGGCGACGGTCCCCGCTACTTGCTCGGCAATACGCCAGACGTCTGATCAACAGCGGGGCGCGTGCGGACAGGACGGAGCACAGCTTCGGATTTCGATCGAAACTTCGCGATACTGGCGGGATGAGTGATCCGGTGCCTCCGCGCTTTCGAAAGACCAAGTCAGGCAAATGGGCGGCCATGGGGCCCGTCGAGACCCTCGAGAAGGCCCTGGCGGGTGGCGGCATCGTCGAGGTGCAGAAGAAGTCCGGCGACTGGTCGAAGTTTCACATCGCCTCGCTCGGCAAGCCGTTCGATGTCGATGGCGTGCAGATGGTCTACGGCTATGGCCCGGACGACGAGGAAGAAGGAGCCAAGCGGCTGGCCCGCGAGAACCGCAAGGCGGACCGTGCCAGCGGCAGCAGCAGCAGCAGCGGCGAATCGCAGGCACCACCCCCGAGCGAGCCAGTCGACAGCGGCTACCTGAGCGCGGCAGAGCCACAGCGAGACGAGAGCGAACCCCTCCCGGTCTTCCAGGGTGAAGACGAATGGGTCGAGGAATTCTGAGGCGCTGCGCAGCCAGCTTCTGCTCGCAGGAGGAGTCCTCCTAGAGGCACAACCCGCCGCTCAAACCACGACCACAGATGACCTGGGCCGAGGCGGAGATCAGCTCGATCGCGACAACCTGGGGCGACTCTGCATTGATGTCGTCGACGATGTAGCGGAACCCGATCGAGATTCGCTCTCCCTTGACGGAGTCATCGCCCAGGCCGATCACATCAATCGTGGCTTCACCACCTTGCGCGTCGAGGCCGACTGGCTCAGTCGAGAACACAACGAGCGGTACGGGGCCACCCGAGCGAGCGCTACCGATGTTCTCGGCGAGGGTGTCCAGATCCGGAGCGCTGAGGCTCGGCATGGAGGCCGACAACCCACCGAAGATGTTTGTGGTCGCTCCGAGCTGGCCCAGGAACGTGGTGTTGGCCCACGCTTCTTGGCCGCCCTCTGTCACTCGCCACCAGGCGCTGTTGGCCAGCAACCAACCGTCCCCCTGCGAGATCACGGCCGGTGTCGATGAAAAGGGGGCAACGGTGTCGACGATGCTGGCCGAGGGGTCGGCGGCCGTTCGGAAGTTCAGCACGTCGTCCCACGCAACGCCGACGACGTCCATCGTCTCACCCTGAGCCGGGCCAATCGAGTACGCACTGCCGAGTTGAGTCGAGGTGGTCGAGGTGGACGGTGCGGTCGTGATTGTGCTCGATGCGGCAGCGGTTGTTGCCGTGGTTTCGGAAGATGCCGCTGCGGCAGCTGTTGTGGTCGACGACTCGACGCTCGAGCTGGAACCAGCCTCACCAGCAGCCAACGATTCAGGCGTACCAGTCGCTTCTTGCTCGCCGTCCGATGAACACGCCGAGGCAACAAGGCCAAGGGCCAGGCCGGCAGTAGCGATACGGCTGAATCGTGAGCGCATGGGGTTCCCTCCATGGAACAGGTGAGCAGGCGTTCCCGCCTGATGGCACTCAGGTCGGCAGAAATTCCCCGCCGTTGAGAGGGCACCTAACGTTCCACGTCGTGGTCGACGTCCTCGCCATCATCGCTCACAACAGGCAGTCCGCTTAGGTCATGGCCCTTCTTTTCGGATTGGCAGCAGCGATTTGCATCGGTTTGTCAGACCTCGGCGGCCGACGAGTCTCGGCCGCCAGTTCGGCCGCGACCACCGCCACCTCGATGAATCTGATCGGCTGCGGCGCCGCCCTCCTCGTTGCGCTCGCGATTGGCAGTGTTGTCGAGGGAGCCGACGTGGCACGAGGACTGATTTCCGGCCTCGGTCTCGGAGCCGGCCTGATTCTTTACTACGCAGCACTCCCCCGCGTCGGCGCACCGGTCGCCGCCCCGATTCTCGGCACGCTCACCTCGGTGCTGCCCTACGCATACGCCGTGCTGACCGGCGTTGTTCCTTCACCGCTCGCCCTCATCGGCGCTGGCCTTGCCCTTGCGGGGATTGCCATTGTCACGGCCACCGGCACCGACCGGCGGGCTCGATTCGACGGGGCGGGTGTTGCCCTCGCGATCGGTTCTGGCTTGTCCTACGCCGCCGGGATCATCGCGGTCATCGGGGTGTCACAAGATGCTGGGGCCTGGCCGGCTGTCTTTCAGAAAGTAACTGGTGTTGCTATGGCTGTTGCGTACTGCCTCTACCGGTCGAGCCCAGTCACGCCGCCTCGAGGCGTTCGCCGAGACGCCATCAATGCCGGTATTGCGTCTGGGCTCGCCAGCAGCTTCTACGTGCTTGGACTCACCGTCGACCCCACGCCTGCCATCGTCACCGCATCGATGTTCCCTGCGTTTTCGATTGCGGTCGGCCGAACGTTCTTCGGTGACGCCATGACGCCGTTGCAGATCGCAGGTATCGCCTGCAGTTTGGCCGGCGTTGCGGCAGTGGCCATGAGCTGAAGCTGTGCGTGACGTTTTGTACCTGACCCCTATGGCAGGGGCGAGGGGTCGCTCTGGTTCGTGAGGGCTGCCAGCATCGCGGCTCGCCCGTCATCGTTCTGCGCCTGCACCACGTAGAACATTGCTTCGCGAGCCAGCCGCTGCGCCGGGTTTTCGAGTTCAGCCGCCCGTCCACCGCCGAGCGACAGCAACGCCGTTGTGAGCTGTTGCGCTTTCAACACCACAGCAGCACGAACCGCAGCGACACGCTCGAGTTCGGCTGAGCGATTGTCGACGAGAGCGCATTGACGCTCGGCCTCGTCACTGACCGCAGCCCAGTCGGCGTCAAAGGCTTCCCCCACCTCGGGACTCTGCTCGTAGAGCAGGGCCAGAGCTCGATCGCCAATCCCCAACGCCAACGGACTGGGGCGAACAGCGAGAAAACGGTCCCGAGCTCGCCACTCATCCAACGGTGCAACAGAAAGAACCGCATCGGGGCCGACGATCACGTCGTCGAATTGCATCCGGACGGTGCCCGTTCCCTTGAACACCATGAGTTCGAGGGGGTCTGGGCAGGTCAGCCCCGGTGTCTCGGTGTCGAGCAGTGCCCACACCAAGCGTCCGTCATCTGACGTTGCGGCGACCGAGTAGACAGCCGCCGTGCCCCAGGACGTTGCCCACGGAGCCACCCCGTTGAAGCGCCATGATCCGTTGCCCTGGTCGACAGCAGACACAACCGGCTGCTTCGCTCGGCGCACGTGGGCGTAGGCAGTTCCCGCAAGGGCGCCAGCGATCAACTCGTTGAGCCAACGCTCTCTTACTGCAGCGTTGTCCGTCGCAACGAGCGCGCCGACAGCACCATGATGCTGGGCAAACATGAACGCCGTCGCCCCGCACGCACCGCTCAGTATCCGTAAGACCATGCGAGCGGTTGGACCATCAAGCCCAAGTCCACCAGCGCCCGACGGCGCCGCCATGCCAAACAGTCCCAGGGTGCGCAGCACATCGAGGCGCGACGCCGGAATCTTGTCCGTGCGATCCATCTCGGTGGCCGATGGCCACCATGTTGCTTCGACCTCGGATCGAAGCTGGCTCAGCAAGGCGTCAGCCGGACGAGACTTCTCTGGCCGCACTTCGCTCATCGTCTTGCTCTGTGAGGTCGACAACGGAGCCGTCATGGTCTGGAGCATGGTCGACACCCTCAGCAGCCGCCAACTCGGCCGCCTCGGCTTCTCGTGCGAGTTCGAGCTCGCGGGCTTCAACGGCAGCCTTGAGGTCGCCGACCTCATTCATCAGCGCAAGGCCAAGCTTCGATCGCAGCAGATTCGCCTCAGCAACCAGAATTTCACGGTCCTTCTTGAGCGCGATGCGGTGCTCATCGAAACGGATCGCCTTCGCCCGGAGGGTGTCTGACTCCGACTTGAAGTGCTGGGCATCAGCACGCACGCGGGCGTGCCCAAGGCTGCACAAAGCCCACCCGATGAGCATCCCAACCGCTCCGGAAAATGCGACAACTGCTACGCTCGTCAACTCAAAGTTCACCGTCAGAGCCTTCCTTGGACATCGATCTCAAACGGTCGAACCGGCACATTCGAACGATTTGATTCGCGAATGGTAGGACAACGCTGATCGTTGTTCGCGTACCCTCGGCGGGGTGGTCGTGCCTCGACGCAAAGGCGTCAACCGCTCGATGTTCAGAAAGGGCGGGCGTGGATGAGGAGGGGCGACGCTCCGCACCCACGCCCTAACGGTCGGAACTAGTCCCTCCCGTATGGCGGTGACCTTAACAAACATCAACAATGATCTTCCACCCCAATGATTGGTCCACATGAGCTCAGCCATGTACAGCAAGCAAGTCTCCGCAGTCGCCGATGGAGTGCTCGACGCGCTCATCGTGCCGAGCTTCACCAGGATCGGCCCCGCGATACGGTCTCGCCTGTTTGATTGGACCGAACCCGACGTCGCAGGGCGCAAGATTGCACTCACGGGCCCGACGAGCGGGCTCGGAAAGGCAGCAGCACTTCGGCTTGCCACCCTCGGCGCCGAACTGGTGTTGATCGCTCGCAACCCCACCAAGCTCGATGGCCTGTTGGCAGAGCTCGAGCCGCTCGGCGACGGTCCATTCACGTCGATCGAGATGGACCTTTCCGACTTCGATTCGGTGGCTACGGCGGCACGTCAACTTGCTGGGATGAGCCGTCTGGATGCGCTCGTGCACAACGGCGGGGCTCTTCACAACCAACGCCAAACCGTCGACGGCCCCCGTGGGACAGAACTCGAACTGACCCTCGCCACCCACGTCGTCGCACCGTTTGTTCTCACCGCCGCAGCCGTCCCCGCCCTCCAAAACGGAAACGACGCGCGGGTCATCACGATGTCGAGCGGCGGCATGTATGGCAAGGCGGTCGACCTCAGCGATCTGCAGACCGAATCTGGCTACACGGGGACGCTCGCCTACGCGAAGGCGAAGCGGATACAGGTTGACCTGACCGGACTCTGGGCCGAGCGCCTCCAGCCGGCTGGAATCAGCGCCCACGCAATGCATCCAGGGTGGGCCGCCACTCCGGGAGTCACCGAGGCACTTCCGGGATTCGACAAAATCCTCGGGCCGCTCTTGCGGACACCCGATGAAGGAGCGGACACGCTCGTCTGGCTCTGCGGGGCATCGCCCGAAGAGATCGGCACTGACGGCTTCTGGCTCGATCGCCGCCGCCGACCTGACGCCTACCTGCCGCGCACTCGGACTTCGAAGCGCAAACAGGCCGAGCTGTGGGAGGCCATCAACGAACTCGCCGGGTCACCGCTCGATCCACTCAACTGAATTCTGGGTCGTCAACGAACGGGAAGAGATCCGGGGTATCGGTCGATGGCTTGAGCTTCCATTCGGGGTCTCGCTTCTCGAGAAAGCTCTCGACGCCCTCTTTCGCATCAGCCATGGCGCCGAGCGCTTGAATTGCTCGAGAATCCGCTCGATGCGCCTGCATCGGGTGATCGAACGTGAGACCACGCCACATCATCTGCCGGGTGAGCGCCGCTGACACCGGTGCCGCGTGGGTGGCAATCTCGCTGGCAATTTCATGGGCTTTCGACAGCAGGTCATCGTGGGGCACCACTTGGACGAGGCCACCATCGCCTGCTTCTTGGGCGTCCATGACTCGACCTGCGTAGCACCACTCGAGCGCCTGGCTCACGCCGACCAGACGGGGCAAGAACCAGCTCGACGCCGCCTCAGGCACGATGCCCCGACGGCTGAAGACGAAGCCGATCCTGGCCTTGTCACTGGCCAATCGAATGTCCATCGGCAAGGTCATCGTGACGCCGACACCAACCGCCGGCCCATTGATCGCCGCAATGATCGGCGTCTTCGATTCGAAGATACGGAGCGTGAGCAAACCTCCCCCATCGCGATGCACCGAGTCGGACGAGCGACCCTCACCCGAGCTGTCAAACGTCGACCCGCCAGCGTCAAGGTCAGCACCAGCACAGAACCCTCGGCCCGCGCCGGTGACGACGATGGCCCTCACGTCATCGTCGGCATCGGTGTGATCGAGCATTGCGACCATGTCGGCCAGCATCTGTCTGTTGAACGCGTTGAGCCGATCAGGCCGGTTGAGGGTGACCGTCGCAACGTGATCGCGCAGTTCGTACGTAATTGTCTCGAAGTCCACACCCACGGTGTAGCGCTTGTCTGCCAACGGCACCACTTCGATAGGTTCGGCCCGTGCACGTTGTCGGCTTGGCCTTTGTCGCAGTGGCCGCCGCAATGTTTGTCGGCGCCATGATGCAGGGCGTCATCGGTTTCGGGATGGTCATCGTGTCGTTTCCGGTAATCGTGAGCATCGAACCGGAGTTGTTGCCGCAATCAGCCCTCATTGGTGGCATCCCAATGGTCGGTTACATGGTGGTGAGGCACTGGGGTCTTGCTCGATGGAACGAAGTTGGATGGTTTACCGCTGGCAGGCCGTTCGGTTTCATCGGGGCAGTCGCGCTTCTGGCCGTTCTCGACACCCGTTCACTCACCCTCGCCGCCGGCACCGTTGTGCTCATCGGCATCGTGGTGAGCGTCTGGGCACCCCAGCTGCCGCGACGGCCCGACACGCTCGTGGGCGCTGGCTTCGTTTCCTCGCTGTTCGGTACCTCAGTAGCGATCGGAGGGCCACCACTCGGCCTGCTCTATCAACGAGAGGCCGGGCCTCAGCTTCGGTCAACCGTCAGCGCCATCGTGTTGTTTGGCAACCCGATCAGCATTGCGGTGCTCGCTGCGTCAGGCAATATCGACATGGTCGACATCCGGACCGGGGCTGCGCTCGCGCCGTTCATCTTGGCCGGCAACGTGTCGGCCCGGTGGGTGATCCCACACTTCGATCAACGCTTGCGGGTGTGGATCTTGGCCGTCTGTGCCCTTGCCGCTGTTGGGGCGATGGCCCGAGCCCTCTAGGTCAGTCCACAGGAGCCCGTTGAGCTACTGGCTGCCAGCGATCTGAGCCCGCAAGGCTGGCGAATTCGAATAATGCCATGCCGGGTCGTAGTGGAACCTGTCCCAGATCGCCGTCGTCGTGACGCCCTGTTCGAGCAGTTCGATCGCATGTCCGGGCACGAGCCCCGGGTGGGCCACGCCGCACGCGTGGGACACACGCTTCATCTCGTAGCGAAGAGCGGCGACGTAATTGGCCGTCCGGTCTGCCTTATCGGTCGGATCCAAACCGCGAATCAAGCGCTTGTTCTGCGTGGCGACACCAGTCGGACAGTGGCCAGAATGACACTTTTGAGCCTGGATACATCCGACGGCGAGCATTGCTTCACGAGCCACGTAGATGAGGTCACAGCCGAGAGCCATCGCCACCAGCGCTTCGCCTGGGAACCCCAGCTTGCCGGCTCCGATCCACGTCACGTTGTGCTGAATGCCGTGTTGCGCGAAGACGGTGAACACCTCGGCGAAACCAGCTCGGAATGGCAGCGACACGTGATCGGAGAACACCAACGGGGCGGCACCGGTACCGCCTTCTCCACCGTCGATCGAAATGAAGTCAGGCCCCTTGCCCGAGGATTTCATGGCTTCGGCCAACTCGTTCCAAAAGTCGATCTGACCAACGGCCGCCTTGATCCCGACCGGCACTCCCGATGCGTCGGCGATGCGCTCAACAAAGTTGATCAAGCCACGGACATCTGAAAATTCCTTGTGGTACGCCGGGCTCTCGACGGTTTGGCCAATCGGCACACCCCGGGCCTCTGAGATCTCGGCCGTCACCTTGTCGCCCGGGAGAACCCCTCCGAGGCCGGGCTTTGCGCCCTGGCTCAGCTTGACCTCGATGGCCTTGACCGGAGCACCTTGCATCGATGCCAGCATGGCGTCCATCGAAAATTGACCGTCCGGCCCGCGGGCTCCGAAGTATCCGGTCCCAAGCTGGAAGATCAGTTCGCCACCATGACGATGGTGCGCGCTGATGCCGCCCTCGCCCGTGTTGTGCAGGCAGCCCGAAGCTGCTGACCCTCGGTTGAGGGCTTGCACGGCCGGCCCCGAGAGGGAGCCGAAGCTCATGGCCGAGATGTTCACGATCGACGCGGGACGAAATGCTCCGGGACGGTTGCGGAACTCCCCCATCACCTTGAGCGAGGCGAGCTCGTGACTGGCTGTGCCAGTTGCTCCCCCGGCGATCTCGCTCCCATCGCCCCGATACGGAAAGCCAGCCTGTCGGATCAGGACGTGTTGGGGCGAGTCGAGTTTTGAATCAGTACCAAACCCAAAGTACGGGTTCTGCTCCTTCGCAGAGGCGTACACCCAACGTCGCTGATCACGATTGAAGGGACGCTCTTCGTCGTTGTCGGTGACGATGTACTGACGCAGCTCAGGGCCGACGAATTCGAGGGCGTAGCGCAGGTGGCCGATGATCGGAAAGTTGCGCAGAATGGCGTGCTTTTTCTGCGTCAAATCGTAAATGGTCACCAGGGCGAGGATGACGACCACGATTCCGATGATGACGAGCCAGATCATCACCCCATCTTGCCAGACCACCGATCGATCACTCGAAATGTCCGGTCAATCGAAGAACGACGAGCAAGAACCCGAACCCAGTCCCCCAGGGACATCACAACCTGACTCAACCTTGTCCAATCAGAGGTCGATGTCTTCAAGATGAAGTGGATAGACGAAACCGGCCCGCAGGGTGAGCAGAGTTCGTCGCAGCGCGTCCGTTTTGGTGGCTTTCTCGAACAGGACTCGATCCGAAACACCCTGTTCGCTGCCGTCGTCGCTCCTCTCGCGGCGCTTGCGATCGTTCTCGGCTTCTTGATCGCACCAAACGTCGGTTCGGTTCGGGAAGCTGGTCAGGTATCAGACGCCGCCGAGAACTTCATTGCACTCTCCCGCCTCCGTACCGCTCTCGAACTCGAGAAAGTCGACAGCATCGAGTTGGTGTCGATCGCGACCAGCGACTTTGCCGCCTCGAACCTGCTCGTGGACCGCATCGACCCTGCCGACGAGACAGAGCTTCAAGCCCGGTTTGAGCAATCGGTTCGGCGGACCGATGCCGCACTCAGTGACGCGTCGTCGTCTGGTCAGATCACGGGCGAACTCCGCGAACGACAAGCACAGCTCGAGGCCATCCGAGATCGAACCGTTGAGTTGACCGTGACGCCTGCCGAGATCGATCTGTTCTACAGCCGGTTCGCAGAAGCTGCCGGCACGACAAAGGCCCAACCGAAAGCCGTTCTCACCGGCGCCTCGAATCCCGAGGTACGAGTTGCTGTCGCCAAACAACAGGCGCTTGCCGATGCGGCGGTTTCCACCGCAGCGCTCCGAAGCGATCTATCGATGGCGGTCGGATTCTTGGCCTCCAGCGTTCGCCTCGAATGGGATGCACTGCGCGATTCCACCAACACGGCGTTCCTGACGACGAGTCTCGTCGAACCCGGGGACGCAGGCCGGGAGCGATGGGATGCCGAAATCTCAGCTTTGCATTCCTCGTTCAACCCGATCATCGCCTGGACGGCCAGCCCGCCCTCGGTGTCCGGCGAAGAGATCGACGTTGCGATTGCGAACCTGGTCGAGGCCCGCGAGGCAAGCTACGACACGACCATCGTCGCAGCTGAACTCCTCGAGATGAGCCTCGAAGACATTGAGGTGTTGACAGAACAAGATCGTCGACACAGCTGGTCGAGAGTCGTCCTTTCCGTTGCGGCCCTGATGGTCACGCTTACGGTTGCCGTTCTCGTCGCCATCCGACTCAGCAAGTCCATCATCACCCCGCTCGAACACGTTGCTGGGGTCGCCCGTCGTGTCGGTGAGGGCAATCTCGACGTCGGGCTGGTCAAATCCGACGGCCCGGCCGAGGTCGCCGAGGTCTCTGTTGCTCTCAATTCACTTGTCACCTCGCTCGATCTGATCAAGCAGCAAGCGGGCGCGTTCAGCCGAGGAGAACCAGACTCACCGGCCTTTGAGCGCAAGATCCCGGGTGATCTCGGTCGGTCGCTCGACTCATCCATTGGTGAATGGCGACGAGCGACCGCAGCAGCACAGCAAGCCAATGCCGTGACGACCGCGATCGATGAAGCTGCGAGCGAGGCACTGCTTCGCTGCGATGCAGACTGGCGAATCCTGAGCGCCAATCCTGCCGCCGCCTCGATGTTTGGCCGCAGCAGATCTCGCCTGCGGGGCGACCTCCTCACGAACTTGGTTGAGCCCGAAGAAGGGACGCTCGAGGAGGCCTTCAGTCGATCGAACCGGTTCAGCGGGCCGGCTGTCGCTCACGCTGTCGACGGCGAGATCAAGACGGCAGTGGTCGCAACTCGGGTGTCGACCGGCAACGAAGTCGTCCACGCGGTCTCGATCCGAGATGCGTCAGAACGTCAAGAGCTCTTGGATCGCTTGAACACGTTCGTCCGCCAAGATCGACTCACGGGGCTTGCTTCGCGACACCGCCTCTTTGAGTTGCTGTCGAGCCGGCTCGACGACGGAGCCGTCGGCGTGGTTGTCATCGCTGTCGACCGATTCAAGGCCACGAACGACCTCCACGGTGAAGACATCGGCGACCAGGTCTTGGCAGAGATGGCCGATCGGCTTCGCAAGGTGGTTCGTGGGGATGACATCGTCGCCCGGACAGGTGGCGACGAGTTCGTGATCGTTCCGTCGATCGCTGGCAGCTCTCCCGATTCAGGACTCGGCTTGCACCAACTAACCAAGCGAGCGGAGTTGTTCCTGGCCGAGATCGAGCGGCCGTACCGAATTGATGGCTTAGGTGTTTGTCTCACAGCGTCGGTCGGAGTTGCGGTTAGCAACAACGAGGCAGATGCCCAACGAGTCGTGCAGGATGCGACGCTTGCCGTGCAGGAAGCCAAGAGCCGTGGCGGCGGACACGTGTTGGCCTACGACACCGAGCTCAAAAACGAGTTCGCTCAGCGCGTCGTCATTCGCAATGAGCTCGAGGAGGCAATTGCGCAGAATGAGCTCGAGCTCTGGTATCAACCCGTCGTGGCGGCATCGGGCGGCGAACTCGTTGGAGTCGAAGCGCTTGTTCGCTGGCCAAAACCAGACGGCACGATGACAATGCCGGGCGACTTCATCCCCGTCGCCGAAGAGTCTGATCTCATCGTCCGCCTCGACGAGTGGGTCATCGATCAGGCGTGCCGCCAACTCTCCGAGTGGAGCGACGGCCCTCTTTCAAACGCTCACATCGCCGTCAACATCTCCGGACGACACTTCGTCGACGGCGACCTCGCGGCGACCATCTTGGCCAGCACGACGCGTTGGGCCATCGACCCACACCGTCTCGCGATCGAAGTCACCGAGTCGTACCTGGCCGACGACACCGCTGACGTGCGCGACACGCTGGACCGAGTTCACAAGCTCGGAGCCCGTTTGCTGATCGACGACTTCGGCACCGGCTACTCCTCTCTTGCGTACCTACAGGACCTTCCCTTCGACGTTCTCAAGATCGACCGAGCGTTTGTGAACCGAATGGGGCAAAGCACGGCGAGTCGAGCCATCGTGCAGGCCCTCATCTCCCTGGCGAAGACTCTGGATCTGACCGTTCTGGCCGAGGGAATCGAGACGGCGGACCAAGCGATCGAACTCGCCAAGATGGGCGTCGACCAGCTCCAGGGCTTCCACATCGCTCGCCCGATGCCGCCGACCCCCCTCAATTCGGGGTTTGCCGCTGAGTCACTCAACCATTTCGAATTTTTGACCGATCCCTAACGCATGCGAGGGATCTTCGACATGCACCAACAAACGCCTAGAAGTGCACCACATCGACGGGTCTCTCGATTCGCCGTTGTTCTGACCGTCCTCGCTCTGCTCGCAAGCAGCTGCGGCCAGACACCTGGCGCGGCACCCGATCAACTCGCCAGCAGTGATGCCGAAACCACCGAAGCCAGCGGCGAGGTCGTCACGCTTACCTTCTGGGGTTGGGAAGGTGCCATTGGCCAGTCGGTCGTCGAGCAGTTCGAACTCGAGAACCCTGACATCGACATCGAACTCACGCTGAGCTCGTTCGACCAGCACCATGAGGGCCTTGCCTCCGTCATTGACGGCGACCTCGATGTTCCCGATGTCGCAGCGATTGAGGTCGCCTACCTACCCGGCTTCCTCGCCAACCCAGAGCAATTCACCGACCTGCGTCGTTGGGACGCCGATGATCTCGCTGGCGACTATCTGGATTGGCGTTGGCAACAGGGCGTCGGCCCGAACGGCGAAGTTGTCGGGTTGCCGACGGACGTCGGCGGCCTTGCCTTTGCCTATCGCCGTGATCTCTTCGAGGCTGCAGGACTGCCTTCTGATCCAGCCGAGCTGGCTCCCTTGATGGAAACCTGGGACGACTTTCTCGCCCTGGGCGCTGAGTTCGTCGAGAACTCTGACGGCGACGTCTTCTTCATGGACACGGTCGACTCGATCTACCATGCTCTCCTGGGACAAGAGCCCATCGTCTACGCAGACGAAAACGGTGAGCCGCTTCTCGAACAGAGCCCCGGGCTGAGGGCCACGTGGCAGGTCGCATCGGCGGCCATCGACGCAGATCTTGTGTCGGAAACGACCCAGTTCAGCCCCGAGTGGAACGAAGCCATGGCCAATGGCGGGTTTGCATCGCTCACTGCTCCTTCATGGATGCGAGGCGTCATCAACTCGAACGCAGGCGGAACACCGGGCATCTGGGGCCTCGTGCCGGTTCCTGAGGGCGGCGGTAACTGGGGAGGCTCGCAACTCGTCGTGCCGGCAGGCGCCGAGCACCCCGAACAAGCTTGGCGCTTCATTCGCTACCTCACCGGCGTCGAAGGACAGCTGGCACTCTTCCAGCAGCACGGCAACTTCCCGTCGACCCCCGAGCTCTACAGCAACGAGGAGATCACTGGTCTCGAGGATCCCTTCTTCGGTGATGTGGCCGTCGGCCAGCTTTACATTGACAGTGTGATCTCGATCCCGTCCCGGACGGTGACCGAAGCCGAGCGCGACCTCGATCGGGTCTTCATCACGGCTCTCAACCAACTCCTACAAGGCAGGCATGACTCCGCCGAGGATGCCTGGGCATCAGCACTGGAAGCGGCCGAAGCCATCGACTAGATCAAAATCGAATCGGCAGATGCCGCGGGCCGCGAACCTGTCCACCGGCCCACGTCACCGCTCCCGGATCGGCGAGGGAGAACTCGGGGATTCGCTCGAGGAACACACCGAGCGCAACTTCCATCTCCATCCGCGCCAGGTTGGATCCTGCGCAACGATGAATGCCGACGCCAAACGCGACGTGACGATTTCGCTGGCGATCGATGATGACCTTGTCGGCATCCTCGAACGCCGCCGGGTCGCGATTCGCGGCCGGGAAGTTCATCAACACTTTGTCGCCTGCTGACATCGGACATCCCTGAATTTCGGCGTCTTCGTCGACAACTCGAGCCATGGTGACCGGCGCGTAGGCCCGCAGGAACTCTTCATTCGCGTTCGGGAGCATCGACGGGTCCTCGACAAGCTGGCGCGTGTCGTCCGGGTGAGCAGCGAGATGCCAGAGGGCAGCCCCAATGGAGCTCCATGTGGTGTCGATGCCCGCCACCAGCAAGAGGTTGCACGTGCCGGCGACGTGCAGGTCGCTCACCGGCTCACCATCAACCTCTGCCTTCAGCAAGTCACTGATCAAGTCGTCGCCGGGGTTCTTCTTGCGATCGGCAATCTCAGCCATGAAGAACTCGCGGATCTTCATGCGGTACTTGGTGCGGACAGCCGGGTTCGACAGGCCGACTTCGAGCACGCCCTGCACCCATTCGGTGAACTCACCCGCCTTGCCCGGATCGACGCCGAGGAGATGGGCGATGACTCGCGGCGGAATCTGCTGTGCATAGTCAGCTGCCCCATCAATCTGGCCGCTCTCAATGTGGGCATCGATGAGGTCGTGACACAGCTGCCGGGTGAACGGCTCGTGCAAGGCTGTCGCCTTTGGCGAGAAGTAGGGAAGGATCAGCCGCCTCGACCAGGTATGGACCGGCGGGTCTGAGCTGATCGGCGGAGCGTTCACGGTGGTGTAGGCACTCGCATCCGGCGCATCTCCGTGATCGGAAGGACCATCATCAGGCGGCCGAACCACAATCGGATCGCGAGACGACAGCACCGGCACCATGCGTGCCATCTCGACCACGTCTTCATACGTCGTCGGCATCCACGAACCACCCCACCGGTCGGTCTTGGCGATCGGGCATTCGTCGCGCAAATCATCCCAGACGTCAAAGGGGTTGGCGACGTAGTCGGCATCGAAGATGTCGTAGTCGGTGGCCCAGTCGGTGACCGGATCCGTCGCCGGTGGGCTTGCATCCATCTTGTCTGAGACGTCAGCCATGTCAGTCCTCGACCACGGTGACGGCGAACTCGGGGCAGTTGTCGACAGCCAGCCGAGCCTTCTCTTCGAGCTCTGGTGGGACCGAGCCATCACCAGCTGCCGACGCATAGCCGTAGTCATCAACCTCGATGAGTTCGGGAGCGATGGAGTAGCAACGGTTGTGGCCTTCGCACTTGTCTGTGTCAATCACGATCTTCATGGCATGCAGTCTGTCACGCCGGTCCGGTCCTCGAAAAACACCCCCGCTCCCCGAACTGGAGGCCTGCGCCGACTAAAACGCCGGCAGGAGACTCCAGAACGCAGCCCCCTCCCGAACTGGAGCCCTGCGCCGACTGAAACGCCGGCAGGAGACTCCAGAACGCTGTTGGTGGGCGGCGTCGGTACGCTCCGCTTTCGTGAGTCGGCCGAGTTACATCCGCGATTCGGTCATCATGGGGATCGCGGTTGGCTTCTTCGGCATGGGTTTTGGCGTTCTGTCGGTCTCGAGCGGCTTGTCGGTTGCCCAGACCTGCGCCATGTCGCTTCTCGTGTTCACCGGCGCGTCGCAGTTTGCCGCAGTGTCTGTGATCGGCAGTGGTGGCGACCCGATCTCCGCCGTCGGGTCCGGACTCCTCCTTGCCGCTCGCAACGGACTGTACGGAATCTCCCTTGCGAGACACCTCACGGGATCGTGGTTGCGCCGCTCAGCGGTCGCTCAGCTCGTCATTGACGAGTCGACGGCAATGGGCATGGGCCAAGAAGACCCGGCCGACATCGAAGGTGGCGTACTCGCTGGCGGCATCTCCGTGTTCCTCTTCTGGAACCTTGCGACACTGATCGGGGCGGTTGCCGGCAGTTCGATCGGCGACCCGAACGTCTTTGGCCTCGATGCAGCCTTTCCGGCCGGCTTCATCTCGCTTGCTGCGCCAGCGCTGCGCCACCGCCCTGGTCAGGTAGCAGCAGCAACGGGCGCCATCATCGGCACTGTTGCAATTCCACTGACTCCTCCGGGCCTACCAATTCTGCTCTCTGCGCTCGGCGCAGTGATTGCATTGCTCATTGTCGGACCACCACCGGCACAGCTCTCACCGCAGCCGAACCCCGAAGTTGGCGCCGAATGAGCTGGGGCGCGATTGCGTTGCTCGCGGCAGGCGCCTACGGCTTCAAGCTGGCTGGTGTGATGGGCCTCGGCCGGCTGTTGACCGGAACGTGGGCGACGGCCATCGGAGCGCTGTTGCCACCGGCGCTGCTCTTCGGACTGGTGGCGGTGCAAACACTTGCCATCGACACCGAGGAGGGCGTTCGGCTCGCGATCGATGCCCGCCTGGCCGGGGTCGCGGCTGGTGCCATCGCGGTATGGCGAGGCATCCCATTTGTCGGGGTGGTCGTGACCGCGGCGGTTGTCACCGGAGGCGTGCGAGCGCTCGGCTGATCGCGCACGCTTCTGTCGACCGTTTGTCGACCATCTTCGAATCGATCAGGCGTCGAGGTAGCGACTCACGGCGATACCCGAGCCGACAAAACCGATGACGGCACCGCAAAGGAGCAACCACACCGCAATGGGCCCGAGTTGCGCAGATTCGAGAGCGAAACTGTCGAGCAAGCGGAACTGGGTGCTGTCGAGCAGGTTTCTGATGCCGCGGTTGAGGGCGTAGACCGACAATACGCTGAGTCCAGCACCAATCAGGCCCTGAAAGAGTCCCTCGAGCATGAATGGGATGCGGATAAACCAGTTTGATGCACCAACAAGGCGCATCACCTCGACCTCTCGGCGGCGAGCGAACAACGCCGTGCGAATGGTGTTGTACATCAGCATCGCTGATGCAACGGCGCTCGCCACGGCCGCCCCGAGCATGATGCGTGACGCAATGCTCGTGAACTCATTGAGCTGTTTGATGTATTCGCCAGCAAAGTCGATCTTTAACACGCCGGGAAGCCCGTCGAACTCGGCGCCCAAGGCCTGCACAACTGCCAGATCTGGCACAACGGGAACAACACGGAATGACGTGGGGAGTTCTTCGGGACCGACCGCATCAATCACCTCGGGGCTGTCTTCCCAGAAGTCGATGAACTCTGCGTAGGTCTCGTCGCGGTCCACGAACCGGGCGTCGCTGACACCACTCGATTCCTCGAGCGAACGACTCACGAGATCAACCTGATCTTGGGTGGCCTCGGGCTCAATCCACACGATGAACTCGACGTCGTCCTTGAACCGCTCGTTGAGTCCATCGACACCTCGCTGAATGAGCAGCGCGGCACCGAGCAGTGAGAGCGAGACTGCGACCGTGAGCACGGTCGCGATGGTGAGCGAAGGGTTGCGAACAAGATTGTTCGCTGTCTCTTTTGCGATGTAGTCGACTCGAAGTGCCATGCCTGCCTACTCGTAGACGCCTTGGGCTTCGTCACGAACAATTGATCCGTGAGAGAGCTCGATCACGCGCTGGCGCATCGTGTCGACGATGCCCCGGTCGTGGGTTGCCATAACAACGGTGGTTCCGGTCTTGTTGATTCGATCGAGCAGTCGCATGATCCCGATCGCTGTTTGCGGGTCGAGGTTTCCGGTCGGCTCGTCAGCGAGAAGGATGAGCGGTCGGTTCACGAACGCTCGAGCAATCGACACTCGCTGCTGCTCGCCGCCGGACAGCTGATCGGGGTACTTGTTGGCCTTGTCGCCGAGCCCAACCAGCTCACAGATCGCTGGAACCTGGGTTTTGATGACGTGGCGGGGGCGACCGATCACTTCGAGGGCGAAGCTCACGTTCTCGGCCACGGTCTTGTTCTGCAGCAGCTTGAAGTCCTGAAAGACGCTGCCGATGTTGCGACGCAGCATCGGCACCTTCCACGACGAGAGTTTTCCGATGTCTTTGCCAGCGACAAAAATTCGGCCCTCATCAGGGTTTTCCTGTTTGTTGACAAGGCGCAGGAAGGTCGACTTCCCGGATCCCGACGGCCCGACGAGAAAGACAAACTCACCCTTGCCGATGTCTGCATCAGCGTGCTTGAGGGCAACCGAATGGCCCGGATATTCCTTGGTCACATTTTCGAGCTTGATCATGGGGTCCTCAACGACAAGGGGTCCGCACCTGCCCGACGACCGAACGGTAGCGGCACGACCACACATTGTGGTTCACCC
Source organism: uncultured Acidimicrobiales bacterium (assembly GCA_937976305.1). Lineage (GTDB taxonomy): Bacteria > Actinomycetota > Acidimicrobiia > Acidimicrobiales > SZUA-35 > CALEWY01. The sequence goes on from CALJSB010000016.1 coordinate 38,765, forward strand.
CCTCTCAAAAGGGGGATCGGCCTGAGATTCAGTCCGTGGCCCGCCGCCAGCGCAGCCAGGCTTCCATGAACGGCCCAACGTCGCCGCCGAGCACACCTTCAGGATTGCCCGAGGTCATACCGGAACGCTCGTCCTTCACCTGTTGATACGGCTGCAGCACATAGGAGCGAATTTGGCTCCCCCACTCTGTGCTCTTCGACTCGCCTGCTTCAGCTGAGAGTTCGTCCTCACGACGCTGTCGCTCGAGTTCGACGAGCTGAATCGACAGCATCTGCATGGCCCGCTCTTTGTTCTGGTGCTGAGAGCGCTCGTTCTGACACGAAGTGACAATGCCGGTCGGTAGGTGGGTGATGCGAACCGCCGAGTCGGTCGTGTTGACGTGCTGACCACCCGCTCCCGATGAACGAAACACATCGACGCGGAGATCCTTTTCGTCGATGTCGACCTGCGAGGCCGCATCGGGGATGAGTGGCCACACACTGAAACTTGCGAACGCCGTGTGGCGACGAGCCTGCGAGTCAAACGGCGAGATCCGGACGAGACGGTGCACGCCGCGTTCTGCGGTGAGCATGCCATAGGCGTGGCGACCCTTGATCGTGAACCCCACGGCAGTCACGCCAGCTTCCTGACCCTCTTGCCATTCGGTCACTTCGGTCGTGAATCCACTCTTGTCGGCCCAACGCTTGTACATCTCGAAGAGCATCTGGGCCCAGTCTTGCGAGTCGGTACCACCCGCACCCGAGTGAATCTCGCAGACCGCATCGCCTTCGTCGTACTCCCCTGTGTAAAGAGCACGAAGTTCGAGAGCAACAAACTCACGCTTCATTCCGGCGACGACATCACTCGCCTCGTCGAGCGACGCCTCGTCGTTCTCCTCCTTGCCGAGCTCCCACAACACCTCGACATCGTCGATCGAGCCGGAGAGCCGGTCGTAGAGGTCAAGGTCGTCTTTCACCGAGGTGAACTCGGTCTGCACCATGCGAGCGCGCTCAGCGTCGTCCCAGAGATCGGGCCGACTCATCTCGGTTTCGAGCTGCGGCAGTCGAGCACGAAGTTCTTCGACGCGTAGATAGTCGGCCGCTTCGGCCAGCTCAACTCGCAGCTGTTCGATGTCGTCTGAAATGTCAGCCATGGCACCACCCAGTGCGGGGAAAGGCGGGAAAAGGGATGTAACGGGAGAAGAACAGCGAGCGAAGAAACAGGAAAGGTGAAACAGGAAAGAAAAGACAGAGCGTTGTCAGGTGGTCAGCGACCGTGACAGTGCTTGAACTTCTTTCCACTCTCGCACGGACACGGAGCGTTCCGTGGCGTCTTGTCCCATTCGTCCTTCACGACGGTGCGGGATTCTTCGACAGCGTCAGCGCCATCAGCGTCGACATCAGCCTTCGTTGCCTGGAGATCGGTGGCAATCGGCCCGTCGTCGCCACCGCCGAGCAGCGCTGCCGACCGAGCTGGCTTCTTCTTCGCTGCTGTGTCGTTGCCCGACTCTGTGTCGTTGCCCGACTCTGTGCCGTTGCCCGACTCTGTGCCGTTGGCCGACTCTGCGGTGACGGCCTCCGCAGTGCTGTCACCGGCGTTTGCGGCCGCGGCACCCTCGTGGCCATCAGCGTCAGCGTCGACGACGGCCGCGCCGTCTTCTGTCACTGCCGGTTCTGGTTGCTGGGTGACTTCCACGTGCATGACGTACTTCACAAAGTCGGCAGACAGCGACTTCATCATGGACGAGAACAGCTCGAACCCTTCGCTCTGCCATTCAACCAGCGGGTCGCGCTGGCCCATTGCTCGGAGGTTGATGCCATCGCGCAGATAGTCCATCTCCGTCAGGTGTTCACGCCAACGCTGATCGGTGAGCTGCAGCATGATCTGGCGTTCGATCTGTCGAAGCACCTCAGGCGTGAGCTCTTCCTCGCGCTTTTCGTAGTAGGCGATGCCCTCTTCACGCATCATCTCAGAGAGCTGTGCAGTGTTCCGGGCCTCCGAAAGCTGCTCTTCGGTGAGCTCGCTGGGCCAGAACGAAATGAGATCGGTGTGCAGACTCTCGATGTCCCAGGTGTCGTCGAGCTCGTCGATGCAGTGCATCTCGACGAGCAGGTCGGCAACGTCCTCGATCGCGGCGAGGGTCTCCGTGCGAAGGTCGCCCTCTTCGAGGACCTGCAGTCGGCGGCCGTACACAACCTTGCGTTGCTCGTTGTAGACCTCGTCGTACTTCAGCACGTTTTTGCGGGTCTCGGCGTTGCGCTGCTCGACCGTTGTCTGAGCCCGTTCGACCGACTTGGTGACCATCTTCGATTCGATCGCGTCTTCTTCGGCGAGCGCCTTGTCCATGACCCAACTCGAAGCACCGTTGGAGAAGATCCGCATCAGATCATCTTCGAGAGAGAGGTAGAACCGGCTCTCGCCCGGCTCGCCCTGACGACCGGAGCGGCCACGGAGCTGGTCGTCGATTCGCCGGCTCTCATGTCGCTCGGTAGCGAGCACGTAGAGACCACCGGCTTCCTTCACCTTTTCGCCCTCGGCAGAGGTGATTGGTTCCCAATAGTCGAGCCGTGACTGGTAGTACTCGGCGCCCTCTTCAGAGTCGAGCTCGAAGCCCTCGGCTTTCGTGTCTCGTTCCGCGAGCTTCTCGGCGTTGCCGCCGAGGATGATGTCGACGCCTCGGCCGGCCATGTTGGTGGCGACGGTGACGGCTCCCGGCTGGCCTGCTTGGGCCACGATGTCGGCCTCACGGAAGTGCTGCTTGGCGTTCAGGACCTCGTGTTCGATCTGGCGATCACGAAGCACGGTGGCGATCTTTTCGGACTTCTCGACCGATGCGGTCCCGACGAGCACTGGTTGACCGCGACTCACTCGCTCCTCAATATCGGCGACCGCAGCATTGAACTTCGCATCTTCGGTCTTGTAGATGAGGTCGGGCTGATCGGCTCGGGCAATCGGCTTGTTCGTGGGGACCTGCACGACCGGGAGGTCGTAGGTGGTCTCGAGCTCGACCGCATCGCTGAGGGCGGTACCCGTCATACCGGCGAGCTTGTCGTACATGCGGAAGTAGTTCTGCAGCGTGACGGTGGCCATCGTCTGCTGCTCGTCCTTGATCTTGACGCCTTCCTTGGCCTCGACGGCTTGGTGGAGGCCATCAGACCAGCGCCGTCCATCGAGCACACGACCGGTGAACTCGTCGACGATCTTCACTTCGCCGTCGACCAGTAGGTAGTCCTTGTCCTTCTTGAACAGCTCTTTGGCCCGCAGCGCGGCGTTGAGCTGGTGGATCAGGTTCTGCTGCACCCCGTCGTAGAGGTTGTCGACTTCGAGAATCTCCTCGACGTGCGCCACACCCTCATCGGTGATGGCCACGATGCGCTTCTCTTCATCGACTTCGTAGTCTTCGTTGATCCGGAGCTTCCGAGCGACGTCGGCAAAGCGGTAGTACAGATCGGCGGCCCCGCGCAGCTTGCCGCTGATGATCAGTGGCGTTCGGGCTTCGTCGATCAGAATCGAGTCGATCTCGTCGACGATGGCGTAGAAGTGGCCGCGTTGGACCATGTCTTCGCGAGCTCGGGCCATGTTGTCGCGGAGATAGTCGAAGCCGAACTCGTTGTTGGTTCCGTAGGTGATGTCGCAGCCATACTGCGCCCGCTTGAACGACGAGGCCTTGGGGCCATCCGGTACGACCAAGCCCACGTCTAGACCCAAGCGACGGTGGATCTGGCCCATCCACTCGGCGTGGAAACTGGCCAGGTAGTCGTTCACCGTGACGACATGGACGCCCTTGCCGGCGAGCGCATTGAGATACACCGGAAGGGTCGACACGAGGGTCTTGCCTTCACCGGTCTTCATCTCAGCGACCCAGCCCCAGTGCAGGGCGGCACCACCCATCATCTGCACGTCGTAGTGGCGCTGGCCGATCTCACGGCGAGCGACTTCGCGCACGGTGGCGAACGCATCGACCATCAAATCGTCGAGCGACGCGCCGTTGTCGAGCTGCGTTTTGAACTCGCCCGTCTTGGCGACGAGCGCGTCGTCGCTCAGCTTCTCGTAGTCGGCTTCGAGAGAGTTGACGGGTTCAACGACGCTTTGAATTGCTTTGAGGCGCTTGCCGTCGCCTGCTTTGAGAATTTTGTTGAGGAGCTTCACTGTTCATCACTCTATCTCTGGGCCCTCACCCATCGTCTGGCACTCCTCCAGTCGGCCTGACGAGGGCGAGTCTGAGTGTCGGGCTACTCGATGTCGATCAAGCCGATGTCGCCATCTTCACGGCGGTACACGATGGCCGACTGCTTCGTTTCGTCATTGATGAAGACGTAGAAATCGTGGTTCAACAAATCCATCTGTAGGGCGGCCGACTCAGCATCCATCGCGGTGATGTCGAACTTCTTCGTCTTGACGATGTTGTACACCGGATCGGGGTGCTGATCGTCGGGCAGCAGCGTCTCGGGAACCAGCTCAGGAGCCAGTTCGACTCGCTCGCGCTTGCGGTTCCGCTTTTGAATCCGGGTCTTCAACTTGCGAAGTTGCCGTTCGAGCTTGTCGACGGCCAGATCAATGGCGGTGAACCCGTCGGGGGCCGAAACCTTCGTGCGCACGTGGTGACCATGGCCCTCCATCGTGACTTCGCAATACTCGATCTTGCCGCTGCGGGGCGTCTCTTCCCAGAAGTGGACCTCAGCCCACTCCATCCCGCTCAGATATCGATCAAGTCGCCCGATCTTGTCTACTGCCTGCTGCCGAAGTGACTCCGACACTGTTGTGTGGCGACCGCTGACCGTTACCTCCATGAAGAGGATCCTTTCGGTGGTGAGTTGTCACCTCATAGTACGCAGCTCGCCAACGTCGTGCCGGGCATCACGCTGACGACGAGCCACCGCAGCAAACGCAAGGCCGTGCACCTCGAGCGCACCGACCACACGCAGGGCTTGGGCACAACGAGCCATCGATCCTCCCGTCGTGACAACATCGTCGACGAGCAACACGCGAGCTGGAGACTGTTTCGTTGCGACGAGGTTTGGTCCCAACAACCGGGATGATCGGTCACCACCTCGCTGGGCTCCGCCGACCCGAGACAAGAGTCGCCTGTGTGGCACACCAAGGTTGCGAGCAACAGCCCTGGCCAAGATCCGACCCTGGTCAAAACCTCGCTGGCGTCGCTGTTCGGGGCTCGCTGGTACCCACGTGACGACGTCGACCGGTTCGAGATGCAGGCTGCGCTCGGCAAGTGATCGCGCCAGCCGTCGCAGAATGTCGCGTCGCCCGCCGTTCTTGGCGGCAACAACGATGGCGCCGACATGGTCGTCGTAGCTCACGACCCCAGTGACCGTGTTGAGCCCCGCCACGTCAAACTCGATCAGCGGCGACACGATGGGCCAACACGCCTCGCACACCGTGCGAGCGAGCTGCCCGCACCCGGGACAACGCCGTTCAAGGAACACACCGCAACGCTACGAACGACCTCTGCCAAGTCCGGCAAACCAGTCGACAAAACCCGTTCTGGAGTCTCCTACCGGCGTTTTTGCCGGTAGGAGACTCCAGTTCGGAGAATGACTGTGTGTTGGGCTGACGTGCCGGTCAGCTATCAGCGCTCAGTAGCGGTAGTGGTCGGGTTTGTAGGGGCCCTCGACTGGCACACCGATGTAGTCGGCCTGCTCTTGGCTGAGCTCGGTGAGCTTCACACCGAGGGCATCGAGGTGAAGCCGAGCAACCTTCTCGTCGAGAAGCTTCGGAAGCGTCGTGACCGACAGCGTCTCGTAGTCGTCAGCGTTCTGATGAAGCTCGATCTGGGCCAGCACCTGGTTGGTGAAGCTGGCGCTCATCACGAAGCTCGGGTGACCGGTTGCGTTGCCCAAGTTGAGCAGGCGGCCTTCGGACAACACGATGATCGACTTGCCATCGGGGAAGCGGAACTCGTCGACCTGCGGCTTGATGTTGATGCGCTGGATGTCGGACTGGCGATAGAGCCCGGCCATGTCGATCTCATTGTCGAAGTGACCGATGTTGCCGACGATGGCGCCCTGCTTCATCCGGCTCATCATCTCGGCTGAGATGATGTCTTTGTTGCCGGTGGAGGTGATGAAGATGTCGGCCTTGTCGAGCATCTGCTCGATGGTGTTGACCTCGTACCCCTCCATCGCGGCCTGCAGGGCACAGATCGGATCAACCTCGGTGATGACAACCCGGGCACCCTGCCCGCGAAGAGCATCGGCGCAGCCTTTGCCAACGTCACCGAAGCCCATGACGAGTGCGACCTTGCCGCCGATCATCACATCGGTGCCGCGGTTGATGCCGTCGAGCAAGCTGTGGCGGGTGCCGTACTTGTTGTCGAACTTCGACTTGGTCACCGAGTCGTTCACGTTGATGGCCGGGAAGCGAAGCGAGCCGTTGTCGCGCATCTCATAGAGGCGATGCACACCGGTCGTGGTCTCTTCGGACACGCCGCGAATGCCAGGAGCCATCCGAGTGAAGATCGTGTTGTCTTCTTGCTGCAGCTTCTTGAGCAGGTCGATGATGACGTGCCACTCTTCGGGATCGTCATCGGTTGCATCCGGGACAGACCCGGCAGCCTCGTACTCAGCACCCTTGTGCACAAGCATGGTGGCGTCGCCGCCGTCGTCGAGAATCAAGTTTGGGCCATCGTGTCCGGGCCAGCGAAGGGCCTGCTCAGTGCACCACCAGTACTCTTCGAGCGACTCGCCTTTCCACGCATAACACGCCACGCCTGACGGGTTCGATGACGTTCCATCAGGACCGACAACAACCGCAGCGGCAGCCTGATCATCGGTCGAGAAGATGTTGCAGCTCACCCATCGCACCTCGGCGCCGAGCACGCGAAGCGTCTCGATGAGAACGGCGGTCTGGGTGGTCATATGGAGCGAGCCCATGATGCGAGCACCGGCAAGCGGCTGCTCGTCGAAGTACTCGGCCCGTAGCGCCATGAGTCCCGGCATCTCTTCTTCGGCGAGTTCGATCTGCTTGCGGCCAGCACCGGCGAGCTCGATATCGGCGACCTTGTAGTCGCCTTCGCCGACCGTGCGCGGTCGTGAGTTGGTTGCGGTCATAGTGATTTCTCCCGTTGGGTGGATCAGTGATTGGGAGGGCTGAGGCCAACTGGCCCAGGTCACAACAGCCCGCAAACCCGCACGTAGCGTATCGACTTCGCCACAGCGGACCCGACATCGGGTAGGTCACCTCAGATAGGCCCGCAATCCGGCGTCTGCTTTGTCGCCGATCTGGTCGAAGACGAGGCCCAAGAAGGTGTTGCCAGGGCGAAACAGCCCTTTGAGCGACAGTTCGGCGTCATAGGTGAGCGTGGTCGAGCCGTCTTCCGCCTGGGCGACAGTGATGATGTCGAAGGACCGCAGTGCCGATGTCTCGGCAACAGCAACGAGTCGATGGTCCGGCACGAACTCGGTGACCTCGTAGGTGAGCGTCATCGATCCACCGGTGAAGGTCTTGACGGACACGTCATATGCCGAGCCGACAGCCGGCCCGTCGCCCTTCACCTGCACCGAGGAACGGACCCCAGGGTCCCACTCCTCGAAGTTCGACAAGTCGCCAACCTTGGCAAATGCCTCAGCTGGCGAGAGCGAGGTCGGAACGGTGGTGATGTAGCGGGCCATGCCTACCTCTTCGCCGAAACAGACGTCGGTGGATTCACCGCACGAGCTCAACTGACAAGCTCAGCCTGATGGATTGAGAAAACCCGTGAGCCCCGACTCGGCGACCGCCGCAACCTTCGTGAATACACCGTCGAGCTGCTCCGACGTGAGAGGCGCATCGTCGCCCATGAGCTCGAGCGAGCCGACGTATTCGAGGGTGCAACCTCCTTCATCGGCACTTGCGCCCTCAGGGGTGAGCGTGAGCGTGTCGTGGGCTCGGAAGGTGGTGTGCTCGCCGATCATCACGAATCGGTTCGGGGCATCAAACTCGGTGAGTTCGTAGACCACCTGCGCTGGCTTGCCATCGAAACCAGTGACCGTGACCTCGTATTTGGCGCCGAGCGCCGGGCCGTCACCCTCGACTTGGTGAGCATTGGTGACGCCGCGGTCCCACTCATTCACTCTCGTGAGGTCGGCCAGCATGGCGAAGGCCTCGGCCTGGCTGAGTGGGGAGCTGATGTGAAAGGTCTCGGTGGCCATGTGATGTCCGATCAGGCCTCGAAGGTCGGGCTGATGCCGTCGCTCTCAGCCTTGGCCGTGAGCCGCGTGTGTTCAGCGTCGTCGACAACCTCGGACTCGTCGATCAACATCACTGGGATGTCGTCGTCGATCCGGTAGCGGCGCTTGGTGCGAGGGTTGTACAACGACGATTCGTCCTCGAAGTAGAGAAGGGGTCCCTTGTCTTCGGGGCAGGCGAGAATCGCAAGCAACTGCGAGTCGAGAGTCATGGCCTCAGGCTAGGCCGAATTGGCGCCTCAGCGAGGACTGAAGACCGCCGCCGCGTCGGCCGGGACGGCATCCCACCGCTCGGTGCACATCACGAGCAGGTCGGCGACCCGGCACTCCTGGCCGACAGGAGCAATCACGTACTGCGCCTGCCCTTCCGGAAGGATGAAGGCATTCACGACATCAGCACCGGCCAGTGGGGTCGGTGTCGGGTCGCAGGGAAAGCGCTCTTGGCGTGCTGCATAGACGTTGTCGACCGGCGCCTCAGCTCGGGTGGCCGCCACGACGACATCTTGGAACCGCAGCAGACCCGGGCCCTGCGCAAACTCGGCCGCACAGTAGAAGTCGGGTTCGAGGTGCACCCGTTCGTGCTCGGCCGCCACCGCGGTGATGGCGTTCATGATCGCCACTCGCTCGTCGGTTGGCCGAAACACATCGTGGGCCTGATCGCGGAACTGCTGTACGTCGACAACCTGAATGAGCGCGGCAATCGCGAGAAGCGGGGCCACCAGGCGTCGAGGTGACCATCGAGAGAGCACCGCAGCGCCAACGACGAGTGCGCCGTAGCTCACCGGCCACAGCAGTCGACCAGACACCCGAAGTTGGCCGGTCACGCGATCGATGGCGCCAGGCACCACGAGCATGGCCACCGACCACAGCCCGAGCACCACGGCAAACACAGCGAGGCCACTGACGTTGGCCCAGTTGCCGGCATAGCGATCACGTCGGCGCCAGATCCATGCTGCCGCACCCACGGCTGCAGCAAGGCCGGCGAAGCCGTAGATGTAGCGATGCAGCTCAAGGTTGCCGACCACCCACCGCAGCGGTGTGCGTACGTCGTGCGGGTCGTCGTTCCACAGCCGGACCACGGGGCCGATGGCGTACAAGCTCAGCAGCAGCGTCACCGCCGCCACGACTTGGTGACGTCGAATCAGGTCGACGAACCGCTTGGGTTGCAGCAAGACAGCGGCCCCAACGGCAAGCAGCCAGCCCATACCGAGCCAGTTGAACCCCTCGAAGTCGCCGTTGGCCAGAAGAATCCATTCGTTACCCGGCCACAGGCGCGACCACTGCGGCCACACCGGCCCGACCACGTAGGTGCCGTAGAGGCCATACCCAGCGGCGGTGTCGACGCTTGAACCGAGAAGTCCGGTGACCGTGCCGGCAACCGCCAACGGAACGATCGAGCCAACAGCCCAGAGCAAGAACCGACGAACCGCCAGTTCGTTGCGAGCGAGTGAACCGAGAGCGCCTGCGCCAACGATGGCGAGCACACCAACGAACAGGTACGGGTGGATGAGCAGCGTTGCGACAACGAGCACCGTGGCCCACACCAACGTGCGACGCTGCCGGCCCGCGCGTTCGTCGGCGGTGCCGACGTGGAGCGCTCCGACCACCGTCCAGGCAAGAAGCAGCGTGAACTGGGCGGCAAGGCCGGGGTGCCAGGTGCGCAGCATCATGATGGGCGCTGACACTGCGATGGTGGCGACGCTCATCTCGACCGGTAGTGAGCGAACCCCGAACGAACGCACCGCAGCGACAGCCGCAAGACCCTGCAGGCTGAAGATCGTGAGGTACCAGAGCGCAAACCATTGCTCGGCGGTGAGTCCAATCCAACGAAACGTCTTTGCAATCAAGGCCCACAGCGAGAGGCTGTCGGTGAAGACAATGACGATTCCGTCCGGCGCATCCAGTCGATCAACGTGCAGGAGCGGGTACGACCACGGCTCGGACAGAAACGTCCGAAAGCCAGCCAACCCAATGCCTGCGTCTCCTCCGAGTGACTCCCAAATTGCGGGATCGCCACTGAGAAAGTCGGCGCCGTAAGTGACAAGGGCAGCGATGGCCCCGATCGCGGCGCCCAGCACGAGTCGCACGCCGGTGCCAGACACCATCGTGTCGCTTGCTGCGGTGCGGTTCACCCTGGTCCGGCGATCCAGGCGATGCCGTGGCCGGTGATCGTGAGCGGCCCGTCTGCATCGCTCACAAACGTGATGGCGCCTTGGTCGACGCGATTGCTCGCGGTTGCTGTGGCCAGCGTGGCGAATCCCTCAGTCAGCAGGACGATTCGGGGCCCCGTGCGATCGATCACCACCGGATCGCCGTCGAACACGACTCGGGTGAGCGAAAACTCATCGACGGGGCTTTCGTAGGTGTGCGTCGACGACTCAAATGCCTGGATCGGAGCCTCTTCCGGCTCAAACGAACAGATGCTGAGCAACTCGTCGATGGCAACGTGCTTCGGCGTCAACCCGCCCCGAACAACGTTGTCGGAGTTGGCCATCACCTCGACGCCAACCCCGTGCAGGTACGCGTGCAGGTTTCCGGCACCCATGAAGAAGCCTTCTCCCGGGTCGAGCACCACGTGGTTGAGCAAGAAGCCGACGGCGACTCCGGCATCGTCTGGCGCAGAGCTTGCCAGCCGAGAGATTGCGTTTGCGGCGCCGACGAACTCGGGCGAGGTTTGCATGTGTTCGAGAGCGTTGCGCAGTCCGATCACAATGCGGCGAGCCGAGTCGGCATCAAGCCCGAGCAGCCAGGAAACCGCGCCGGCCAAGACCTCGCTTGGGGTTCCATCGGCCTCAATTCGCCGTACCAGTTCAACCAGCTCATCGGTGTCGGATCGGCCGAGCGCAATCTCGGAAACAAACTCACGAGTCGCACCGAGATCTCGAAACCCGCAGAGGCCCTCGAACCGAGTGAGCGCAACAACCATCTCGGGCTTGTGGTTTGGATCGCGGTACGTGCGATGAGGGGCAGCGATGTCGACGCCTGCCTCATTTTCTCGGGCGAACCCGGCCTGGGCCTGCTCAAGCGTCGGATGCACTTGAATCGACAGCGGCCGAGCGATGGCGAGCACCTTGAACAGATACGGCAACTGGCCATACGTGGCCGCTACTTCAGGGCCGAGAAATCGGTCCCGATCGCTGGCGATCAGTTTGTCGAGTGTCTTGTGGTCGTGGTCTGTGCCAACGATGCGGCTCGGTCCGCGGTCGTGGGATCCCATCCACAGCTCGGCTTGCGGCTCGCCCGTCGGGGCGCGACCCAGCAGCGTCGCCAGCGTCGTCGTGTCGCCCCACGCACTGTTCTGGATCCGACCCTCCAGACGATGCACGGAAGCTCAGTCGCCCGTCATCACGGCTTGCACCTCAGCGACTCGAGCGGCGACGGCGTCTGCGTCGGCCGCTTCGAGGTTGAGCCGCAAGAGTGGCTCGGTGTTGGACGCCCGGAGGTTGAACCACCAGTCGCCGGCGTCGACCGTCAGCCCGTCGAGACGATCAACATCGTGAGTGCTGTAGTGAGCTGAGACGGCTTCGATCACCGCCTGGGCATCGTCGACTCGCGTGTTGATCTCGCCGGAAGCGGCATACCGATCGAGCGGGGCCAACAGCTCCGAGAGGGTTCCTCCCGCCGCCGAGAGCTCAGCCAGAACAAGTATCGAAGCGATGATGCCGGAGTCGGCTCGCCAGTTGTCACGGAAGTAGTAGTGCGCCGAGTGCTCGCCGCCAAACGCCGCACCGGTCTCGGCCATGATCTGCTTGATGAACGAATGCCCGACTCGAGACCGGATGCTTTCGCCACCTTCTTCGGCGACGACCTCCGGCACGACCTTCGAGCAGATCAGGTTGTAGATGATCGTGGCGCCAGGGTCTTTCTGCAGCGTGGCTCGGGCCAGCAGAGCCGTAGTGAGCGAACCAGAAACAGGCTCGGCCCGCTCGTCAACCAAGAAGACCCGATCGGCATCGCCATCAAACGCGAGCCCAATGTCGGCACCCACCTCGAGGACCCGAGCTTGCAGATCAACGAGGTTCTCGGGTTGGATCGGGTTCGCCTCGTGGTTCGGGAACGTGCCGTCGAGTTCGGGGTACATCACCTCGAGGTCGAACGGCAGACCCTCAAAGATCTTGGGTACGACGAGCCCACCCATGCCGTTGGCAGTGTCGGCGACGACCTTGAGCGGTCGAAGGGCCGAGACGTCAACGAAGTTGCGCACGTGGATGGCGAACTTCTCGAGCATGCTCTCGGGGCCCGTTTCGGGAATGTTCGTGAGCGAGCCAGTGGTGTCGGCGTCAGCAACCGAGCCCTGGGACCATTCCTGGGCCACCCGCTTGATGTCGGCGAGACCAGAGTCCTCACCGATGGGAGCGGCCCCACTCTTGCAGAGCTTGATGCCGTTGTACTCCGCTGGATTGTGTGACGCCGTGAACATGGCGCCCGGCACGCCGAGCGAGCCAGACGCGAAGTACATCATGTCGGTTGACCCCATGCCGATGTCGATCACATCGATGCCTTGGCTCATCACGCCAGCGGCAAAGGCGGCAACGAGCTCAGGGCCGGACGGCCGCATGTCGCGGCCGACTGCCACGCTGGTCGTCGACGGTTCGACGCTCCTCAGAAAGGCACCGAACCCGACCCCGAGGGCTTGACACGTGGGCCCATCGATCTGTTCGGGGTAGGTCCCCCGGATGTCATAGGCCTTCACAATCGCATCGAGATCTTTCACGACGACAGACTACCTTTCTTGGTTTTTGGATCGGTTCCAACGGTGATGTCGTCGAGGCCACGGATCACAGTGAGTTGATCCGGGCTCGGTCGGTACCGGCCCCAACCCGCCATACGGCGAACTCGAACAAGGTCTCGAAACAGCAACGCCGTATCGGCCACGATTCGGACCGAAGACACCTGGCGATTCTCGACCGAAACCGGTATTTCCTTGAGCGACAGAAGATCTTGTTCGGCGATCAAGTAGATCTCGACATCAAAGGCGAAGCCATCGATCGTTGTCCGTTCGAAAATGACCTTGCCGATGTCGCTACGAAACCCCTTGATTCCGCACTGTGTGTCGCGAAAGTGGCCAAGGAGCACGAGGTGGGTCAACCAATTGATGAGGCGGCCACCGAGCTCACGAACGGCTCGGGCCTTTACCAACGTGGTGGTCTCTTCATGACGACGACTGCCGACCACGACATCCCACCCGTCCTCGACCTCTTCGAGGATCTTCGCGACATGGACGGGTTGATACGACAGGTCGGCGTCGGTGAACACGATCGTTCGGCCTCGGGCCGCAAGCACACCTGTTCGGACCGCCGCACCCTTTCCCCGGTTCCTCGGGTGGGTCACCAAACGGGCACCGGCGGCGACGGCTTCTTCGCCGGTGCTGTCGCCGCTGCCATCGTCGACCACGAGCACCTCAAGGCCTGCGTCGCCAACCACGGGTCCGAGCTCATTGCGGAGTGATGTGACCGTGTCGCCGATTTCACCAACCGCCTTGTAGGCAGGCACAACGACCGTGAGTCGATGATCGCCGGGGGCATCGGCCCGCGACCGCCTCAGTCCGAGATCACGGCGAACCTCGGTGAACAGCACCCAACGGTAGGCAACCCAGCGAACCACCATGGCGAAAAGGACACCAACGACCTTGGCGACGATCCCCCGCTGACCAAAGGCATCGAGACCCACCCCAATGAGCGAGACGGTGATCGTCGTGTCGATGGCGCCTCCAATGACTGCTGTGGAGGCAAACGACGCCGGGCTACGAACCCAGCGAGCATTGGGCTTGTTGCGAAAGGTGATCGCACGATTCAGCCCGTAGGAAGCGACCGCTGCCGCAAGCAGAGCACCGAGGTTGATCGCAACCAGCGACCATGTGGTGAGCGATGTAACGGACTCGTCGCTTCGCGCTCGGTCTACGAGCGCAACAAACAAGCCGAGGTCGATGGAGGTGGCGAGCAGACCGACAAGGGCAAAGAGCCGAAGCCGGCTCCTCACGAGCCGAATCCGGTCTCGTCTGGCGGCCCAAAAGCGGCTTCCTCTTCCGGAGAGGCCTCGACCGGGAGCGGGCTGACCCACGTGTGGTCGGGGTCGAACTCACCAACAGCCTGGCTCTCCGCAACCGACACCTCGCCACGCGGTGTCTCGGCAAACATCGTCTCGGCAAACATCGTCTCGTCGACTGCGCCACCGGCCGCTGGGCCGACCGCGACAGCCACCGACGCCTGGGAACGACGGCGGTGATCAACGATCGAAAGACCAACGAGGGCCAAAAGCGCGGCGAAGGTGAGGCCATAACCGAGATACTCGGGGCCGGTGTAGCCATAGCTCAGCGTGACGTCGTTCTCGGTTGGCACCACCACCATCAGGTTCGGGCCAGCGCGATAGGGCCCCTCAGCACCCGAGGCATTCCAATTGGGGAAGAACGAGACCTTGACGTACACGGGCTTTCCGACCTCATCGACGCTGAATGAGATTCGATCATTGTCGATCACGACATCGCTGACCGTTGCCGGCTCGACCGGCACGCCATCGTTCGCGAGTTGTGTGGAGACTCGCTGCCATTCTTCCGGACCATCTTCGGCCGGAAGAGCATCGAACCCGTTGGGATCGTTGTAGAAGGTCAGCGCCTGGCTGATCCATTCGACTTCAAACCTCGACGCCAGCTCACCGGCTTCTTCTTCTGACTGACCGAGAGCAACCACTGGCTCGACATCGAGCCCCACAACAAGGTCGCTTCCGGCGACTTCGAAGACCGTGAACGGCTCCGAGACGCCGACCTCACGCAAGTCGGGGTGGTCCTGGGCCGCAGCAATCGCCGTGTCGGTCTGAGCCATGTAGTAGCGCACGCCCACGGTCTGGAGTTGGGCGATGCCAACATCGATGTCGAAACCCTCATACGGAAGCTGCCGCTGGGCCCTCGAGGGCTCTTCGGAGAGAGTCGACTGGTTCAAGAAGTGGAACGGTGTCGATGCGGAAGACTCGAAGTAGAGGCCTTCCATCGAACTGATGCACCCATCGGTCCAGTGTGGCAACAGCATGAGGGCCATCGGGGTGCCGTAGCTGTCGAGCTCACGGTTGTATTCCCACATCGCTCGACCACAACCGACATCCTCACCGATGTCTGTCATCGTCGACACGACGTCCCGATACTCGCGATAGGCGTTCGTACGCTCGTATCCCGAGTAGTTCCAGGCGACCCAGCTCGGCACGAAACTCCTGGCATTCGACTCGATGCCGAACCACGAGTAACCGTCGGTTCGATCGGCCCCAGGAAGGATGCGTAGCGGCAAGCCAACCGCCGTCAACGTGGCCAGCAACGCAAGGATGGATGCACCAGCCATCACCGGCCGGCTTGGGGAGTCGAGCCGTTCAGAGACCGTTGCCGCAATAAAGCGCCCAACCAACGCCAGCGCAATGGCGGCCAGAATGTAGACCGACAGGTAGTAGAACGGCAGGAGACGTGCGTTCCAGAGCTTGCCGTGGGGCATGTTGGCAATCGCTCCGGCGAATGCGACCGCGAGCATCGTGAAGAGCATTCCCGCCCGGTCACGAATAGCGAACGCCAAAATGGCGCCGATCCCGGCGACAGGAAGTGCCACCTTCATTGGGGTCGTCAACAGCGCATCTTGCACCTCGTCCAAACGCTCCCAACCCATGTCGTTGAAGAAGTCTGAGCGAAGGTAGAAGGGCACAAGCCAGAACGCCGACAGCAACGAAGCGACCGGCCCAGCAACCAAGAGCCACTTGGCTCGTTGCCACACTCGAGGCTCGGCGATCATGATCGCAACCACGACCACCACGAAGGCACCGACGGCGGCTACACGCACGAGCAGCCCCGTGCCGTCCGCCAGCGTCAAAGGCGCCAAGGCAAAGGTGATGCCAGCCGCCAACGCCCATGACCGAGGCAACTTCTCGTCGAGCAGCACCAACAACACGAGGGCGGCCATGGCAAAGAAAAGCGGAATGATGTGGCACAGCGCCACAAGGGCAATGACCACCGCCGACGATGCCCGCCAGTTGTTGTGATCCATGCCACGAGCTGTGAGGCCAATCGCCACGAACGTCAGGGTGAGCGAAATCGAAAAGGCGAACTCGCCAGCCAACGTCGAAGCGATATTGCCGCCGTAGATCGAGAAGTTCGTGTCGAACACGAACAACACGGCAGCCATGGCCAAGAACTCCGGCACCGGTGTCGGCGAGCGCATGAGGCGGCCCATGGTCCAGGCAGCAAGCGGGAACATCACCAAACCCGACACCGAGATGAGTTTGAAGGCGATGCCGTAGGGCATGCCGACGAGCAGAAGCGCTCCGACCACGCCTGCGGTGACAAAGGCGGCCTTGAACGCCGGGAAACTGCGCCCAGCACCAACCGCAAATGCGATCACAGCGACGCCGAGCGGGATACCGATGAATGGGTTGATGCCGGCGTTCGTGGCGATGATCGCGAGCGCCGGAACCACCATGTAGTACTGGTAGGCCGGAAACCCTGCGTACCAATCAGGCGTCCATCCCGTGAGGCGACCGTTCGGCAACAGGTGGTCACGCATGTATGCCGGGCCCCACACGTGGGCACCCATGTCGCCGCCGGTTGGGGTTGTGTCGAGAAACAGCAGGTCTGGCCGCAGCTGCACAAAGACAAAGATCGACGCAACGAGCGAGACACCAAAACCCAAAATCGTCGAGGTTCGTTCGGGCCGGCCGAATTCGATCAGCTTGCGCAGGATCCACCCGCTGAGGGTGGCGCGACCGGCGTCGGTCTCGGGCCCGCTATCGCCGGGCTCCGGCGTTGCGACCGCAACGTTGTCGTGCTGCCGCTCAAAGGCCTCGGCACTCGCCCCATCCGCTTCGTCCATCTCTGCGAAAACAGCAGAATCGACTGCGTCGATCTCTGAAACACCCGCAGAATCGACTGCGTCGATCTCTGCTGTCGCAACCAGGTCGAGCTCGCGAGTCGCCTCGTCAGCTCGATTGGCGCGGGGGTGTCCCGAGGGGCCGTCGGTCAACATGACTCGATCATGGTGCCACCCTCAGCGCAACAAGCGGCGGCAACCCACTGGTTCTTGGGCTGAACGACGCTGTGCAAGCCATCCTGCAGCGGCATTGCCACCCACGCAGTCGGGCGCTCGCGTTGCGAGCTAGCGCTGACGTCCTGCGTGTTGACCAACCTCTGACAAGGCAAAGGCCAAGTCGACTGGTTCACCAGCGTGGCTCCAGGTCCGAACGTCGCACGTCGTGCACGAGTGCATCTCGAGATCATTGCCATCGACCCTGATCGCGATCGTCACGAGTTCGGTCGTGCACTTCTCGCATGTTTCTGCACTTTGGTATCCCATGGTCTGCGCCCTTTCACGTCGCCGAGCCGTTCGCTGCTCGGGCAACCCGCCACGAGTGCGAACCGAGACCAGCAGACCCAATCGCCCTTGGGCCCACTGGTTTCGGCCTCTGCGCACTCAATCGGCAACCATCGATCGCGTCTGAGGTTGACGATGCGAGATGATGCGAACGGCTCAGCCCATGGGTCGGTCGGGCATATCGCAGGTGGCCAGTCGATGAGGCCGGTCAGGCGACCAGCAAGACAAAGGTCGTGAGATTGAAGCCAACGTGGAACATCCAGGCCAGACCAAGGCGACCGGTGCGAACTGCGAGGAATCCGGCAAGGAGTCCGAACACGAAGAGACCGGGCAGCTGCAACAGCTGGAAGTGGACAAGCGCAAACAGCGCCGCACTTGCGACGATCGCGACCCAACGGCCGACGATCTTCTCGAGCGATCGCAGCAACAAGCCTCGAAAGAAGAGCTCTTCGATGGCAGGCGCGATCACCACAACCATCACGAACAAAACGAACTTCAGAAACGGCGTGTTGGCCCTGGCGACCAACTGTTCGGCGGCTTCGCTCGGGTCTGAGTCGACCAACTGCACGATGGGCAGGTAGAGCAAAGGGAGCACGATCAGCTGGGTGGCGACACCACCGACCAGACCGAACGGTACGTCACGCGGGCCAAGAACGGCTCCAAAGTCATGCTTCAGCCCCTGACCTCGAAGCTTGGATGTGATCGTTGGCCCAATGCCATACGCAACGACGAGACAGAGTTGTCCGGCGAACAGAGCGCCGAGCGGAATCGGGTCAGGAACTTCGCCGCCAAACCAGATCGACACGATCGCCGCAAACCAGAACGCGGCGCCGATCTGAGCAAAGACCAACCAGGCAGCTGAGTCTCCAAGGCCCCACTTCACCGGTCGAGAGGGGATCTCGGGTGCGTCGGTGACGTCGAGCAGGGGATGGAGCATCACGGCCCAGGTTATTCCTCGCCGGGCGCACCACGCGCTCGCTCACCTTCGCGAGCTGCTCCTCACGATCACGCCATTCCGACCGATCACAAACCGAAGGAGTTCTCTCACAACACGGTGAAAGAGAACCGAAAATCGATGTGTGGAATGTGACCAGCCAGCCCGACCACGGGAAGGCCGGACCCGCAACCTAAGCTGGTGAACATGGCTGACAATGGCTCGACCCCTCCCCCACCCCCGCAGGGTCGCAATCCGAAGCTCCCGGGACGCTCCGATGGGAGCTGGCCCCGGTGGTCTCCTTGGATTGTCGTCCTTCTCCTGATCTCACTGCTCTTTCTTTCGAGCCAGTTCAACACCGAGACCTCCACGGAGATCAGCTACTCGGAGTTCCTCGAGCAAGCCCAGGATGGCGAAGTCGCCAGCATTGAGTACGACAACACCAACGCTCGCATCAAGGGCCTCTACGAAAACGACGAGACCTTCACCACAACCGGTCTGCCCACCTGGCCAGACGACGACCTCGCCCTCCTGCGAGATGCTGGTGTCGAGATCGACTCACGGACCCCGCAGCCAAATTTCCTCGTCAGCCTGCTTCCGATCTTCCTGCCCTTCATGATCGTGATCGCCTTCTTCTGGTGGATGGCCAAGCGCCAGCAGTCCCAGATGGGCGGCATCATGTCCATCGGCCGCAGCAAGGCGAAGACCTACTCGAGTGAACGCCCCGGCACCACGTTCGACGATGTGGCTGGCTACACCAACGTCAAGAAGGAAGTCACTGAAGTCATCGACTTCCTTCGTGACACCTCGAAGTTCGCTGAGATTGGTGCTCGGATCCCGAAGGGTGTCCTGCTCGTCGGTCCTCCCGGCACCGGCAAGACCCTCATCGCCCGAGCCGTTGCTGGTGAAGCTGGCGTGCCGTTCCTCTCAGTGACGGGCTCAGACTTCATGGAAATGTTCGTCGGCGTCGGCGCCAGCCGAGTGCGCGATCTCTTCCAGGAAGCCCGCAAGATGGGTCGAGCCATCATCTTCATCGACGAAATCGACTCGATCGGCCGTAAGCGCGGCGCCGGACTCGGTGGCGGCCACGATGAGCGTGAGCAAACGCTCAACCAGATGCTGGCCGAGATGGACGGCTTCGAAGCAACCGAAGGCATCGTGATGATCGCGGCCACGAACCGCCCCGACATCCTCGACCCTGCGCTGCTTCGTCCCGGTCGTTTCGACCGTCAGGTCGTCGTTCCGCTTCCCGAGCTCGCCGATCGTCGTGAGATCCTCGCCGTCCACATGAAGCACAAGAAGATCGACTCCGATGTCGACGTCGAAGTCATCGCACGGGGTACTCCCGGCATGAGCGGCGCCGATCTTGCCAACCTCGTCAACGAAGCCGCACTGTTCGCAGTGCGAGGCGGAGCAAAGAAGATCAAGGCCGAGCACTTCGATCAGGCTCGTGATCGAGTGATCATGGGTGTGAAGCGCGATTCGCTCGTGATGAACGATGAAGAGCGCGAGATGACCGCCTACCACGAGGGTGGCCACGCCCTGTGTGCTGCGGTGCTGCCCGGCTACGACCCGCTCCACAAGGTCACGATCATTCCGACCGGCATGGCTTTGGGTGTCACGATGACGCTTCCCGAAGAAGATCGTCACAGCATGCGCAAGACCCAAGCCGAGAACATGATCATCATGGCGCTCGGCGGGCGCAACGCCGAGAAGCTGGTGTTCGACGTCGTGTCGTCAGGTGCCGCCAACGATCTGCAGCAGGCAACCAACATTGCTCGGCGCATGGTCACCGAGTGGGGCATGTCTGACCGCATCGGTCCGATGTCGTTCTCGAGCAGCGGCCCAGTCTTCCTCGGCGACGACATGATGGGAACCAAAGAGTTCTCTGACGAGACCGCCAGCCTGATCGATGAAGAAACGCATCGCATCTTGGCCG
This sequence comes from uncultured Acidimicrobiales bacterium, assembly GCA_937976305.1. GTDB lineage: Bacteria > Actinomycetota > Acidimicrobiia > Acidimicrobiales > SZUA-35 > CALEWY01. The sequence continues at coordinate 59,132 of CALJSB010000016.1, forward strand.
ACATGGAAGATCGCTGCATGGCGTTGCTCAACGAGCATCGCAACGCACTCGACTTGATCGCCCGCAACCTGCTCGAGAAAGAGACAGTGAGCGGCGCCGAGGTGAACCGCCTCATCGAGTTGGCTGGCAGCCCCCCAGACAGCGCGATGCCACCGGTCAACCCCACGCAGGTGCAGCAGCCGATCAACGCTCCTCGGGTTGCCGAGAACCCTGGCGATCTGCACTAGCGAAGAGCGGCGAGGCCCACGGCCCGCCGCAATCTCTATCCGTTCGGCTCGGTTGCTTCGTCGTTCCCCGGCCCATCGTTTGGCTCCGCCTCGACTTGGTCCTCTGACGCTGCGCCAAACAACACGGCTTCCAACTCGGTCGGCTCAGTCGGCCCGAAGAAGGTCTTGTGCACGACCCCTTCGGCGTCGACAACCAACGTGCTCGGCACGCCATCGATGCGATAGCGGGCATGCAGTTTCGCATCTCGATTCACCTCGAGCTCCTGCACTCTGACGCCAGCCGCCTTGGCCTTTTCGCTCGCTGCCACCTTGGTGGCAGACTCGACGGCGACCGCACAGCTCGAGCACGTCGCCGACGTGAAGACGACGATGAGCGGCTCGTCCCCAGACCCGTCGAAGTCGGCCCGGTCGACTTGGGTTGGTGCCCGATACGACGGTGCAGATGGCGGGTCAGGGCGGCGGCGCTGCAGCAACAAGGCGACGCCGATCGCAATGGCGGTGAGCACCACGAGAACAACGATTCGATCCACGATCTATCGCTCTCGGGTCGGCACGGCTGGCACGATGTCGAAGCGATTGAAGCGCTCTTGCGTTTGGTTGATTCGCGACAGCTGAGCTTCTACCCAAACGGGCGCGGTCGACGTGACGATGATTGGCGCGCCGGTAGCCGCAGCATCGATGACCAAGATCGCTCGACCGTCTGGCGCCACCGTTGCTCGGACCGGCGGCTGAAGCGTGCCGCCGAGCAGGACGCGGGCTTCAACCTGAGCATCACCTTCCGCATCGGCGCCCGTCACAACAATGACCGTGCCAGCTGACTGATCGACCTGGACCCACGGGACCACCCAGCGTGTGGACGGCACTTCAGTTCCTCGGCTGATCGCAACTCCCCTGATGGGGTTCGGCTGGTCGTAGATGTCAGCCTCTCCGACCGGCACTTCGTCTTCCTCGACGGGAATCTCGGACTCGTCGCCATCCTGTCGCGGAACGATCCGCGCATCCGCGCCGCCAGCACCAATCAGCGATCGGTCGATTCCTGGCACCAGGTGCCAGCGCTCGGCAACGAAGGGCTGATCGTTGACCGATTGGATCTTCACCCCAAGCTCGTAGGGCAGCGGAATCGAGAGCTGAGCGGCGAAATCAGCGAGGTCGTACTGAGCGGAGCGCCCAGGATTGATCGTGAGAGGAATCGCCACCAGCCCGAAGAACTGGCGGTCGGCGCTGTCGAGCGGGTCGAACAGCACGTCGACTTCGACGATCTCGGTGCCGGGGTTGCTGACGACGATCACGCTGTCGCCACCCTCTGTGATTCGACCCGCGGGGAACGCCCATTCGAGTGCGGGGTCGACGACGCCGAGCCGAACAGCAGCGCCCACGGGGCCGAGTTGGCCATCGAAGACCTGGAGTCGCTCCGCGACAAGCAGGCCATCAACGGAAACAATCGATGCGGCAACGAGCTCCTCGCGAGCAACAAACTCGCCGACATCGATCACTCGCACCGACCGGGCCGGCACGACGCCGGCTTGAAGATCACCTGGCGTTCGAGTGCGGCCGTCGATCTGGAACTCGGCTTGGAACACCACGTCATCCAGTGACGGGTTCATCAACACGATGAAGTCTCGAGCGTCGCGGGTCGTCGAACCTGAGGCGAAGAACCACTGGTTGGCAGCTTCTGAGCTGCACACGCCCTCGGCAATCCACTCACGAGTCGCCACCTGGTGTCCAACGATGCCCTCGCCACCGACGAACTCGACCGCAACACCAACAGCATCACCGATCGGGTTGGCAACGCCTGGAGTGTCGGGGTTGTCGTCGTCATCGACCAGCGGCGGAACGATGTCGCGAATGTCAACGAACTCGGTCGACATGGGCTCGAGCTCGAACCGCAAGCCGGGTCCCGCTCCGCCCGACGTGAGGGTGTCGAGGGTGACCTGGGTTGGCTCGGTTCCGACGTTGGAGACCACCACTCGGTGCGCTGCGTATCCACCGATCACCGTTGAGCCGACCGGGCAGAACCAAGAAGACGAAAGCTGCGGTGGATCGACCAACATCGGCGTCGTGCGAGCCTCGGGCTCTGCTGCGGCTTCTACCGGTGGGGCAAAGTCGACACGGTCATAGGCGATGCCGGCAGCCAGGAGCCCGAGGACAAGTGCGATGGTGGACCAACGAATCACGCGTCGACCTCCGTTGCGTTCAGGGGTGGGTCCTCTTCGCGCCGGATCTGCCCGAGCAGAAGCCCTAACGCAACAAGCAAGATCTGACCAACGATCGCAAGTCGGCGAGTGATCGGAGTCTGATACTCCAACGTGAAGGGCCCTTCGATCGACTCGGCGACGGTGAGCATGCCGTTGCTGCTTGCGAGATCACTTTCGCTCAGTGTTCCGTTTGGTGTTTCGACGGCCCAGTTTCGGAAAGGAACCGCAACACGAATATTGCCCTCGACTCCTTCGAAGCCTTCCCAGCTGGCTGCTCCGGTCTGGACGAGGTTGAGACGGCTCGTGCTGTTTGGATCGAGGCCAAGCTCGGTCAGCGGATCACTCGGGACGGCGTTCAGACCAGCGCCGACAACGGCAGGCCCAGACGACGATGCGTTTCGGTAGACCTGCAGGCTGAGGGCACCGGTGACCCGCTCGAGGTCGAGTTGGTTCGGAAGCACACGCACCACACCCGTCGAGGGATCGTCGTCCGGTGAGAGCACTGGGCCCACATACGGCGCAGGGGCCAGGCGATCCATCACGATCACCAGATCGATGCCGTGGGAGGCCAAGAGCGTGCCGAGTCGATCGGTCTCTCCGGTCGCCGCGAGATCAAGACGATCACCGATCTGCGCATCAAAGCCCCGGGGCCCGATGGCCCAGCGGCTCGACGCAAGCGGACGGCTCCCCTCCGTGACGAAGTAGTGCGTACCGCGGTCCGAAACGACCGTGTCGGCTGGCGCAACCGACGGGTGAGCGAGCCACAAGACTCGTACTGGGCCCCGGCTTCCGCTTCGGTCGAGCACGCCGTCCGCCAAGATTTCCGTGAAGCTGCCGAAGCTCTGTGTGGGCATCTCCCACCGGCCATTGAGGGAGTCGCGCACGACTCCAAGCCCACCAACGAAGATTGCTGCAACCGTGCCAAACGCAGCGATCTTCTGCCAACCAAACCGGGGCTTTTCGGCAACATCGACCTCGATGGCTCGCATCGCGAGTCCTCCCGCCATGGCCAGTCCTGCAGCTGCCGGAGCGAGCATGATTTCAGCAGCCGGCAACGGGATCGAGAGAATGTCGCGGCGGTCGATCCAAGGAACAGCCCAGGCCCCGAGGGCAACAATCCAGCCTCCCGCTGCGACGTCAAAACGCGCGCCTCGAGCAAGGAGCAGTGCGGCGCCGGCAGCAAACAGGAGTCCGAAGATCAACCAGCTTGGACCGAGGCCCCCCGGAGCAAAGCGAACAAGATCAGCGAGTGAGTCGAACGTCGATTCGGGTGATGCGGGCCCGACGAACCACTCCCACGAGAATCGTTCGATCACGTCGAAGGCCCACGGGCCGTGCAACGCCACCGGAGCAACAAGAGCGACGACCGCAGCGAGGCCAAGTCGAGCGAGGCCCACCGGGCGAGCGACGACGATCCCTGCAGCGGCGAGCAAAACGGCGAGAAGAGCCGCTATCAAACCGACGACTGGCACGAACGTTGCGGTGGCGCCGACCAGCAGCCCGAAACGAACCAGGCGAATAGAAAGATCGCGGTCGGCAACACCGGGGCCTCGGCTGCCACCGGCGGATCCAAACGGCGCGGCTCCCTGGACTCGCAACAAGGATCCGATCAGGCTCGGGGCGACTGCCCAGATGACGAGGGCGTCCCATCGGCCAGCACTCATCGCTGTAACCGGCAGCGGGTTTGCAGCGTAGAGAACGGCCGAGACTGCACTCGCCCGGAGGCTGCCGAATGGACGAACGAGACGCCAGGCTGCCAAGGCTCCGATGAAGAGCGGGCCCACCGCCAAGATCAAGTCGAAGAACCCGTCAGCCCAGAAGAAGAGCAGTCGGCCAACCCCGAGGGCCAACAATGCTGTTGGTGGGTTGCCTGGGGCTCCGGTGTTCGCTCCTCGCCAGCCCCCGAACCACTCCCCGAGCATCGCCGAGGTCGAAGGCAGGTCGAGGAACTGTCCGACGGTGACGGTGCCACGGGTGATGATGTGGCGGCTGCCGAAGATGAGGAAGAACAGCAGAACGGCGCCGATCAGTGCTCCGTTGCGATTGGCTTCTTGCCCGTCGCCCGACAGCGACGACCGGACGGATCCGACGACGCCGGCGAGACGGTCCTGTCCCGCACCAAACTGGCCACGGAAGAACCCAGACAACCGGGCCGAGCCGCCCACCTGGAGGGCGGCCACCTCACGATCCGAGACCTTGCGAATCTTGGCGAGTTCACGCCTGCGGGCTCGAATGTCACCCAGACCGCTCACCGTCGATGACAGCGCCCCGAAGGCAGCCAGCGCCTGTCGGCTTCTTCCAGCGATCAGCGAATAGACGCCCTCGATGACGAGCAGCAGTACGGCCAGCGGCATCGTTCGGATCAGTGAAAACGGGGTGGCGTTCACCAACATGGTGCGGAACCGGCTGCGTCCCCGCTCACGCCTCAGCTCGTTCTCATCTTGACCGGACGGGTGCGTTTCTCTGGCCCGGATCTTGGCGTTCGGGACCGCAATGACCCGTGCCCCGGCGCTATGAGCCCGCCAGCAAAGATCGAGATCGGCGTTGATGTAGCCGAGTCCGGTGTCATACCCGCCGAGTTCAGCGAACAAGTCAGCCCGGATGAGCGTGGCTCCGCTGGGAGCGACAAACACATCGCGAACACGGTCGTATTGGTCTTGGTCGAACTCGTCTGGGTCAACAAGGTCGACTTGGACACCGAATCGGTCAGAACCGCGCCCGATGACTGCGAGACGGCGGGGATCGTCCCACCGAACCATCTTCGGCGTGACAACCGCAGCATTCGAGCGATAGACCTCGTCGACCATCGCCGTCACGCAGTTCGGCTCGAGGGCGACGTCGTCGGTACACAACAGCAGGAATGCGGCCTCAGAAACGAGGGTGATGGCCTGATTGGCGGCGGTCGTGAAGTTTGGGCTGCCGGTCATCCGGTGGATGAACGCATCGGGCAACTCGGCCGCGACCCGATCAGCCAACGGCTTCTCACTGGCCATGTCGACGACCAGAACCGACAAGTTCTGGTAGTCCTGATCACCAAAGGACCGCAGCGTTTCTTCGAACTCGGGGCCAGGGTTTTCGGCAACAACGACAGCGACGACAGCTCGGGGCCCACTATCAGCGGGACCCGCTTCGGCGTCAACGTCTTGAAGGTCGTCGACAGAATCCGTCCCTGTGTCAGGGCTGGATTTCAGCGGCTCGCCCTCATGGTCAGAGGGTTGTGCCGGCACATCGGAGGGCTCTGCCGAAGGCTCTGTCACGGGACCGCAATGTTACTCTCGGCCGACCTCGAACGGATTCACCCGAGGATGGTTGCCCAGCGATTTCCGCCGTGCCGTCGGCGTGGAGATCACCTTGCCGCCAAGCAAGTACCATTTCGTTGGTGACGCACGCCTTCATCACAGGCGCCGACGGCTTCGTCGGCCCATATCTCAGGCGCCACCTCGTGGAATGCGGGGACTCGGTGTCCGGATCGGGTCAAGAGAACGGACCGGACCTGCTCGACCTCGACGGATGGGTCGAGTTGTTCGCAAGCGAGAAGCCCGATGTGGTGTACCACCTCGCTGGGTGGAGCGACGTCGGCGGCTCGTGGGATGACCCCCGCACCACGTTGCGGGTCAACGCAGAAGGCACGATGTCCGTCCTCGAAGCAGCCCGCCGTAGCGGCGCAAGTCGGGTGATCGTCGTGAGCAGCTCGGACGTCTACGGCATTGTCGAAGAGGCTGAGCTCCCGCTCACCGAAGACTCGCACAATCGACCCACTACGCCATATGCGGCGTCAAAGTTGGCGGCCGAGGCGGTCGCTGCCCAGTACCAGCGGGGATGGGGCCTCGACGTCATCATCGCTCGCCCGTTCAACCACATCGGACCGGGTCAGTCACCTCGCTTTGTCACCGCAGCATTCGCGGAACGCATCGCCGGCTGTGAGATCGACGGCGGCGGAGTTGTCAGCCACGGCGACCTCAGCCCCCGCCGCGACCTCAACGATGTGCGCGATGTAGTCAGGGCCTATCGCCTGCTCGCCACTCAGGGGCAGGCTGGCCACACCTACAACATCTGTTCTGGCAATGCGGTGGCCATGGCCGACGTGCTCAGCACACTCATCGACCAAGCGACGGTTGAGATCTCCACCGAAGTGAATCCGGAGTTTCTTCGCCCGATCGACCTTCCCGTGCTCCAGGGAAGCCACCACAAGATCACCCAGCACACAGGGTGGGAGCCAGCCATCACGCTGTCAGAATCTCTTGGCGACGTTCTTCAGGCCGCTCGACAGCGGCTCGACACAGATCTCGCAAGCGGCGGCAACTCAAACGAAAGCGGTACATCATGACGAAGAAGGCCCTGATCACCGGACTCACCGGACAAGACGGCTCCTACCTCGCCGAGCTCCTCCTCGAAAAGGGCTACGACGTCTACGGCATGGTCCGCCGAACAAGCACCGTCAACTTCGAACGCATCGCCCACATCCAAGACGACATCAACATCGTCCAAGGCGACCTCCTCGACGAATCCTCACTCAACGAACTGTTCCGCCAAGTCAAACCAGACGAGGTCTACAACCTCGCCGCCCAATCCTTCGTCCAAACCAGCTTCCAACAAGCCGTCCTCACCGGCGACACCACCGCACTCGGCGTCACCCGCATCCTCAACGCCGTCAAAAACACCGCCCCCGACGCCCGCGTCTACCAAGCCTCATCCTCAGAAATGTTCGGCAAAGTACGCGAGGTCCCCCAAACCGAAATGACCCCCTTCCACCCCCGCAGCCCCTACGGCGTCGCCAAGGTCTACGGCCACTGGATCACCATCAACTACCGCGAGTCCTACAACATGCACGCCTCCAGCGGCATCTTGTTCAACCACGAATCACCCCGACGCGGCCTCGAATTCGTCACCCGCAAAATCACCAACCACGTCGCCCGCATCAAACTCGGACTCACCAACGAACTCCGCCTCGGCGACCTCCACCCCCAACGCGACTGGGGCTTTGCCGGCGACTACGTCGAAGCCATGTGGCTCATGCTCCAACAAGACCAACCAGACGACTTCGTCGTCTGCACCGGCGAAACCCACTCCGTCCAAGAGTTCTGCGAAATCGCCTTCGGCCACGTCGGCCTCAACTGGCAGGACCACGTCATCCAAGACGAAGCCTTCATGCGACCCGCCGAAGTCGACCTCCTCATCGGCGACGCCACCAAAGCCAAAACCCAACTCGGCTGGGAACCCAAAACCCCGTTCCCCGAACTCGTCACCATGATGGTCGAAGGCGATCTCGAAGCCGTCGCCCGCCAGCAACGCTCACTCGCCTAGCTCGCCGAGCACCTTCGAGCATTGAGCGGTGATCCAGCCATGTCTGACATGAATGTCGCCGTTGTGTGCGGCGGGGTCGGCGCAGCCCGCTTGCTGCGGGGATTTGTTGGGTTCGTACCGCCCGAGCAGCTCACGGCGATTGCCAATGTCGGCGACGACATGGTGCTGCACGGCCTGCACATCTCTCCCGACCTCGACACGATCGTCTACACGCTCGCCGACGCCGTGAGTGCCGAACGGGGTTGGGGCCTCGAGGGCGAGACGTGGCAGGCGATGGAGACGATCGCTCGCTACAGCGAAACCGTTTCCCGCAACAGCGACGCTGCTGACTCTGGTTGGGATCTCGACTGGTTCAGCCTCGGCGATCGCGACCTCGGCACGCACCTGTTCCGGACCCAGGCGATTCTCGGCGGGGCGAAACTCGACGAAGTCACCCAACAGATCGTTGCAACGTGGGGTCTCGATCTGCGACTCCTTCCCGTCACCAACGACCGTCTGCGAACGATGGTCGACACCGCTGACCACGGCGAGATCTCGTTCCAGGAGTACTTCGTCGGCCACCAGCACTCGGTGCCGGTCTCAGGTGTTCGTTTCGACGGCGCTGAGCAGGCAACACCAGCGCCTGGCGTTGTTGATGCGCTCGAGGGTGCCGATCGCATCGTGATTGCGCCCTCCAACCCGGCGGTTTCGATTGATCCGGTGCTGGCAGTGCCCGGCGTTCGAGCGATCCTCGAACGGCGGCGTGATGACGTCGTTGTGGTCTCCCCCATCGTCGGCGGCAAGGCACTCAAGGGCCCGGCCGACCGGCTGCTGGTCGAGCTCGGTCGTGAAGCCTCGGTTGTTGGCGTGGCCGAGTGGTACGCCGACGTCGTTGGCACGGTGGTGATCGACAACGTCGACGCCGATCACGCGCCCGCGATCGAAGCCCTCGGCCTCAAGGCAGTGGTGACCAACACCATCATGTCAACCCCCGACATCACCCGATCCCTCGCCCACACCACCCTCACCCGATAGGGGTCAGGTCTCAAACGTTAACGCTGTGGCGTTTGGCGCCCCGGCGCCAAAAGGCTGTAAGTGAGCGGAGCGAACGACGGGGTCAGGTGCAAAACGTCACGTGCTACACGCGGAGCAGCGGGTGGTGTTTGCCAGCTGGCAGGCCGACGGCGATGGCATCGCCCACGCTCACCGAACCACTGCGTACAACCATGCCCATCACGCCGGCCAGCTTCGTCACGTTGCCATCGTCGTCGACAGGGCGAACCTTCTCGAGCAGACCCGTCCGGAAACCCTCGATCTGCCCGCAGGGGTTACGCAACCCAGTGAGCACGACGATCGCCTCATCGCCGATGCTGAGTGTCGCTCCGACCGGGAGTGCGAGGAGATCGACGCCGCGGGTCGTGATGTTCTCGCCGAGGTCACCGGGCTCGACCTCAAAGCCGGACGTCGCTAGGTCGTCGAAGAGCTCGCCGTGTATGAGATGCACTTGACGCAGATTCGGCTGGGTCGGGTCGGCCGCAACCCGGGACCGGTGCTTCACCTGGGCACCAGCGTGAGCGTCACCGGTGATGCCGACACCCGCGATCATCTCGACGTCGGCAACTGAGCTCTTGGAGAACTCGTGACTCGGACTCAGGTGCAGGGACTCGACTCGACCAGCCATACGTCCGGTGTACCACGGTCCGCCATCTGCACGGGGCGATTTGAGCGAGGTACGGTTCGACCATGACCGACCTCCGACGGCTCGAGATCATTCCGGTCCCGGGACTCCCCGAAGTGCAACCTGGCGATGATCTGGCTGGCCAGGTCATGGACGCGTGCACCGCACCAAGCGACCCACCGATTGGTCTGCTCGATCACGACGTGCTCGTCATCAGCCAAAAGGTGGTGTCGAAGGCCGAGAACAAGCTCGTCAAGGTCGACCCAACCGATCCGCAGGCTCACAAGCCGGTTGTGCTCGAGGAGTCGGTGCGAGTCATTCGCCGACGTGGCGATCTGATCATCTCGCAGACCAAGCACGGGTTTGTCTGCGCCAGCGCTGGCATTGATCGCTCAAACGTTGCTTCAGACACCGCCGTGTTGCTGCCGGACGATTCCGACCGTTCGGCCCGCCGCATCCGCGATGCCATCAACGGTCGACTCGGCGTTGACGTCGGAATCGTTGTTGCCGACACCTTCGGCCGGCCCTGGCGACGAGGCCTGACCGATGTGGCGCTCGGCTGTGCCGGCATCAAGCCCATCCTCGACTTGCGTGGTACCGACGATGCCGTGGGCCGTGAGCTGCAGGTGACCGAGGTCTGCATCGTCGACGAACTCGCTGGCGCCGCCGAACTGGTCAGAGGGAAGTCCAACGGCATTGCCGTTGCCATCATCCGAGGTGTCGATCCTGCATGGTTCGGTCCCGGCTCCGTCCAGGACGACATTGTTCGCGATCCCCAGGAGGACCTTTTCCGATGACTGAGAGTGCAGCGACTCCCCCATCATTCGCCGGCCAGGTGCAAGTCACCTTCGACTGCAACAACGCTCACCGAGCCGCCGCGTTCTGGTCGGCTGCGCTCGGGTACGAGATCGAGTCGAACCCCGAATTCATTCAGAAGCTCCTCGACGATGGGCTGGTGACCGACGACGACGTCGTCGAGGTCGATGGCGTCTTGCACTTCGCCGAGTTCGTTGCCTGCAACGACGCCCAGGGTTCTCGCCCCCGGATGCTGTTTCAGCAGGTGCCCGAGGGCAAAGAGGCGAAGAACCGCTGCCATCTCGACATTCACCTCGACCGCGACACGCCACCCGACGTGCGAGCAGCCGAAGCACAACGCCTCACCGACCTCGGCGCCACCCCCATCGGAGAAGGAGCGCAAGGCGCCCACACGTGGGTCATCTTCGCCGACCCAGAAGGCAACGAGTTCTGCCTCGGCTGACCTGAGCCTCAGCTCATCGGCTCAAGCGCCGACTGGAATGGATGGCTACCTCCCGGCCGTCGCATGCGCTGAGGAACAACAAACGCTTGCTCCGAGCCGATGCTCGACCCCTCGAGTTCCTCGGTGATCCTCGATTTCTCATTGCGCTGACCGTTCTGCTGGTCAACGATCACTGGGCCAAGGCGGCTTTCCACAACTCGGTGACCGGGAAGTTGAGCGACTTCGCTGGGCTCTTTGTCGCCGGAGCGCTGGTCGCTTCTCTCGCCCATCTTCGACCAGCAGCGAAGCGTGGCCAACGAGATCGAACCCAAGTCGCCAGCCTCACCTTCTTGGCGCTTTGGTTCACCTCATTCAAGATCTCAGCAACGGCCGCAACGGCCACTGTCTGGCTCGCCGATGCCATCCTGCCGTGGGACAATGCAATCGTCGCCGACCCCACCGACCTCATCTCTCTTCCCATGGTTTGGCTTGGAGCGGCGGCTTGCAATCGTCCAATCGTTTGGATGACCCGAGACCGCAGCCAGAAACTGGCGTTGGGCGTGGCGCTTGTTGCCTGCACGGCAACGAGCAACGAAGACCCCGACCAGATCACGACGTTCGTCGAGCTCAATTCGAACGGCGATGTCATAGTTGTCGACCAAGGTGACCTGCGGAGGCGCAACGAGCTCGGCGAAATCCGGCAGGTAGGCGCGACCGCCGCCCTGCTCAATCCAGACGAAGCCGGGGACGGCCTCGAGCTCAGCGACGAGGAGGCGTTGAAGTTCGCCGAGGACGCTTCTGCCGAACTCTTCGCCTGCTCGGCTGATGGGCCCGATCAGCTCTGCGCTCGAATCATCGACGGCGAGAAGATTCAAGAGCAACGGCCAGCAAATGGTCCTGAGTGGCAGACAGTCTGGAGCTTTGACCGCACATCGCCGATGCTGACCGACGGTTGGGGACGAACCGAGACGCTCCACGACATTGCTGTTGCGGCCGACGGCAGCGTGGCCGCCTCGTTTCAACTCGGTGGAATGATCCGTCGGACTTCGGATGGCACGTGGAGCGGCGGCGATCGCTTTGATCGAGAGATGCCCCATGCCATCAGCCAGGCCATCGTGCTGGGCGCCATCGTGCCCTGGGCGGTTCTCCTCGGTAGCCAGCGACGTTGGGATGTTGCGTTGGGCAAGCGCCGCAGCTGGCTGCGGACGGTGGTTGCCCTCGGGATCGCTTTGGGTGTCGTGGGCCTGATCATCAGCGTCTACGGCGACAACTCAGCAGTCATACTGGCCGAGGTGATCTTGGTGCTGTTCTCAGGACCGTTCTTGCTCCTCGCAAATCTCATCAAGATCCTTGATCTCATCAAGCTCGGCACAAGACTTCGTGTCCTCGCGGTCGCAGCTCTCGTGGCTGGACTCGTGACAGCCCTACTCTCAACTGTGCCTCTCCAACTGTGGACTGCCGGCACCCTGCCTCGGTATTGGGTTGCAGCATGGCTGGGGCTCGGCATCGGCGCTGCTGGAACGGTGGCTGGGTGCGCTCTCGGCTACCGACTGACCTCTCCGCCCGACCAACCCCAGGTGCGGCCTGCCCATTCATTACCGATGACACCAACGATGAAACCAGTGTCAATGCGCTAACGAGGCCGAACAGTCGATCAGGAGCCAGCGTTAACGTTTGAGACCTGACCCCTACGGGACCGCGGGGATCGGCATTGGTGGTAGACCGAAGCATCGACGTTCCGCCGCTTATTCAACATCTTCCGCACGCAGAGATCGGAGCCGATCCCGATGCGCTGCTCGACGGCTTCGTCGAGTTCGTTGCCGAGCAAGGCATCTCGCTCTACGACGCGCAAGAAGAGGCCGTGCTTGAACTCCTCGCCGGCAACCACGTCATCTTGAACACACCAACTGGTTCGGGAAAGTCGCTGGTCGGCGTTGCTGCTCACTTCGCTGCCCTCGCCGCCGGCAAGCGATCCGTCTACACCGCTCCGATCAAAGCGCTGGTCTCCGAAAAGTTCTTCGCTCTGTGCCGTGACTTCGGCTCAGAACGCGTCGGCATGATCACCGGTGATGCCTCGGTCAACCCCGACGCTCCGATCATCTGCTGCACCGCCGAAATTCTCGCCAACTGGGCTCTTCGTGATGGCAACGACACCGACGTCGACGTCGCCGTCGTCGATGAGTTCCACTACTACGGCGACCCGCAACGAGGTTGGGCCTGGCAGGTGCCGCTCATCGAGTTGTCGAACGTTCAGTTCCTTCTCATGTCGGCCACTCTCGGACGTCCCGACTTCTTCGCCGAAGATCTCACCAACCGCACCGGCCGCGAGACAGCCCTCGTGCAATCGGCCACCCGTCCGGTTCCGCTCGACTTCGTCTACCGACGAACCACGCTGCACGCCTCGATTGAGGAGCTGCTCGAAAGCAACCGGGCCCCGATCTATCTCGTCCACTTCACCCAACGCGAGGCCACCGAGGCCGCCCAGGGGTATCTCTCGCTCGATCCCCTCTCGAAAACCGAGAAGACGCAGATCAAGGAGGCCATCGGCGGCTTCCGCTTCGACTCCCCCGTCGGGAAAGACCTCAAGCGCTACCTCCTCGGCGGCGTCGGCGTGCACCACGCCGGCCTACTGCCCAAGTACCGCCTGCTCGTCGAGCGCCTCGCCCAAGACGGGCTGCTCAAGATCATCTGCGGCACCGACACCCTCGGCGTCGGCGTGAACGTCCCCATCCGCTCGGTGTTGTTCACGCAACTTTGCAAGTACGACGGCATCGAGGTGCGCACACTCTCCAATCGCGAGTTTGCCCAGATCGCCGGGCGAGCCGGGCGCAAGGGCTTCGACGACGAGGGCACGGTGTGGGTGCAAGCTCCCGAACACGTCGTCGACAATCTGCGAGCCGAGGAGAAGGCGCAGGCCAAGTCAGCTTCATCGGGAAAGAAGGCGAAGAAGGTCGTCAAGAAGAAGCCGCCCGAGCGGGGCTACGCCCACTGGACCGAAGACACCTTCACAAAGATGGTCAACGGTGAACCAGAAGCGCTGCGATCGAACTTCAAGGTCAACCACCAGATGGTGATGAGCCTGCTCGACCGGCCCGTGATCCCCGAGACCGGCATCGACGGCTGCGACTCGCTCAAGCGCCTGCTGCAGAACAACCACGAGCCGCGGCGCCGCAAGCGGGAGCACATCAAACGAACCGTGGCCATCTATCGCTCACTGGTCGACGCCGACCTTCTCGAGTTTCCGGCACCCGGTGAAGACGAGTTCGACCGCAAGGTGCGGGTCAACTTCGATCTCCAAGACGAGTTTGCGCTGCATCAGCCGCTCTCGCTGTGGGCCATCGAAGCCATCACCCAACCGGGCCCCGCCCCGAAAGCGCCCGAACCCGAAGATCTGAGCGGCATTGCCGGAATCGTTGACGACGAGCTCGATCCGACGCCTGTGAGCCACATCTTCACCGGTGAGGGCGACGTCAACGACGACGAATCCGCTGCGGTCGAACCCGCACCGCCGCCAGAGGTGGCGACGAAGCAACTCGACGGCCTCGACCAGGCCCTCCACCTGCTGACGATCATCGAGTCGGTGATGGAGAATCCGGGCGTCATCATCGCGGCCCAAGTCAACAAGGCCAAAGACGCCCTGATGGCCGAGATGAAGTCGACCGGCGTTGAGTACGACGAGCGCATGGAGCGACTGGCCGAGGTCGAACCGCCACAGCCCGAGAAGCGCTGGCTCTACGACAGCTTTGATCGTTGGCGCGGTCACCACCCGTGGGTCGGTTCCGAAAACGTGCGTCCGAAGTCGATTGTTCGGGACATGTTCGAACAGGTGATGACGTTCACCGAGTTCGTCGAGTTCTATGGCCTCAAACGGTCCGAGGGTGTCGTGCTGCGCTATCTCTCCGACGTCTACAAGGGCCTGATCCAGAACATTCCGGTCGAGCACAAGTCCGAAGAACTCGAGGACCTCATCGACTGGCTCGGCACCGTCGTCCGCCAAGTCGACTCGTCGCTCATCGACGAGTGGGAGGCGTTGCAGAATCCGACCGACAATCCGGATGCTCCAGTGCGGCCGCCCGTCGATCCTGATGACGTGACCGCCAATCCACGCACCTTCGGCATCCTCGTACGCAACGCTGCCTTCAAGTGGGTGCGAGCCCTCGCCTTCCGAACCAACTACAGCTCGCTCACCGACTGCGCCGAGCCCGGCAGCGCACTGTCGACCCTCGAAGGCATCCAGCAAGCGATGGCCCCGTACTGGGAGGAATACGACTCGATGGGGACCGACGCCGATGCCCGCTCGAGCGCGCGCTTCATCTACGAGGCTGGCTCGACCTCCGTCACCCAGATCCTCGCTGATCCTGACGGCAACGACGAGTGGCGACTGCGGGCAACTGTTGATGTGCCGGCTTCACGAGAAGCGGGAGCGGCGGTGCTCATCCTCGACGAGATCGAGCGGCTCTGACGTGAGCGGCGCCAGATGATCAACCCCTGGTTCGGCTTTGGTCCAGCCCTCGTGCTGATTGCGGCATGGGTCCTGTTGCGAGGCTGGCGCGACCCCAAGCCGTTGCTTCGTGCCTGGCCGCTCGCTGCCGGCGCAATCTGGGGCCTCTACGGGGTTTGGGAGTGGCAGGTTGTTGGCGAGTCCGACAACGTGCGGGCCGATCTCATCTTGCTCGGCCCCTTCTTGATCGCGTCGCTCGTGCTCGCCGTCGTCGCACTCGCCACCGGCCCTCAACGCATTGCCGCGGCCCAGTCATGACCCAGCAGACGGTCGCCGTGGTCATCGATGTCTTCCGGGCCTTCACCACCGCCGCCGTTGCCTTCGATCGCGGGGTGCCCCGGATTATCTGCGTGAAGGAACTCGACGACGCGTTCGACCTCAAGCGCCAACACCCACGTGCCTCACTGATGGGTGAGGACCACGGTCTGCGGCCGGAGAACTTCGACCTCGGGAACTCACCGGATGGAGCGACTCGGTTCGACTTCAACGAACACCTCGTCATCCAGCGCACATCGAACGGAACCGCTGGCCTGGTCGAGGCCAACACCGAACACCTCTTCGCCGCGAGCGCCGTTGCGGCAACGGCAACCGCACGACATCTCATCGAACACTTCGACCGAGCCCGCATCGAGTTCGTACCGACTCGACCCGGCGCCGAGGACCAGGCGTGTGCGGACTTCATGTCGTCGATCCTCGACGGGCGCGACCCGGACCCCGTCGCCTTCCATGCCGAACTTCGGACCATCGCCGACGCGAGCATCGGCCGGTGGACCGATCGGCTCGGCAGCGACCACCCCGAGGTCCTCGGCTACGCCGCCGACCTCGCCATCTGTTGCGATGTCGA
>CALJSB010000017.1 GCA_937976305.1 uncultured Acidimicrobiales bacterium
GATCCGAGTGGTGGCGTGGAACATCGAACACGGGCGAAAGATCTCCCAGGCCATCAACGAGATTCAGACCACACCCGAGCTTGCTGAGGCCGACGTTCTGCTCGTGCAAGAGATGAGCCCCGATTCGGCCGCCGAGCTCGCCGAGGGGCTCGGCCTCGATCACACCTATGGAGCAGTTGCCGACAGCTGCGTCACAGGCAAACCGTTCGGCAACGCCGTGATGTCGCGCTGGCCGATCAGCGATGCCGAGACGATTTCGCTACCGGGCACTGCGCCGATCCAACCCCAGCCCCGGTGTGCTCAACACGCAACGATCACGGTCGATGGCCAGGCGATCTCTGCCATCAGCGTCCATCTCGAGACGGCCTACATGCGCCGACGGGGCCGCACGGCACAGGCCAAGACGATTGCCACCCACCCCATGGCCAACCAACCGGTACCCACGGTGATTGGCGGCGATTTCAACTCGGCCTCACCGCTGGCAATCAAAGCTGCGGATCGGGTGCTGGCCGAAGCCGCCTTCACGCGGGCAACCAAGGCAAGCGAGCCGACATTCCGGCGTTTCGGAAGACCGTTCACGCTCGACCACCTCTATGCCCGAGGCATTGCCGACAAGCCGTGGGTGCGAGTGGCCAGCGGGGTGGTCAACGACACGCGAGCGAGCGACCACCAACCGGTGTGGGCCGATCTCGGGCCACACCCCTAGCAAGCAATCAGCTCCGCTGGCCTGGTGTGGCTGAGCTCGCTAGTGCTCGGCTGGCAACCCGGTCTCGCGCACGATGATGAGCCTGTCACCAACCACCAAAGCGTCGGCATCGATGTCGTGGAGCGACATGCGCTTCCCGTTTCGAATGACGGCAACAATCGCACAGCCGGCCGGTGGACGCTGGCCCTGCGCCAACTCGATTTCGGCGAGTTCGATGCCAGTACCAGCGGCGATGAGATCGTCCAGCACCCCGACCGCTTCAGGCGTGTGCGTAGCGAGACCGAGCATCCGGCCGACCGCCGCCGTTGCATCGATCACCTCGTCGGCACCGCCCTGGCGAAGCAAGTGGAGGTTCTCCTGCTCTCGACCACCCGCAACGATGTGGGCCGTCTTGTTGAGCTCGCGAACGGTGAGGGTGATAAGCACCGCGGTGTCGTCACGATTCGGCGCCACGACAACCTTGCGAGCGTCGATGATCCCCGCCTGTTCCAGCACGGCATTCTTCGTGGCATCACCCTCAACCGAAACGAACTCTTGCTCTGCGGCCACTTCGAGAGCTGCCGGGGACGCGTCGACAACGACGATCTCTTCCTTCTTCACGCCCCGAGCGAGCAAGTCGGCGGCGGCCGCCTGGCCGGTTGAGCCAAATCCACAGATCACGTAATGGTTGCGCACGCGCTTCCTCCATCGACGGGTAGCAATCAGCGTTCGGGACTGATCAGTGAGGACCTCGACCGTCGTGCCGACGACGAGAATCAGGAACAAGATGCGGGCGGGGGTGATGAGCAGCGTGGCCATCAAACGGGCCGAAGGGCTGACGGCGCTGATGTCGCCGTAGCCCGTCGTGGTCGTGGTGACCGACCCGTAGTAAATGGCATCCAAGAGCGAGATCTCGCCACCCGCAGAATCGACGTAGCCATCGCGGCTGATCAGAACGACAAGTGCAACAAAAACGACAAGAGCCAGGGCGAAGCCGACGCGGCGCAACACCGCCTGTCCCGGGGAGAACCGACGACGAGGCAGTCGAACGAGGTCGACGTCGTGGAGCGGGGCAGTCATCGGCAAGAAGTATCGCAGCCGTGGCCGATCGGGTCGGCAATACCCAGTTGCCGATGGGAAACTGGCGGAGTCGCCAATCAGGCGATGTCAAAGCCTGCCTCGTCGATTGCCGCAACGATCGCCGGGTCGTCGCCACCGGCAACTGTCACGACCTTCGTTGCGAGATCAACGTCAACAGATGTGACGCCCGGGACCTTGCCGACTTCGCCCGAGATTGCGGCGATGCAGTGGTCGCAGCTCATGTCTGGCACGGAGTAGGTACGGGTAGCGGTCATGTCGTTCCTTCAGAGGGTGAGTGTCGTGCGCCGGTGAAGCGTCGGAGTCGGAGGCTGTTCGAGACAACGAAGAGCGATGAGAAGCCCATGGCTCCGGCCGCGATCATCGGGCTGAGAATGCCGAGCGCAGCGAGCGGAATGGCCGCCGCGTTGTAAGCAAAAGCCCAGAAGAGGTTGCCCTTGATCGTTGAGAGCGTGCGTCGCGACAGATCGATCGCCTCGGCCACGGCTCGCAGATCGCCACTGACGATCGTGAGATCGGATGCCTCGATGGCGACGTCCGTCCCCGTGCCAACGGCAATACCGAGGTCGGCCTGAGCGAGGGCTGGGGCGTCGTTGATGCCATCGCCGACCATCGCAACCCGAGCACCGTTGCGCTGCAGGTTCTCGATTACCGCCGCCTTGTCGGACGGGAATACCTCGGCGATGACGTTGCCGACGCCGGCGTCGATGCCAACTGCTGAGGCGACCGCATGAGCGGTGCGTTGGTTGTCGCCGGTGAGCAGCACGACGTGCAGGCCCTGTTGACGCAGCGCATCAACCGCTGCCGGCGACGTTGACTTGATCACGTCGGTGACAACGAAGACAAGCTCGGCGGTGCCGTCACGCCCAGCAAAGACCGCGGTCGACCCGAGCTCTTCAGCAGCCTCGGCCAACGCAACGACGGACGCCGGTAGCTCATCAAACAACTCGCGCCGTCCAACTCGAATCTCTGTCCCACCCGCGAGGGCGGTAACGCCGGTGCCCGGCGTGTTGACGAAGCCGTCAAGTTCGAGGGAAGACCCGGATGAGCCTGTGAGGACGCCCGCCCCAGATGCGGCGATGGCTCGAGCGATGGGGTGCTCCGAGCGGCCTTCGACGAGTGCAGCCAGATGATGCACGGTTGCGTGATCAGCGTCGCTCAGTTCGGCCGAACGTACGTCGGAGACTGCCATGGAGCCCTCGGTAACGGTGCCGGTCTTGTCGAGCACAACAACATCGACCGCTCTCGTGTCTTCCAGGACCTCGCCACCCTTGATGATGATCCCAAGCTCGGCGCCACGGCCGGTTCCGACCAGGATCGCCAGCGGGGTGGCAAGTCCCAAAGCACAAGGACAGGCGATGATCAGCACGGCGACTGCGGCGGTGAACGCCTCGCCCGCACCGTCTCCCACGACGAGCCAAGCGGCGAGGGTGATCAGCGCAACCACGATTGCGACGGGCACGAAGATCGCAGAGACGCGATCGGCGAGACGCTGCACTTCGGCCCGGCTCCCCTGCGCCAGTTCCACGAGTCGAATGATCTGCGCCAGCGCTGTTTCTGAACCGACCTTCGTGGCTTCGACGACCAGCGATCCGTTGGTGTTGATCGTGGCGCCGATGACGTCATCACCAGGACCGACCTCAACAGGAAGCGGCTCACCGGTGACCATCGACATGTCGACCGCCGAGTTTCCCTCAACGACTCGGCCGTCGGTAGCGACCTGTTCCCCCGGCCGAACGACGAAGTGCATCCCGACGCCAAGATCGTCGAGCGCAATCTCTCGACCGTCGGTGAGGGTCGCCGCTTTCGCCCCGAGATCAGCAAGGGCGCGTATGGCAGCACCCGAGTGCCGCTTGGCCCTGAGCTCGAGCCATTTGCCAAGCAAGATCAACGTGATGATGACGGCGCCCGTCTCGAAGTAGATGTGTCCTTCGCCTGCGCCGGTGAAGAGAACAACGGCGGACCACACAAGCGCCGACATCGACCCCATCGACACGAGGGTGTCCATCGTGGTCGAGCCGAACCGAAGGTTCATGAGGGCAGCGCGATGAAATGGCCATCCAGACCACAACACGACCGGCGTTGCCAATGCGGCCACCACCCAGTCCCACGAGGCGAACTGGAGAGCGGGGATCATCGAGATCAGCAACGCGGGCACAGTGAGCACGACGGCGACGACGAGACGGCGCCGAAGCTCTTCCGCCCGGTCGGACTCAGCGTCGTCTCCCGAACCGTTTTCGATTACCGAGTAGCCAAGCGCCTCCACCGTCTCGACGAGCGTGGCATCTGCAACCGAGCCGTCGTGGGCGATGGAGGCCCGGCCGGTTGCGTAGTTGACCTGCGCCTCGGTGACGGCTTCAAGCTTGCCAAGGCGCCGCTGAATACGACTTGCGCACGCGGCACAGGTCATTCCGTCGATGGCCAGATCGGCCTTTGTCGCTACCGGGGTAGGCACTCCTCCAGTGTAAAGCTTCCAGTGGGGTGGAAGGTCAAGCCCTTCGATCCCCGTACCCTCAGCCTTCGGCGTGAGCCTCGGCGATCACCTGGCAACGATTGGGATCGGTGCAGCTGGCAGGGTCGAGCGACCGGGCCCGCTCGGCCATGCTGACCAGCTCGAGGCGAGCAGCCTGCAGCTGTGCAATCTGCTCATCGATCGCATCGACGTGCCCGTCGATCAGCGCCATCGTGTGCGAACACGAGGCCGTGCCAGCGACTTTCAGCTCAAGCACCGATGAGATCTCGGCAAGCGTGAGGCCGGTCGCCTGGGCATCACGGATGAAGCGCACCCGCTCGACGGCCTCCAACGGGTAGTCGCGGTAGCCGCTCGAGGTGCGGTCGGGTTC
>CALJSB010000018.1 GCA_937976305.1 uncultured Acidimicrobiales bacterium
TGATGGCGCTCGCCGACCTCGCCGTCTACGCCGCGATCTTCACCCGGGCCGGTGTCGTTCCGCTCGCCGTCACGAACGAACTCAAAATGAACTTCCTTCGGCCGGCGATCGGTCGTGACGTGTTGGCTCGAGGCCGACTGATGAAGCTCGGTCGCCGGGTCGCCTTCGGCACAGTCGAACTCTTCGAAGAGCCCGAACCTGATCGTTTGGTCGCCCATGCCACTTGCAGCTACGTCATGCCAGACGCTGAACCCACGACGTGACGCTCCCGACCGTCTGGATCCTCGGTGACCAGCTCAATCGAACCGTCGGCGCTCTCGCTGACAAGTCGCCGGCTGATTGCCGAGTGCTCCTTGTCGAGAGCCACGCCAAGATCAGTTCGAAGCGCTGGCATCGTCAGCGCCTGCATCTCGTGTTGTCGTCGATGGCGCACTTCGCTGCGGAGTTGCGGGACGAGGGGTTCGATGTCGATCACCGGCAAGCCTCCAGCCTCGAAACAGGACTGAAGGCACACGCAGACGAGTTTGATGTCGAGACCGTCATCGCGATGGAGCCGATGAGCTGGGACGGGCGGGCGATGCTCGAACGGCTCGGGGTGCAGACCATCGCCAATGATCAGTTTCTGTGCCACTACGACGAGTTCGCAGCGTGGGTCGAGCCTCGCAAGTCCTTCAAGATGGAGGACTTCTACCGCTGGCAGCGGCAACGGCTCGACTTGCTGATGGACGGTGACGAGCCCGCGGGCGGCGCGTGGAACTTCGACCATGACAACCGCGAGCCGCCGCCGAAGGACGGGCGCTCGTGGCCCGAGATCACCAGCTTCGAGCACGACGACATCGATCGAGATGTGCTGAATCGCATGTCTGACCTCGATGTCTGGGGCGCCGAACCGGACGGCACTTGGCCCGTCACCCGGGCCCAGGCAAAGCAGCGGCTCGATAAGTTCATCGCCACCGGACTCGCTCCCTTTGGTCCGCACGAAGACGCCATGCTCCAGGAGGAGTGGAAGCTCGCGCACTCAACGTTGTCGTCGTCGATGAACCTCGGCTTGCTCACACCGCTCGAAGTAGCTGAAGCAGCCGAGGTTGCCTACCGAGAAGGCAGCGCACCGATCAACTCCGTCGAGGGTTTCGTGCGCCAGGTGATCGGCTGGCGGGAGTACGTGTGGGGCGTCTACTGGCTCTGGATGCCCGACTATCGCGACGGCAACCAACTGGCAGCCCAACGTCCGGTACCGCCGGTATTCCTCGGCGAGGCCGAGACCTCGATGGCCTGTGTTGCCGGTGCACTACGGCATGTGCATGACCACGGGTATGCCCACCACATCCAGCGCCTCATGGTGCTCGGCAACCTTGCGCTCACCTCGGGCGTCGACCCCTGGGCCATGACCGAGTGGATGTGGGCCAGCTTCGTTGATGGTGCCGAGTGGGTGATGCTGCCGAACGTGATCGGCATGGCGCTCCACGCCGACGGCGGGCGGATGGCCACCAAGCCCTATGCCTCGGGCGGCGCCTACATCAACAAGATGAGCGACTCGTGCAAGGGGTGTGTCTTCGATCCGAAGAAGCGCACCGGCGAGAAGGCGTGTCCGTTCACAACGCTCTACTGGGATTTCCTCGATCGCAATGCCGAGGAGTTCGCTGGCAACCACCGCATGGCTCGCCAGCTCGGTGGGCTTCGTCGGCTCAAGGATCTCGACGACGTGCGAGCCCGAGCCCGCGAAGTACTCGTCGCCCTCGACGCCGGCAAGCTCTAGCTCTCCCGGCAGCTCTCCCGGGACCCACCTCGAACTGGAGTGCCCCACCGTCTGAAACGCCGGTATCAGCCTCCAGATCGGACAAGGCCTGCGAACTGGAGTGCCCCAGCGTCTAAAACGCCGGTGTGAGACTCCAGATCAGCGGTCGGCGAGGTGGTCGACGAGCTCGAGTCGCCCGACGATCGAGGCAGGCGCAAGGTAGGTGCCCGGCGTGGTGACGGCGTTCGCGCCGATACGACAAACGGGCGCGACAGCGGCACCGAACTTGGTCAATCCGGTGTGATGAACCTCGTTGTTGATGAGCACCGAGATCGACTTGTCCTCGCGCTCGTTGAAGTGATTGGCGAGCACGGCCCCTGCTTCGATGTTGGTCCCGTAACCGATGACGCTGTTACCGACGTAGTTGAGGTGGGCGAGCGCTACATCCTCAAAGACCCAACTCGACTTCACCTCGGTCGACGGGCCAACCACGCATCCACGGCCGAGATACACACCATTACGGAGCCGAGCATGCGGGCCGACCACCGCACCAGCTTCGACCACGACGGGCCCGGTCAAGACCGCTGACGGGTGAACCTCCGCAGAAGTATGGACAATCGAGTCACCCGTTCGAACGAAGTCGTCCCCAAACGCGTGGGCGAGGCCGACGAGCACGTCAGCTAAGCGGTCGGCGGCTTCCCACGGAGCGAGCGTCGCAACCTCGGCGAGGTACGAGGGCAGCTCGAGTGAATACAACTGCAATTCGAGCGGCGCCATCGTCTCAGTTAACTCCAACTCGCCGTCAGCTGTCTCGAACTGGAGGCTTCTACCGTCTGAAACGCCGGTGGGACACTCCAGATCGGGAAAGGTGTGCGAACTGGAGGCGCCAGCCGTCTAAAACGCCGGTGGGGAACTCCAGAACGGGTGTGGGGTTGGGGAGGGTGGGGCAGAATGGAGTCGGATGTCTCGTCGATCTCGCCCCTCGCCGCAGGACGAAACGAAAATCTGCGCGTCGTGTGGCCGCACGATCGAGTGGCGCAAGAAGTGGGAGCGCAATTGGGACGAGATCCGCTACTGCTCAGATCGCTGCCGCACACGCAAGATCCAGCCGATCGATCGACAGCTCGAAGACGCAATTTTGGCGCTCCTCGAGAAGCGGAAGGCCGGCACGACGATCTGCCCGTCAGAAGTTGCGCGTCAGGTCCACGGTCAGCTGGGAAAACCGGGGGATGATGGATGGCGAGAGCTGATGGAGCCAACTCGGGCCGCCGCCCGCCGGCTGGTTGCCTCTGACTCGGTGGACATCACTCAGAAAGGCCACGTCGTGGACCCTTCAACCGCAAAGGGACCCATTCGCATTCGTCGGAGGGCCAACGGTTGACCGCGCTCCCATCTCCCGAGCCCGGCCGCCGCGCCGCCGAGGCGTACGTCTCAGAACACTTCAAGCACCTGGTGTGCGATGACGTCAACGGATCTGACAGCTTCGTCGGCGGGCAAGAAGCAGCCGACAAGGCACTGGCCGCCTTCGACGTGAAGGGTTACGCCCAGCGTCGCAACGAGGTCTTCCCCATTCCCAAGCGCGGCGCCTCGCTGCTGTCCCCCTACATTCGCCATGGTCTGCTGCATCTCGCTGACGTGTGGGACGCCGTGAGTGAGGGACCAGGGCGCGACGTCGACAAGTTTCGCGACGAGCTCATGTGGCAGGAGTTCGCTCGGCACTGGTATGCCCGTCTCGGTCATCGAACCCGACACGGTGTTCGCAACGAGATCGCCGTCGCTGTTGGCGGCGATGGCGACCGAGAGGTCGGTCTCGAAGGCTGGAATCGCGATCTCGCCTGCCTCGAACTGACCGTCGACGAACTCGAAGAAGAAGGTTGGCTCGTCAACCAAACCCGCATGTGGTTGGCCAGCCATTGGGCCGTGCGACAGCAGCGCCCCTGGCAAGACGGCGAAGACGTGTTCTTCCGCCACCTGCTCGACGGGTCGCGAGCGGCGAATCGATTGGGCTGGCAATGGACAACCGGGGTCGGCTCGTCGAAGGCCTACGGCTTCAGCCGTTGGCAGGTTGAGAAGCGGGCGCCAGGTTTGTGCGCTTCGTGCGATCTCGTCCACGCCTGCCCCGTCGAAGACTGGCCGAGCGATCCGTCGACCGAGCGTCTCGATGCGCTGGCGCTCTTGAAGTCAGACCCGAATCTCGAACGCACGGCCGGACCCGACGCCCCGCACCACATTTCTCCACCCGACGCGGTGTGGATCACCGCCGAGTCGCTCGGCGACCACGATCCGGCGTTGGCTGCCAATCCGGAGCTTCCGGTGGTGTTTGTGTTTGATGAGCCTTTGCTCGAACGACTGATGCTCTCGTCGAAGCGCCTTGTGTTCTTGACCGAGACGCTGGCGGGCCTGGCCACGACCCGACAGCTGGAGATCTATCGAGGAGAGCCGACGGCCGAACTCGCCGGGCGTTCGGTGGCAACCACGTTTGCCCCAGTCCCCGGGTTCGCCCGCCGAGCCGAAGCGATCCAACCCGCTGAGCTCCACCCGTGGCCGTGGATGGTTCGGCCCACCTCTGGCTCGATTGCGTCCTACAGCGCGTGGCGTCGCTCGGTGCGAGTCTGATGACCGATCCGCAGGACGACAGCTGCGTCGAGATCGACATTCCGTCGAGCGTCGACATGGTGACCGTCGTTCGCATGGTTGTCTCTGCTGCCGCCACTGCGCTGGGTTCTCTTGATGGCGACCGTCTCGACGATCTTCGTTGGGTCACCTCCGAAGCGACCACCAATGCCATTCAGGCTAACCAGCGCCGCGCCGACGACGAAGAGATGCCCACAACGCCTCGAGTGCAGATGCAGTGCGCCGCCGGTACCGACTTCGTTGCTCTCACCGTGGTCGACGGCGGCAACGGCATTGATGATGCGCCAGAGATTCCCGAGATCACGCACCCCGATCGTCTGTTGATCGAGGGCGGATTCGGGGTGCCGCTCATGAAAGAGCTGACTCGGGGCGAGATGGAGTACGTCACCGGTCCAGACGGCACGACGCTCGAGTTGCGCGTCCAGCGCTGATTGCCCTCCGGGCGGCCGTTGCGCACGGAGAGCTATCACTTGGGCGTCGGCTTCGCCGAGCCGCTACTCGCGATCGGCTCGCACGCTCGGGGCTGGCTCGTCCCTCGCCACGCGTACTGGACGATCGCCTGGTAGGGGTCAGGTACTTTTCGTCAACGCACAGCTCCGCCGACCAAGCTTGCACAGCGAGCGTGAGGAACGCTCTCAAGGCGTTGAGCGAGGACGCCATAGTGTCAGCTACGAACTGAAGAGTGGAGGGGACGGGTTGCCCGAACGCCGCGACTTCTGAGCGAAGCGAATAGGAGCAAGCGGGTGACCCCTCCCCTCCACGGAGTTAGTAGATCTCGATGAGGCCGGCGGCGCCTTGGCCGCCACCGATGCACATCGTGACAACGCCGAGCTTGGCGCCACGGCGCTTGCCCTCTTGCAGGATGTGTCCGGCGCAGCGGGTGCCCGTCATGCCGAACGGGTGACCGATCGAGATCGAACCACCGTTGACGTTGTACTTCTCGGGGTCGATACCGAGCGTGTCACGGCTGTAGAGACACTGGCTGGCGAATGCCTCGTTGAGCTCCCAGATGTCGATGTCGTCGACGGTCAGGCCATGACGCTTGAGCAGCTTCGGGACGGCGTAGATCGGTCCGATGCCCATCTCGTCTGGCTCGCAGCCAGCGACAGCCCAACCTTTGAAGGCACCCATGGGCTCGATGTTGCGTCGAGATGCTTCTTCGTCAGACATCATCACCACAGCGGCTGCGCCGTCGGAAAGCTGTGAGGCGTTTCCGGCGGTGATGTAGTTGCCGTCGCCACGGACTGGCTTGAGCTTGGCGAGGCCTTCGATCGTGGTGCTCGGACGGTTGCACTCGTCCTTGTCGACGGTGTAATCGACGATGGACTCTTCGCCGGTCTCGCGGTCGACGAGCTTCATCTTGGTTTCCATTGGCACGATCTCGTCTTCATAGAGACCGTTCTCCTGAGCAGCGGCCGTGCGGACCTGCGATTCGAGCGAGTACTCGTCCTGGTATTCGCGGCTCACGTTGTAGCGCTCGGCGACGATGTCGGCGGTCTCGATCATGGCCATGTAGATCGCCGGGTACTTGAGCGTGAGCTCTGGGTCCATGTTGACCTCGCCACCCATGCCGGGGCTGGGGATCGAGATCGACTCGACGCCACCAGCGACGACGACATCTGCGGAGTCCATCTTGATGTGGTTGGCGGCAACGGCAATCGAGTTGAGTCCGGACGAGCAGTGACGCTGGATGGTGTTGCCACCTGTTGTCACGGGCAGGCCGGCGAGAAGCCCGGCCAATCGGCCGAGGTTGCCGGCGCCGTGGGCACCGTTGCCGAGAGCGACGTCTTCGACGGCTTCGGGCTCGACACCAGCTTTGCTGACGGCGTGCTTGATGGCGTGGGCAGCCATGGACATGGCTGGCGTCTGGTTGAATCCGCCACGGCCGGCCTTGGCCAATCCGGTGCGGGCGTACGAAACAAAGACGGCTTCGCGCATGTTGGTGCTCCTGGGTCTAGGGGCCAATCGAGCCCCGTGGATCCGAAGAACGTACCCATTCGACCGTCGAGCGGTCAAAGTGCGGAGAAGGGCGACGCTCTACTTACATCGCTTTTCCTGCCGATAGGACAGGATCTAGAGCCCCCATCGCCTAGGGGTCCCCGCCCGAAAGTACGATGTCCCGGTGTCCGAATCGTCAATCAAAGTTCGACGAGAAGCGTGGAGTGGCGGCGACACGCGTCTTGCCAAGACCGTTGCCAGGCCGATGGTCCGCTTTCTCGCCCAGGAAGCGGCCTCTGGTGTGCTGCTTCTCGTCGCCACAGCCGTTGCCCTGATCTGGGCCAACTCTGCGTGGAGCGACAGCTACCACCACTTCTGGGAAACCGAAGTCGACATTGCCATCGGTTCGTGGATGCCCTTCCTGCACGACGGCCACGGCCTCCCGCTCGAGATCTGGGTGAACGACGCCCTCATGGTGCTGTTCTTCTTTGTTGTCGGTCTCGAGATCAAGTCCGAGTTGGTCGTTGGCGACCTACGTGATCCAAAGATTGCTGCCCTTCCGGCCATTGGAGCGATCGGCGGCATGGTTGTGCCCGCCGCACTCTTCGCAGCCATCAACATCGGTGGCGAAGGCATCGATGGCTGGGGCATCCCCATGGCCACCGACATTGCGTTCGCTGTCGGCGTCCTCGCCCTTCTCGGCAACAGCATCCCGAAAAAGCTGAAGCTGTTCCTGCTGACGCTTGCGATCGTCGACGACATCGGCGCCATCATGGTGATTGCGATCTTCTACACGAGCACGATCTATTTCAACTGGTTGATTTACGCCTTGCTCGGGTTGGTGGCCGTCGTCGCCATGCAGCGGATGAAGATCTGGTACACCCCGATGTACATCATCGTGGGCATCTTCGTGTGGTACGCCACGTTCCGTTCGGGGGTGCACGCCACCATTGCTGGTGTGGCGCTCGGCATGCTGACGCCAGCCCGACCCCTTGTCGGTCCGCGTCGTTTCGAGTCGCTCGAAGATCTCATCTCGGGCGACACCGCCGACCCCGCTGGGCTCCGCAACGCCAACTGGAAACTGCGCGAGTCGGTGTCAGTCTGCAGCCGACAGCTCTCGCTGGTCAGCCCGTGGACCAGTTTCTTCGTCATCCCGATCTTCGCGTTGGCCAATGCGGGCGTGTCGCTTTCAGGCGAGGCGATCCGAGAAGCCACCACCTCGGCAGTGAGCATCGGCATCGTGGTCGGCCTGGTGATAGGTAAACCGCTCGGCATCTACGTGTTCTCGGTGTTCGCCACTCGATCTGGTGCGGCGGTGCTGCCCGAGGGTGTCACCATGCGCCATGTCCTGGGTGCTGGCGCCGTCGCCGGTATCGGCTTCACGGTTGCTCTGTTCATCAACAATCTGGCCTTCACCGACAACGATGCGATCAAAGACCAGGCAACGCTCGGTATTCTTTTCGCCTCGTTGGCGGCATCCATCCTCGGCGCAGTCATCCTTCGAGGAGCTCCTCCTGCGAAGAGCGTGCCGGACACTGCTGGAGCGGCCGAAGCCGAGCCGGTCGAGGCATCTATTTGACGCTTGCCCGCCGTCGTTACCGCGACTGTGTCATCCTCAATCGTCCATCAATTCTCCCTGGGTGTTCGCAAAAACACTCTCTGACTTCCTACCCTCCCCGCTGTGCCCCAAGCCCTCGTCATCGTCGAATCACCAGCGAAGACCAAGAAGATCTCCGAGATTCTCGGCGATGGTTACATCGTCGACTCTTCGATCGGACACATCCGCGATTTGCCTCGCAACGCCGCCGATGTGCCTGCCGCGTACAAGTCCGAGAAGTGGTCAAAGCTCGGCATCGATGTCGACAACGACTTCAAGGCCCTCTACGTCGTTTCGGCAGACAAGAAGGACCAAGTCCGCAAGCTCAAGTCATTGATGAAGGATGCGGACGAGCTCATTCTTGCCACCGATAAGGATCGCGAGGGAGAAGCAATCGCGTGGCACCTCACGCAGGTGTTGAACCCGAAGGTTCCGGTCAAGCGCATCGTCTTCACCGAGATCACGCCCGAAGCGATTCATCGAGCGATTGAGTCACCAGGGGAGCTCGATCGTCACCTCGTCGACGCCCAGGAAGCTCGTCGTCTGCTCGACCGTCTCTATGGCTACGAGGTGTCGCCGGTTCTGTGGAAGAAGGTCATGCCGAAGTTGTCGGCTGGCCGTGTGCAGAGCGTCGCAACCCGCATCGTGGTGGAGCGAGAGCGTGAGCGCATGGCGTTCCGCTCGGCCAACTACTGGGACGTCAAAGGCACGTTCGACGCCGCCGAGGCCGAGCGTCCGTTCGAAGCCTTGCTCGTTGAAGTCGACGACGCACGCGTCGCGACTGGTCGAGACTTCGGTCAAGACGGCAAGCTCTCACGTGAGGGCGCCATTCACCTCGATGAAGCCAAGGCCAACGGGCTGGTTGAGGCGCTCACCAAGCGACCGGCAACGGTCAGGAGCCGTGAGGCAAAGCCGTATCGGCGTCGCCCTGCCGCACCGTTCATCACCTCGACCTACCAGCAGGAGGCCAGCCGCAAGCTGCGCCTCGGTTCGTCGCCGGCGATGCGGGTCGCTCAAGGTCTGTATGAGCGGGGCTTCATCACCTACATGCGAACCGACTCGACCACGCTCTCTGACCAAGCCGTGGCCGCTGCTCGCGGCCAGATTCAAGAACGGTTCGGCGAGGAGTTCCTCCCCGACGGTCCTCGTGTCTACAAGGGCAAAACGCAGAACGCCCAAGAGGCTCACGAGGCGATCCGGCCATCTGGCGATCGCTTTCGTACGCCAGAAGAAGTCGCAAGCGAGCTATCGAAGCAGGACTTGGCGGTCTACGAGCTGATCTGGCAGCGCACAGTTGCGTCGCAGATGACGGACGCCACTGGCGAAACCGTCACCTTGCGTCTCGGTGTCGAAGCCACTGACGGACGTCAGGCCACGTTCTCAACGGCCGGCACCGTCATCACGCACCAGGGATTCCTGAAGGTCTACAAAGAGTCAACAGACGAAGACGACAAGGACGCCGAAGAGGCAGCCGAACAGCTCTTGCCTCCTCTGAATGAGGGTGACGGGGCGACGGTCGAGTCGCTCGAGGCTGCTGGTCATGACACGCAACCTCCAGCTCGCTACACCGAGGCCTCGCTGGTCAAAGAGCTCGAACGGCTCGAGGTGGGCCGCCCGTCGACCTACGCATCGATCATGGGCACCATCCAGGCCCGTGAATATGTGTGGAAGAAGGGTTCGGCCCTTGTTCCGAGCTTCAAGGCTTTTGCCGTCACCGGTCTGCTCGAACAGCACTTCCCGAACCTCGTCGACTACGCCTTCACGGCCAAGATGGAGACCGATCTCGACTCCATCGCCGGTGGTGGCAAAGAGACCGTCCCGTGGCTCACCGAGTTCTACTTCGGCAGCGATGCCGATGAGGGCCTGCAGAAGAAGGTCAACGAGCGCCTCGGCGACATCGATGCCCGAGCCGTCAACTCGATTCCCATCGGTGGTGACGAAGACGGGGTCGCCATCGTGGCTCGCGTCGGTCGCTACGGCCCGTATCTCGAACGGGGTGAAGATCGGGCGTCGATCCCGGACGATCTTGCGCCCGATGAGCTCACCCCAGAACGTGCCGTCGAGCTGATCGACGCGCCGAAGAGCGATCGCGAACTGGGCACCCACCCTGAGACCGAGCTTCCCGTCTTTGTGAAGGCTGGCCGCTTCGGGCCCTACGTCCAGATGGGCGATCACGACGCCGAGACCGGCGAGAAGCCAAAGACCAGCTCATTGTTCAAGACAATGAAGCCCGAAGAGCTCACCTTCGAAGAAGCGGTCGAGCTGCTGAAGCTTCCTCGCGAGATCGGTACCGACCCCGCGGACCAGGGCGTCATCACGGCCTACAACGGCCGATACGGCCCCTACATCGAGAAGATCTTCGTCGACGAAGAAGGCAACACCAAGAAGGACTCACGAAGTCTCGAAGAAGAAACTGAGCTCCTCACGCTCGAGCTGCCGAAGGCGCTCGAGGTGATGGCCCAGCCCAAGCGTCGTCGTGGTCAAGCTGCCGCCAAGCCGGTGAAGATCGTGGGTGAAGACCCTGTCACTGGTGCCGAGGTGCAGCTCAAGGACGGCCGCTTCGGTCCGTATGTGACCGACGGCGAAGTCAACGCCAGCCTGCGTAAGGGTGACACCGAAGAGAACCTCACGATCGACCGAGCAGCCGAGCTGTTGATCGAGCGTCGCATCAAGGTGGCTGCGGACGGCGGCCCGAAGAAGAAGAAGAAGGCCACCAAAAAGAAGAAGGCTACGAAGAAGAAGGCTGCAGCCAAGAAGAAGTCGACCAAAAAGAAGGCTACGAAGAAGAAGGCTGCGGCCAAGAAGGCGGTGGCCACGGCCGACGACACAGACGCCGATGCCGCGCCGCAGCCTGACGTCGATGCGAGCGATGCCCAGCTCGGGGTCAACCCCGAGAACGACGCATTCTGAGTGCTGCCGTGTCGGCAGGCCTCTACATCGCGTTCGAGGGTGGCGAAGGTTCGGGTAAGAGCACGCAGGCCAAGATTCTGGCCAAGCGCATCGATGCGCTTCTGACCCTCGAGCCGGGTGGTACTGAGCTCGGCGCGCAGCTGCGCAAGCTCCTGCTCGGTGTTGGCGAGGCACCTGTTGGCTCTCGAGCCGAAACACTCATGATGGCCGCTGACCGGGCGCAGCATGTCGAAGAGCTCGTTGAGCCTGCATTGCAGAGTGGGCGTCACGTCGTCTCTGATCGCACGGCCTACTCGTCGCTTGCCTACCAGGGCGGTGCTCGTGGGCTTGGGGTTGACGCCGTCCGTTCGGTCAACGAATGGGCGCTTGCCGGTCGTTGGCCCGACGTCGTCGTGCTTCTCGATTGTCCACCCGGCGCGGGTCCTCGAGGGCGACGGAGCAGCGATCGTCTCGAACAAGAAGGCGACGAGTTCCATCAACTCGTCCACGCCACCTACCTCGAGCTGGCGGCAGCCGAACCAGATCGGTTTGTTGTGCTGGAAGCACTTGGGTCAATCGCTGAGGTATCTGAGCGAGTGTGGAGTGCGCTCGCCGATCGATTTGGTTGGGACGACACATGAGTCTCATCGACGGCGGCACCACGGCAACCGACGACGTCTTCTCCGCAGTTGTCGGGCAGGGAACGGCAATCGCGCAGTTACAAGCCGCCGCAGCTGCGCCGGTGCACGCCTACCTGTTTGTCGGACCACGAGGGAGCGGGCGCATGCAGGCCGCCTTTGGGTTTGCGGCGTTACTGCTGTCGGAGGGCTCCGACGGCCAAGCCGCTGAACGCCATCGCCGGCTGAGTCTGGCTGGGACGCATCCCGATCTCACCGTGGTCGAGGCCGAGGGTGCGGCATTGCGGGTGACCGAAGCAGAACAGATCATTCGCCATGGCACCGTGTCGCCCGTCGAGGGACCGCGCAAGATCATCGTGATCGGCGGCGTCGATGCCATCGAGGAGGCAGCCATCGGCAAGTTGCTGAAGGTGATCGAGGAGCCACCGCCCTCGACGGTGTTCGTCCTCTTGGCCGAAGAGGTTCCGCCCGAGATCATCACGATTGCATCGAGGTGTGTGACGATCGATTTCGTCGCCGTGCCCGAGCAGCTGATTGTGACCATGCTCGTGACCGAAGGCGTCAATCCGAAGCGAGCCAAAGCGGCGGCTGCGGCCGCCAACGGTGACTTGTCTCGGGCTCGGCTCCTCGCAACCGATGAGGCGCTGGCCCAGCGGGCGGAGCTCTGGCAGAGCGTGCCGTCACGGCTCAATGGAACCGGTGCCGCTGTCGTGACACTGGTCGATGAGCTGCGGGCGGCGATGGACGGCGCCACCGAAGCACTCGAAGCGCAGCAACTGATCGAGATTGCCGAGCTCGATGCTCGTGTCGAGGTGACGGGCGAGCGCGGCTCTGGCCGATCCGATCTCGTCGCTCGTCACAAGCGCGAGGTTCGCAGGCTGCGGACTGATGAGCTGCGCTTTGGATTGGCAACGCTCAGTCGTCACTATCGAGATGTTCTCGTCGAGGGCCCGAGCCCAACTGCCGACGTCGCATTCATCGCCATCAAGCAGGCCAGCGACGCCATGGTGCGCAACCCGAATGAGTCGCTGCTGCTCCAAGCGCTGTTGCTCAACTTGACCGGCGACTGACTTGACCACCGACTGACGCTCTCTAGTGTTGGGGCCGTGCCCAACGCTGCCGATGTTCTCGCTCTGTACGACTCGGCGACCTATGTCGACGGAGCTCCCCACGACGCTGTTGATCGACTGCGGGAGTCGGGGACTGTGGTGTGGGTGCCAGAGCCATCACTGCATGGGTCGGCCGAGGGCCCGGGCTTCTGGGCCGTGCTGGGCCACGCCGAGACCAAACGTGTGTTGAAGGATGCAGCGACGTTCTCGAGTCACGCTGGGGGAACGCAGCTGCGCACACCTCCGCCGAGCGATCTCGCATTTGCTCAGCGGATGATGCTCAACCAAGACCCGCCGGAGCACAACCGACTGCGTGGCCTGTTGGCGAAGGCCTTCGTGCCCCGGGCCATTGCGCTACTCGAGGACGAGATTGCGGCGCGAGCACAAGCGATGGTCGCTGCAGTCGCCCACCGTGGCAGCTGTGATCTGGTCGCCGACGTCGTCGCTGACCTCCCGGTCGCGGTGTTGGCGTCGGTGCTTGGCGTCCCTGAGCAAGATCGAGGGCTGCTGTATGACTGGTCGAACCGAGTGATTGGTTATCAGGACGTCGACTACGCAGGCTCGGCATCCTTTGATGCTGAGGCCGGTACCGACATGGCTCGTCGGGCGCTGGCGTTGCGGCCCGTGCCAGCAGCCGACGGCACGCTGCCCGACCCGAGAAGCCGGGCCGGGCTCGCCGACATGTATGCCTACGCCCACGAGCTCGCCGAGTTGAAGCGCCGCGAGCCCGGAGACGACATCATGTCGCTCCTGCTGCAGGCCGAACTCGATGGCACGAGCGTGTCGAACGAAGAGTTCGAAACGCTGTTCTTTCTGTTTGCCGTGGCAGGCAACGAGACACTTCGCAACGGCATTCCGGGCGCCGTGCTGTCGCTCATCGAGCACCCCGGTGAATACGAGCGTTTGCTCGCGGATCCCGACCTGCTGCCGTCAGCCGTCGAAGAGCTTCTTCGGTTCTGGCCGCCAGTGATTCACTTCCGTCGCACGGCGACGGTCGACGTCGAGTTGGGCGGCGTCGCCATGAAGCCCGGCGACAAGGTCGCGGTGTATCACATGGCCGCCAACCGCGATCCCAGCGTGTTCGATGATCCGCATCAGCTTGACCTGGGTCGGGCCAACAACGATCACGTGTCGTTTGGCTTCGGACCGCACTTCTGCCTGGGAGCACACTTGGCCCGGCGACAAGTCAACTCGATGCTCGGTGAGCTCAATCGGCAGCTTGGACGGCTCGAGCTTGCGGGTGATCCGGTTCGGCTCCAGTCCAACTTCCAGCAGGGCCTCAAATCGCTACCGGTTCGCTGGGACGTCAGTGAGGACGGGACATGACCACGTTGTTGCTGCTGCACGGCATGGGAGCCACGTCTGGTGTGTGGGCCGACGTCGAACGCGAACTCGAGTGGCCCGGTGACGTGCGAGCGCTTGACTTGGCCGGCCACGGACAGGCCGGCTGGTCGGGCGACTACAGCCTCGGTGGTTTGGCGGCTGCAGTGTCCGCCCAGTGTGACCCGGGTGAAGACACCGTGATTGTCGGTCATTCGCTTGGGGGAGTGGTGGCGCTGTGCTTGGCATCTGGGTTCTACCGGCCAGCGGTACGAGCGGTCATCGGCATCGGCATCAAGATGACGTGGACCAGCGACGACATCGCCGGCATGGCCAAGATGGCCGGCCGAGGTGTTCGCTTCTTCGAGTCCCGACACGAAGCAGTGGCGCGCTTCTTGCGAGTCGCTGGACTCGACGGCCTCGTCGACACTGATCACCCCGCCGTTGCGAATTCGGTCGTGGAAGCAGACGACGGGTGGCGCCTGGCCCAAGACCCGGCCACGTTCGCTCAGAACCCCGTCGACATGGAGGCCCTCATGTCCGGCGCTCGGCTCTCGAACGTTTCGCCGAACGGTGCGAAGGTGATTCTTGGAGCGGGCAGCCAAGATCCGATGGTGAGCCGTGATGAGATCGCGGCCCACGTCGACGACCCACGAATCGCAGAGGGCGGCGGCCACTCGGTGCAGATCGAACAACCCGGCTGGGTCGCTCAACTGGTCAACGAGATTGTGGCGTAGGGCAGCCGCAACGCTCTTTGGCGCTTCGAGCGGAGGAGACATAGCGTGGCGCCATGAAGCCGCCACCCTTCAACTATGTGGCTGCGGCGACGGTTGACCACGCGGTCGAGCTCCTCAACGGTGACACCGATGCGAGAGTCATCGCCGGTGGCCAGTCGCTCATGCCGCTGCTCAATCTTCGTCTCGCGTCGCCCGAACTCGTGGTCGATATCGGCCGGATTGATGCGCTCAACACCATCACCGTCGACGGCGAAGGTCTCACGATCGGTGCTGCGGTCACACAGGCCAAGGTGGCAGGCAACACAGGTGTTCTCGGCGGTTGGCCACTCTTGGTCGAAGCCATCGGCCTCATCGGCCATGCGCAGATCCGGAATCGAGGAACCCTCTGTGGCAGCCTCGCCCACAACGATCCCTTGGCTGAGCTCCCTGCGGTTTCGATTGCGCTCGACGCATCCGTCACGGTCTCGGGGCCGAACGGTGAACGAGTTGTCCCGATCGACGACCTGCTTACCGGTCCCTTTATGACTTCGCTAGAGCCGGGCGAGTTGATCACGAGCGCCCACTACCCGACGCTTCGAGCCGAAACAGGTTGGGCCATCAGCGAGTTCGCCACGAGAACCGGCGACTTTGCTACGGCTGGAGTGGTCACGCGCTTGATTGTCGAGGGAGGTGTCGCCCGCGATTCGGTGGTCGTTCTCTTTGGCCTCGGACCCGGCCCGCAGCGCTCCGCAGTCGTCGAAGCCGCAATCAACGGAGCGTCGACACCGTCGCTCAGTGAGGCTGTGCTTGCGCAACTCGATGCATCCATTCATCCCAACGACGACGTGCACGCCACGGCTGACGCACGTCGGGAGTTCGCAGCACGCCTCGCCACAGAGTCAGTGAGCGAAGCTTGGGCGATTGCTGAAGCCCGAAGAGGAGGCTCGACGTGAGCGATCTCGAACCATCTGGACCACCCACCGCAGAACCAACCGCAAGGCACACGATCTCGTTCACGGTGAACGGCGAATCGGTAACTGCGGAGATCGAATCACGCCTGCTGCTGACCGACTTTCTTCGTCACCGCCTCCGCCTCACCGGAACCCACGTCGGTTGTGAGCAGGGAGCATGCGGGGCGTGCACGATTCAACTTGACGGCCAACCCGTCCGGTCGTGTCTGATATTGGCCGCCCAGGTGGACGGCCGCGACATCCGCACGATCGAAGGGTTAGCGGGCCCTGGCGACGAGCTGACAGCGGTTCAGCAGGCGTTCGCCGATCAGCACGGGCTGCAATGCGGATTCTGCACGCCGGGGTTTGTGATGTCGGTGACTTCGCTGAGAGAGCAATCGCAGGCAAATGGTCGGGCACCAACCGAGGCCGAGGTTCAAGACTGCGTCGACAGTTCGTACTGCCGGTGCACCGGATACGTAAACATCCGCAAGGCGGCTCGCCAAGCACTTGGCTTGCCGATTGATGTCCCAGTCTCGCTCGACTCCTCGTCGGGGCAGGTGAGCGAATGAGTACCGAACCAAACGACTGGCTCATTGGTCAATCTGTACCCCGAGTCGAAGATGATCGGCTCCTGCGTGGGGCTGGTCGTTACACCGACGATCTCCACGTGCCAGATGCCGCCGAGGTTGCCTTCCTCCGATCCACCGAGGCTCACGCTCGCATCACGTCGATCGACATCTCAGCCGCGCAAGCCATGCCCGGCGTGGTCGCCGTCTACGACGGGGCGTCGGTCGTTGATCGCATCAAGCCCTTGCTCAACGCCGAGGAACTCCGAGTGCCCCCGGGCATCGCCGATCTCGATCCTGTCAACAAGCTTCAGCCGGCCCCGATTCTGGCCACCGACGAAGTCAACTACGTGGGGCAACCCGTGGCGATGGTGGTCGCCGAAACGCGCTACCTCGCCGAGGATGCGATCGAAGTCATCGATGTCACCTACGAATTGCTCCCGGCAGTGATCGACGTCGAAGCAGCGCAGGCCGAAGACGCTGCGCTTGTGCTTCTTGGCGAAGACGACAACATCGGCGTGCATGTCCGCCACGGCAAGGGCGATACCGACGCCGCGCTTGCCTCAGCCGCTGCAGTGATCACCGAGACGTTTTCGACCCAGCGGTACGTGTGTGCCCCGATCGAGACCCGAGGCCTTGTCGCACAGCAAGATCCGTTTACCGGCAGTTTGACGATTTGGTCGACTACTCAGACTCCCCACCGAGTCCGCGACCATGTCGCCGAGTCGATTGGTCTGCCGGTCGACGACGTGCGCGTGCAGTCGGTTGATGTCGGTGGCGGTTTTGGGCAGAAGGGCATCCTCGTTGTTGAGGAACTGCTCGTTCCGTTCGCTGCGCATGATCTCGGCCGGCCTGTTCGATGGATCGCCGACCGCTTCGAGAACCTGACCGCAGACGCTCACGCTCGTGAGCAGATACACCACATCACCCTTGGGGCTGACGCCGATGGCACGCTTGTTGCGGTCAAGGACCACATCATTGTGAACCTCGGCGCTCGCAACATGGTTGGCCTTGTGGTGCCCTACAACGCGTTGTGCCATCTCATTGGGCCGTACCAGGTGGCCAATGCGGATCTCGAAGCAACCGGAGTTCTCACAAACACCACCTTCACATCGCCATACCGCGGCGCCGGCCGGCCAGAGGCAACGTTCGCCATGGAACGGGCCATGGATCGCCTCGCCGCCGAGCTTGGCATCGAGCCTTCTGAACTACGCCGTCGCAATCTGATCACTTCAGAACAGATGCCCTATGAGACGGGGCTGCTCGATCGGCGAGGCGTGCCCCAGGAGTACGACTCGGGTGACTATCCGGCGATGCTCGACCGAGCCGTCGAGATGATTGATGTTCCGGCCGTGCGGGCCCGCCAGGCTGCTGAACCCGATCGTCGAATAGGTGTCGGATTCGCCCTCTACCTCGAGATGACGGGACTCGGTCCGTTCGAGGGGGCCAGGGTTGAGGTGATGCCATCTGGACGTGTGCGGCTGTACACCGGAGCACCGTCACAGGGGCAAGGCCATCGCACGGTGTTCGCCCAGATCTTGGCCGACACGATGGGTGTCGCCTTCGATGACATCGATGTCCTCGCCGGCGACACCGCATCGATTCCCTATGGTGTCGGCACTATCGCCAGCCGAGCGCTTGTCACTGCAGGCAACGCGACGGCGCAAGCAGGCGAGCTCGTGCGGGAGCGGATTCTTGACGCGGCAGCTGGTGTGCTCGAGGCCAATGCCGCCGACCTCACGATCGAACAAGGCATCATCTCGGTGACCGGCACGCCGTCGGTTGAGCTGACCTTGGCTGAGTTGATTCGATCGGTGCCAAAGCTTGCAGGCGGCTCGGGAAGCGACGGACTCGGCGAGACGTCGTACTTTCAGCCGCCGAACTACGCCACGGCGAGCGGGGCCCACGCTGTCACCGTCGAGGTCGACACTGCGACGGGCCGGGTTGAGATCCTCGACTACGTGGTTGTGCACGAAGCCGGCACCATCGTGAATCCCGTGGTCGCTGACGCTCAGGTGGTCGGTGGTGTGGGGCAGGGCATTGGCGGAATCATGAGCGAACACCTGCGCTACGACGAGAACGGTCAGCCGATTACGTCGACCTTCTCGGACTACCTCATGCCGATCAGCGAGATGGTGCCTGAGATCAGAATGGACGAGATCGTGTGCCCTAGCCCCACCAATCCGCTCGGGGTCAAAGGCCTAGGCGAAGGCGGTGCCGTCGGCCCGCCCGCTGCGATCGCCAACGCCGTGGAAGATGCCCTTCGCCCCGAAGGCGTGTCGGTGCGATCCGGACCCCTGACACCTGGCCGAATTCTCGACATGCTCCGTAGTGCGGCGGTATCGCAATGAACATGATCATGTCGACTGGTCACACGAGCAACGAGCCCCGACTTGGGCGACTTCAACACGTCGCGCTCACCACGACCACCCCACTCGATGAGGTTGCCGAGTTCTATGCGAACTGGGGACTCACACCGGTCGCTACCGGCGGATCGGGATCGTCGATCGCCTTTCGAGGCCAGGGATCGCTCAACCACGCCCCCCACCACATCGTTCGTTTCTCAGCTGGCGAACACGTGGGGCTCGGCCACATTGCCTTTGGGGCTTCGTCTCGAGGTGCGGTCGACGCTCTCCATCAACGATGGTCAGGCTCCGGGGTCCAGATTCGCAGCGAACCGGCGCAGCTCGATGCGCTTGGTGGTGGTTACGGGTTCGACATGGCCGACCCGGAGGGCAGAGTCCTTCGAGTCGTCACCGAGATGGAAACGGCTGACCCGGTTCCTGCCGGAGCTCCGCTGCCGCTCGCGATCACCCACGTTGTGCTCAACACGGTTGACATCGACCTGCTCTGCGCGTTCTACGTCAATGTCCTCGGCTTCGCGGTTTCTGACTGGTCTGAACACCAGATGGTGTTCCTGCGCAACGGAACTGACCATCACACCATTGCCTTCAATCAGGCGCCGCACGCTTCTGTCAACCACATCGCGTACGAGTTGGGCTCTGTTGACCACTTCCTTCAATCGGTCGGACGCATGAAGTCGGCTGGCACTGACCCGCTGTGGGGTATCGGTCGGCACGGGCCGGGCAACAATGCGTTTGCCTACTACGGCGACCCGGCTGGCTTTGTTCCCGAACTGACGGCCGACGTGCAACAGATCGACGAACCGGGTTGGATTCCGCGAGTTTGGCAGCGCATCCCTTCCCAGTCCGATCTGTGGCATCTCGCCGGGCCGCCGTCCGCGGCGTTTCGGGCTGCCGGAGCCGGGAGCCCCGATCCGAACTGTCATCCGCCTCGTTGGCCACCATCCCCGTCGAACCAACCATGACGACAAACCCGGTCGAGCTTCGGCGGATCGGGCCGCTGGCGGTCAGTGAGGCCGGTGCTTCGGTCGTCGCCTCGGCCGGCCATCCTGTAGTGCTGTTGCACGGCATTGGCTCGTCTCGGGTCGCCTTCGATGCGCAGCTTCGCCACCTGGCGTCCGCTGCCGGTGGGGGGCGTTGGTGTTTGGCCCCGGATGCTCCCGGCTACGCCGACTCAGACGATGTGCCCGAGATCGACTCGCTCACCGGCTATGTCGATCACGTCGTCGCCATGCTCGATGCGGTTGGAGCCGAGCAGGCTGATCTCGTCGGCGTTTCGTGGGGTGGGGTGATTGCGGCTCGGCTCGCTGTGACCCACCGAGCCCGGATCCGTCGTCTCGTGCTGGCCGATACCAGCCGAGGCTCCGGCGTCGACCCCGCGAGAGCTGCCGCCATGCGGCAACGAGGCGAGGCGCTGGCGGGACAGACGACCGAAGCGTTCGCCGCAGCGAGAGCGCCTCGACTCCTATCGCCTGACGCTTCGCCCGATCTGGTTGTAGCGGTGGCATCGGAAATGGCTGCTGCCATCCGGCTCCCTGGGTATGGCCAGGCCGCTGCGGCGATGGCAGACACCGACCACACCGATCTCTTGCCATCGATCGAGATGCCGACACTCGTTGTTGTTGGCCAGGAGGACATCGTGTGCCCGCCAAGCGAGGCCGAGGTTTTGACGGCCCTGATTCCGAACGCCAGCCTGGTCACTATTCCAAACGCCGGTCATCTCGCGAACCGAGAGCAGCCAGCGGCGTTCAACAAAGCGGTCGGTGACTTTCTCGCCGCAACTGACGACTGACGAGAGGAACCGATGGCAACGCAGGATGAACTCGAGGCTCAGGTTGACTCCTTCCTGGCCACCAAGGACAGCCGTGAGGAAGATTGGGACACCCTCGCCTGGCAGAAGAAGCCGGGCGAGCAGTTCGGGCGGGCCCAGTTGCGCTACATGGGATCTGGCGGCACCGGCCGGCACGAGTCAGACGGCAACATCATCCAGGCGGAGAACTTC
This sequence comes from uncultured Acidimicrobiales bacterium, assembly GCA_937976305.1. Lineage (GTDB taxonomy): Bacteria > Actinomycetota > Acidimicrobiia > Acidimicrobiales > SZUA-35 > CALEWY01. The sequence goes on from CALJSB010000018.1 coordinate 20,461, forward strand.
ACGTTCTCCAACATGTTTCTTCCGCCTGGAGGCGAGGGGCCTGAGCACACCCACCACGATGTCGAAGAAGCGTTCTTCGTGATCGAGGGTGAGGTCGAACTCCGAATCCACGACGTGGAGGACGGTACCAAGTCGGCTGCTCGTGTTCTGGGCTATCGAGACTTCATGTGCGTGCCCCCTGGCGTACCCCGCAGCTTGAAAAACGTTGGCGAGGGCCACGCCATCTTTTGTGTGATGCTCGGTGTTGGGAAGCCGCAACTGCCCACCTATCCGGAAACATCGCCGATGTTCGGCGTCACCCGTGATTGACGACCGGTGATCGACGCGCCTGCCCAGACCCTGTCGGGTCGGACTGTTGTGATCACCGGTGCCGGTCGAGGACTTGGTCGGGCGATGGCCGAGGCGATTGCGGAGGCGGGGGCAGTGGTGCACGCGCTCGATGTGGACGGTCCGCGGGTCGAGCGCGCAGCGGCCGAGCTCGCCGACGTCGGTCTGGACGTACGTCCCCATGTGGTGGACGTCGAAGACGAAGCGTCGGTTGCGGCATTCTTCGGGAAGCTCGAAGCAGCCCCATGGGGTGTCGTGTCCAATGCCGCGATGGCCGATGCGGTTGGTGGAGCCAACTTCTGGGAACTCGATCGTGCGACGTGGGATCGCCTCATGGGTGTGAATCTGACGGGCACGTGGCTCGTCGCCAAACACGCTGCTCCTTTGATGATCGATGCCGGCGCGGGTCGCATCGTCAACCTCGCCTCAGACGCTGCGCTGTATGGAAGCCCCCGGCTGAGCCACTACATCGCGTCGAAGGGCGGTGTGATAGCGCTCACGCGAGCCATGGCTCGAGAGCTCGGCCCGCACGACATCACGGTCAACGCCGTGGCGCCCGGCATTGTTGTTGGCGAGTCGACGACCGGCGTACCAGCCGACCGGCATCAGCTCTACGCCGACAACCGAGCGCTGTCTCGGCCTCAAACCCCTGCCGATGTGGCGGGCGTGGTCCGCTTTCTGTTGACCGACGACGCTGCCTATGTCACCGGAACGACCCAAGTGGTCGACGGTGGATTCGTGATGCCATGACGAGAACGATCTGACGAGAGCGCGCATGGACCTTCAACTCCACAATCGGGTCGTCGTGGTCACGGGCGGAAGCTCGGGTGTTGGTCGCGCCTTGGTCAAAGACTTGCTCTCGGCCGGGGCTCGCGTCGCTACCTGTGCGCGAGATGTTGATCGGCTGCGCGCATCGACCGCCTCGCTGATCGAATCCGATGCCGGTGATGTCGCCGACCGGTTGCTCGCGACCGAATGCGACGTTCGTGACGCAGATGCGGTCTCGTCGTTCATCGATGCCACGGTCGACCGGTTCGGTGCCATCGACGGTCTCGTGAACAACGCGGGCCAATCGCTCATGAAACGGTTTGACGAAACCGAAGACGACGAGTGGCTTGCCGAGTTCGAGTTGAAGTTCTCCGGGGTTTTGAATCCGCTGAAGGCGGCCCGCTCTCACCTTGGTGCAAGCGATGCCGGAGCGGTGGTGAACGTCAATGCGGTGCTGGCTCGGCAACCCGAGCCTCGTCTTGCTGCAACCAGCGCAGCCCGAGCCGGACTGCTGAACCTCACCAAGACGCTGTCCATCGATCTCGCGCCGGAAGGCATCAGGGTGAACTCGGTGTTGCTCGGGTTGATCGATACGGGACAGTGGCGCCGGCGCTACGAGCAACGTGCCGACGATGACCACCGCACGTGGGAAGAATGGTCGGGCGATCTCGCCGCAGACCGGGGCATAACGCTCGGGCGACTCGGTGTCGCGACCGAAGTGTCGTTCATCGCCGCAATGTTGGTGTCGCCCAAGGCGTCGTACGTGACTGGCACCTCGATCGATGTCGCCGGCGGAGTTGGTCGGTATGTCTGAAGGTGCAACGTCGGCCGCCCCGAGGGCTCTCTGTGAGATCGCAGCGGCCCATCATGTCGCGTCGGCGTTCGGGATCGTCAGCGTGCACAACCAGCCGCTGGTTGATGCGCTCGCGGCTGTTGGCCGCTACACGGCGGTCCGGCACGAGGCGACGGCGGTCAACGCCGCCGATGGCTACAGCAGGGTTGCTGACACGCTTGGAGTCGCGGTGACGAGCACCGGGACAGGAGCGGGAAACGCCGCCGGATCGCTTGTTGAGGCGCTGACGGCCGGAAGCCGCGTGCTCCACGTCACCGGCAACATTGACTCGGTCTACCTCGGCCAAGGGCGCGGCGTCATCCACGAGACGAAGTCGCAGGATCGCATGCTCGATGCGGTGTCAAAGGCGCAACACACCATCACAAAGCCAGACCAGATCCACCGCGTGCTCCATCGAGCTGTTGCCGAGACCCTCACTGCCCCAACCGGACCGGTGAGCGTTGAGATCCCCATCGATCTTCAGTACGCCCCTGACACCGAGCGGGTCCGATCGGAGCAGGTCGAGAGTTTCGATTCTGAGGCCGGGTCCGGAGACAGCGAACGGTCGGCAGCGGCAATCGTCGGCGACTTGGATCATGCGATCGCCCTGCTCGATGAAGCCAAACGGCCGGTGGTGTGGGCCGGAGGGGGAGCCGTGCACGCTCGAGAAGCGGTGGCCTCGTTTTGCCGTCGGTTCTCTCTCCCGCTGGTCACAAGCAATGCGGGCCGAGGCATCATCCCCGAGGGGGACCCACTGGTGATCGGCAACTTCGCGGCACGTCCCGGTGGACAGGCCTTTCTTGACCAAGCCGATCTCTTGCTATCGATCGGCACCCACTTCCGATCGAATGAGACGCGGCACTACAAACTCCGGCTTCCGTCGAAACACATCCAGATCGATGTTGATCCCGCCGCTCTTGGCCGTGCATACCCGGTCGATGTCGGTCTGGTGGCCATGGCCGACCAGGCGATCGCGGCAATGAGCGATCGGCTCATCGAACGCGACCGATCTGACTGGTTGACCGTCGCCCGCGACACTGCCTTGGACGTGCGCCAGCAGCTCGAAGCCGACATCGGTCCCTACGCTGAGTTGTGCCGCTCGATGCGATCGGTGCTGCCGCCACAGTCACCACTGGTGCGAGACGTGACCATCCCCGCTTCAGCGTGGGGTAATCGGCTGCTCTCAGTTTTGGACCCGACGACCAACGTGAATGCCCGAGGTGGCGGAATTGGTCAGGGTCTCGGCATGGCCATCGGCGCCGCCGCCGCGCGCCCAGACGTACCAACAGCGCTGATGGTTGGGGACGGAGGACTCGCAGTCCATCTGGGCGAGTTCGCCACGCTGGCTCAAGAGCAATCGCCGGTGATTGTGCTGGTCTTCAACGACGGTGGCTACGGAGTTCTACGGAACCTTCAAGATGCCCACGTCGGCCGTCGCAGCGGCGTTGATTTGTTCACCCCAGACTTTGCAGCCCTGGCCTCAGCCTTCTCGATGCCGCACCGTCGGCTTGATTCGCCAGACAACGCCCGTGCGATCCTCGAGCACGCGATCGCGGACGGCGGCCCAACAGTCGTCGAGGTCGATTGCAACGCGTTCGGTCCGATGCCCGTGCCCTTTGTGCCCCCGGTTCCCGTGCCATGAACCGGCCGTTTCTACATCCCAGCCACACACCCGCAGGCGCAGCGGCGCCCCTGAGCCTGCATGTCCAGAGGAGATCTCCGTGACGACCACACCTATCCAGGGTGGGACAGATGTCCCGTATCTCGAGCCGAATCAGAGTCGCTCGGCCCCGCCGACTGAATTCGAAAACCAGCTCGGTGACACCATCGAGTCGGCCTATGCCGCTGGCGTCCACGAGCTGGAAGGCGTCGTCGATCGGTTGAACGCCGATGGACCACCTCCACCTGACGGCGACATCTGGACAGCCGAGCGGTTCAGGCTTCTGATGGTGGAGCTGGGCCGATGACTACTCGGGAGCACGAGTCAGTCCGTTTGGCCGACGAGCTCGTCGCCGAGGGCGTGGCTGACCGTTGGTATGCCGTGCTCCCTTCTGCCTTGTTGGCTGAAGGCGAGGTGAAGGAGATCCGACGGTTCGGGGCTCGTATCGCGATCTGGCGAGATGCGACCGGCACCGTTCGAGCGCTCGAGGACTACTGCCCGCATCGAGGTGCACCGTTGTCAGCGGGCGACGTGCTGGACGATCGATTGCGCTGTCCGTACCACTGGGTCGAGGTTCGTTTCGACGGCGTCGTCACGAAGGTGCCAGCGAGCCCAGGGTGCAATCTCGAAGGCAGCCGACCAACGCGCGTGTTTCCGGCCACCGAGGCTAGCGGAGCGATCTTTCTCTACAAGAGTGCCGACCCGCACCTCGAAGACGTGCCGCCTCTCGAGTTGCCAGAACAGCTCACGAGCGATCGGTTCAGCAACTTCCTTTGCTATGTCGAGTGGGCTGGCGACTGGCGCCTCATCGCTGACAACGTGATGGACCCGATGCACGGGGCCTTCCTGCATCGGCAGTCGCACTCCATGGGCGAGGGCGACATGAGTGCAGAGTTCGCGCTCAGCGAGACGGACGATGGGTTCGTGTTCGCGAAGACTGGTCAGTCTGGCGTGAACTTCGATTGGACGGAGTTTGGCGACACGGGCGTCATGTGGATGCGGCTTGAGATTCCGTATCCCCCGTCCGGTGGGCCGGCGAAGACCTTCGGCATCATTGGTATGTACACGCCGGCCGCGAACGGTTCGACCTCTGTGTTCTTCTGGCGGACCTGTGAGATCGACGGCTGGCAGCGTGATGTGTGGCGATTCCTCTACAAGAACCGCCTCGAGGATCGACACTGGCAGGTGCTCGAGCAGGATCGGGCGCTGCTCGAACGGATGGAGCCGGATGGGCGAGAGAAGCTCTACAGCCACGATCGCGGCCTGGCCCGGCTACGCCGTTACCTCACGGGTGTCGCCGATGAGCAACTTGCTGTGACTCGCGCTGAATAGCGTCTCGCGTGCTTGTCTGCGCTAGGTATTTTCCATATCTGTTAATTAGCAGTAACGTTAAATACATGCCCTCCACTGCCCTTCTCGAAGACGTCGACGAAGAACGTTTGAGCGCCACGTTTTCGGCGCTCGCCAATCCAATTCGTCGAGCGATGCTCGTGCGACTGGCGGAGGGTGAGGCGAGCGTCAGTGAGCTCGCCGAGCCGTTCGAGATGACCCTGCCAGCGGTGTCTCGTCACATCAAAGTGCTCGAGAAGGCTGGCCTCGTCACCCAGGGCCATCGAGCGCAATACCGACCCTGTGAGATCAACGCTGAGCCGCTCCGTGAGGTCGCGAGCTGGGCCGATCAGTACCGCCCGATCTGGGAAGAGCGGTTCGATCGGATGGCCGACTACCTCGACCACGTGCAATCCGGCGACGAGCCCTCGTAAGAAGTCCTTAGGGTCAGGTACTTCGCGTCACACCGTCCTTTGGCCTCCCCACCAAACAAGAAAAGAGCAATCGAACATGAGCGATACCAAGTCGGTACAGATCGAGCGCACCCTGAGCGCGCCACCGTCCCTTGTCTGGCAGATGTGGACCGACCCGGCTCACTTTGCGGAGTGGTACGGCCCGATGGGAGCAAAGATCCCGGTGTCTGAACTCGACCTGCGGGTCGGCGGTGCTCGCAAGGTCTGCATGGAGATGGAGACACCGAACGGTCCGATGCAAATGTGGTTCGTTGGCGAGGTGCAGGAAATCGTCGAGAACGAGCGCTTTGTCTACACCGAGGCCATGGCCGATGCCGATGGCAATGTCATGAGCCCGGCCGCTATGGGCATGCCCGAAGATGCGCCATCAAACACCCAAGTCGTTGTGGGACTCACCGAGGTCGACGGTGGCACCAAGATGGTGATGACCCATGTCGGGGTACCGGCTGATTCGCCAGGTGCTCAAGGATGGGGCATGGCCCTCGACAAGCTCGAGGCCGCACTTGCCGGCTGACCGGCTCGGCTGGGACCAGTTCTAACCCGGTGTGGCGAGGAGGTCCCCGTTGACCTCCTCGCCACAATCGGACCAGGCGGCGGTCGGTGGATGCAGAGCGGCCAGGGCGTCCGCAACTCGCCCAATCGCCTGAGCTTTGCGCCGGTCACCTTGGAGAAACGAGAAGTCGTCTCGCCCCAGCACCAACATCTGGTCGCTGCGATCAAGGTGGATGCAGAACGTGTCAGTCTCCGGCTCGACGACGGCTCCCAATGGAGTTCCGCTAGCGGCGCGAGTGCTGCGTGCATGATGGGCGCCGGAGGCGTACGCCACTAGCCACGATGCGGCCGGGGCAATCCCGGCTGATGCGAGCACTCGGCCCGGGACGCCTGGATGGTTGACGACGGCTGTCCAGCTGCATCGAAGCGCGGTCAGTGTCTGCTGGCAGATGAGTTCGGCGAGGGTCCCGTTGACGGCCGGGTGTCGCAGTGGCCACTCGACGATCGTTGCGCACGCGTCCAGCGTGAGCTCCGCCGGGTCGCGTGACGATTCGACGAGCCGCACGTCTTCGATGCGGACATCCTCGACGGCGGTGACCTCGCGGATCATGAGGCCGATGACGGCATCGTCAGGCAGGCTGATGAGAAGCTCATCAATCACCATGCCGCCGCCTCGCTCGACGATGTCGATCCCGAGGAGATCACCTTTGACTGCGCCAAGACGAGTCGCCACTGCGCCCAGCACACCTGGGCGGTCGGGAAGCCAGACACGCATGAGGTAGGTCTGAGCGGGCATGGCTCAACGCTACGTATGGTCCATGAACGCCGTGTTTCGATGGTGTTGACGCTTTGGTCAGTTAGCGGTGCACACCAGTGAAGCGATGCGTTTAGAAGCTGGGGTTGTCGTGAAGAAAGCGTTCGAGTCGCTCGGCGGTCCACCCTCGTAGCGGAATCGGTGGTGGGCCTGCCACGATCTCGTTCTCGGAGACCGACCGCTGTTGGAACGCGGTGTTTTCGTAGCGTCGCCTACCGGCCTCGCCCGGACCTGAATAGGTGCGAGTGACCCCACTGGCGAACGTCACATCGACCATCTTGTCGGGGCGGCGATCTGTTCGTAGCGGCACGTCCAATTCCAGGGCAATGGCGCGCTTTGTGGCTCGCTCAATGAGTGAAGCGCGAAGCGATTCGGTCGGCTCTCGAGCGTGGGCATCTTCTTCTCGGGCGCGAAAAAGACGAGCCACGATCTCCCTCCAAGAAAGTCGTGCTTCCATCTCTTGCCCCCAGACGTTCAGCTGGAGAGTAGCACCCGTACCCCCCAAAAATTGAGGGTAGATCGACTCGGGTGTGAGGAGAGAGCCGGTGCTGGGCTCTCGCCGCTGCCGCGAGCACTCCTTGTCACGAGCTGGTGGAGTCAGGAGCAGGTGGAGCCCGGAGCGAGAATTGAACTCGCGACCTTCTCATTACGAGTGAGACGCTCTGCCGACTGAGCTATCCGGGCGGATCGACGAATCTTATCGTGCGATCTCGGGCTGGGAGACAGACATTCGCTCGATGTGGCCGGGAGTCACACCTAGCTGGCCGGTGATGGCGCAGCCGCTGAGGTAGTTTCGATTCGTGGCCGACCAGGAGACGTTCGTCGATGACGCCGAGCCCTTTATGGCGTCGCTGTTCTCGACGGCTCGGCGGCTCACTGGCAACCAGGCCGATGCTGAAGACCTTGTGCAAGAAACCTATCTACGGGCATACCGCTCCTATGACAGCTTCGCCGAGGGCACCAACCTCCGGGCCTGGCTCTTTCGGATTCTGACCAACACCCACATCAATCGCTATCGGGCCAAGCAGCGCCGAGTCGACGAGACCGAACTCGACGACCTTGAGGATTTCTACCTCTACCGTCGGCTGCACGATCGCACCAACTTGGGGCAGAGCGCCGAGGACGAACTGTTGAGCACGCTCTCTGAAGCCGAGGTGGTGGCTGCCGTTGAAGCCCTGCCGGAGGGGTATCGGATGGCTGTTCTCCTCGCCGATGTGGAGGGTTTCGCCTACAAGGAAATTGCGGAGATTCTCGACATTCCGATCGGCACGGTCATGAGCCGGCTCCACCGCGGAAGAAAAGCGCTGCAGAAAGAGTTATACGAGTTCGCGGCCTCCCGAGGCCTTGCGTAACACCGTTCAGAAGCACGCACGCCGAACCCTTTTCGAGTCCATGACCTCCGACGACGCACCGCCGACCTCTGCTGACAAGCCCGATTGCCTTGGTGCTGTCGAGGATCTCTACGGGTACCTCGATGGTGAGATCGACGAAGAGAAGCGCCGCCTCATCCGTGCTCACCTTGATGAGTGCGGCCCCTGTCTTGATGCCTACGGCTTTCACGATGAGGTCAAGCGGATCGTGAGCGAAGGCTGTCGTTCTGAGCTGCCTGTGGGGCTGCGAGACAAGGTTCTCGCAGCGATCAAAGACCTCTCAGCGCCCCAGGGCTGACCACCCCGAGGAAGGGTCGTTTGGCCCGGTTCCGCCGATTGCCCAACAGGCCGTACACTCATGGGAATGTTGGCAGTCATCTGGCACTTCTGGATCGGCTTCTTCTTGGCAATCGGCGCCTTCGGGCTCACGGTCGCCTTGATCGTCGGATACCTTGTCAAAGTCAAGCATCCTGAGTATCCGAGAAAGCCCTAACGGTGGGCATGTCGGTCGATTGGGACCTGGCTCGTCGAATCGCCGGCAAGGTTGGCGGTACTGAGCCGTTCTCGCGGTCCTATCTCGAAGAGTCGCTCGAGCCCGATCTGCTCGAGTTGACGGCCATTGCCGAGAAGCTGGTCGAGGCCGAAACCGGTCTGCCGTCGCTCAACGGCGAAGCAAAGGCGAAGGTCACCGACCGCGCCGGTTGGGTCGATGCCAACATCGCAAGCTTCGACCGGCTCATGCGCCCGCTCATGAGCAAGTTCGACGACGACTCCGAGCCGGGTCGTATCGGGCAACTCTTGAGCCCGATCAGCGATGCCGTTGGCCCGAAGTTTGCCGCCGCCGAAGTCGGCGCGTTGCTCGGCTGGATGTCCGGCCGTGTCATCGGCCAGTACGACTTGTTGATCATCGAAGACGAGCGCCCCGAAGATCAAGATTGGGTCTACTACGTCGGTCCGAACGTTCTGGCGCTCGAGAAGAAGTACGGCTTCCCGCCTCGAGAGTTCCGACTGTGGATTGCGCTGCACGAATGCACGCACCGGGCCCAGTTCACCGGTGTTCCGTGGCTGCGCCCCTACTTCCTCTCGCTCGTCGATGAGCTCCTCAATGCCATCGATCCCGATCCGAAGCAGCTCCTCGACACGGTCAAGCAGCTCGCAGAAGACAAGCGTGCCGGTCGTCCGACACGGCTCGACGACGGTGGCATCTCGGCTCTGATGGCGAGCCCAGAACAGAAGATCACGCTCGACAAGATGACCGGCCTGATGAGCCTGCTCGAAGGCCATGGCGACATCGTGATGGATCGAGCCGGTCTCGAACACATCCCGAGCCAGCCTCGGTTTGCCCGAGTCATGAGTCAGCGTCGATCGAGTGCGAGTGGTCCGGCCAAGATCATCCAGAAGGTGCTGGGGTTCGAAGCGAAGCTGGCCCAATACGAAGAGGGCGAGAAATTCGTCCATGCGGTCGAAGCCGCCGGTGGCCGAGAGCTCTTCGATCGGGTGTGGGAGAAGGCTGAACATCTCCCAACCATCGATGAGATCCGCTCACCTGACTTGTGGGTCACCCGCATGGGAGCCGATGCCGCAGCCTGATGGCGGCGGTGGTCGCCAAAGGAATGTGCAGCGGCCGATGAATGAGTGCACTCCCGCCCAGCGGGCCGTCCTCGACGATCTCCTGCCACGTTGTGGCTTCGCCCCTGGGGGCACAGCAGCGGTGTGCGGTGTGTCGGGAGGTGCGGACTCACTCGCCTTACTTGTTCTCGCCACCGCCGCAAGGCTCGACGTCACGGCTGTCCATGTCGACCATGGCCTCCGCGCTGGATCGACCGAAGAGGCCAATCTCGTTGCCTCTGTCGCCACACGTTTCGGTGCTGCATTTCGTGCCGAGCGCATTGACATCGCTCCCGGAAGCGATCTCGAAGCCCGAGCTCGATCCGCTCGCCGCGGCGTGCTCGGTGCAGGCGCCCTGACGGGTCACACCGCTGATGATCAGGCAGAGACCGTGCTCATCAATCTCATGCGGGGTGCTGGTGTCGACGGCCTTGCTGCGATGGTTCGGTCGCCGTCGAAACCGCTACTGGGCCTACGCCGTGCCGACACCGAGGCCCTGTGCATCGCGTTCGATCTCACGCCATTCAATGATCCCTCGAATGCTGACCCCCGCTTCGTCCGCAATCGGGTGAGGCACGAGCTGTTGCCGCTTGTGGCTGACATCAGCGAAAGAGATCCTGTTCCGCTCTTGGTCCGCACGGCCGATCGAGCTCGAGCGGCGGCCGGCACGATCGATGAGCTGGCTTCCACGATCGACCCCACCAACTGCCAGCAGCTGCGTTCCATCAAACGAGAAATCGCTGCCGCCGCCCTCCGTTCGTGGTTGCGCGACCACGCCGGACATCCGCCGAGTTTCGCTGAACTGGAGCGGGTTTTCGACGTTGTCGGGTTGCGGTCGACGGCGACAGAACTCTCCGGTGGTCGTCGGGTGAGAAGATCGGGCGGCGTACTGGAGATTCTTGGCCCAGCACCTCCGTTTGATGGTTAGATTGGCAACACGCTTGCGGCTGGTGCCATGTTCGGTCTCAAGCCCCGACGAACGAGGAATTTCGAATGGCGAAAGGCAAGTGGGCTCAGGGGATCAAACCCCGGCACTTCCAGTGGATGATCAACGACAAGCTGGCGATTTGTGAACGTCCCGGCGGCTACGGCGTCAACCACCGGAAGGTTCGCCGTCAAGAAGAGATCATCTGGATTCGCGAGAACAACTTCCTCACCGTCATCTCGCTGATTCCGTCTGATCACAACCTGCACAGCTACGACGAACTCGGCGTGCCATGGCGCCATTGGCCGTTCCCGCCATCGGTTGATCCCGAGGCTGCCCTCGGACAGATCTATCCCGAGCTCTCGGCCTTGCTCGAACAAGACGGCAAGATTCTCATGCACGCCGAAGAAGTTGGCGATCGACTCGCTGGTCTGCTCGCGGGCTACTTGCGGTGGAGCGGCATGGTGCCGATCACGTTCGAGGCAATCACGGTTGTCGAGCGGATTCTCGAGCGTCAAATGGGCCCCGAAGGCCGCAACTTGGTCACGGTGGCCGAGCAACTTCTCAACCAGGATCCGGCTGAAGCCTGACCAGCCCTGCAAGGCTCAACACGATGCGTCACGATCTCCATCCGCCGGTCGCCGATGTCCGCTTTCTCGTCGAGCGAGCGCTGGCTGAAGACCTCACGCCGTTCGGTGATCTCACGTCGTCGCTGCTTGATCCGACGCTGCAAGCGACAGCAGAGTTCAATGCTCGTGAGGCAGGCATTCTTGCCGGCACCATCTGCGCCGACGAGACGTTTCAAGCCGTCGATTCCAATCTGTCGATCGAGTGGAACAAGGCCGACGGTGAGCGACTCATGCCTGGCGATGTCATCGGTGTTGCGAGCGGTCCGTTCGCCACGATGCTCACCGCTGAGCGAACGGCGCTCAACTTCCTCAGTCACCTGTCTGGCATCGCAACGAATGCGGGCCGCTGGGTCGACGTCGCAGCGGGACGACTCACTGTGTGGGACACCCGCAAGACCACGCCCGGTTATCGCTCGTTGCAAAAAGCAGCAGTTCGCGCAGGAGGTGCGGCCAATCACCGGGGGAATCTCAGCGATTGGCTGATGCTGAAAGACAACCACCTCGTCGGTCTCTCGATCACCGAGGCGGTTGAGCGGGCACGGGCGCTGTGGCCGGGCCGGACGATCCACGTTGAGGCTGATCGGGCTGATCAGATGATGGAAGCCCTCAACGCCGGTGCTGACATCATCCTGCTCGACAACTTCGATCCTCCCGAGCTGATCGAGCTCGTTGCAGCGGCCGATGCCTGGGCCAAAACCAATGGCACCAAGCGAGCGCTTCTGGAAGCCTCGGGTGGTATCACGCTCGACAAGCTCGACGGGTATGCCGCCACCGGCGTCGATCTCGTCTCGTCAGGTTCTCTGACCAACTCCGCTCCTGTACTCGACATCGGCCTCGATGTTGTCCCCAACCAGACCTGAGACTCGATGTCCATCCCGTACCGTTTTGAACCAACGACGACCTCAGACGCTCTCCGCGCCGAGTTCGGCGAGATCGAGGATGGGGCCGAAACCGGCAAGCAGGCCACGATCTCGGGTCGGCTCATGCTGCGCCGAGTGCAGGGCAAGCTGGCCTTTGGCACCCTGCAGGACGCCGGCGGGCGAATTCAGTTGTTCGCCCCCGGGAAGGTCACGCCTGACTTCGCGGAGTTCTGCGATCTCAACCTCGGCGACTGGATTGGGGTCACCGGCGAGATCATGAAGACCCGCAAGGGCGAGTTGTCGATCAAGGTTGAACAGTGGACCATCTTGGCTGAGGCCAAGCGGCCGTTCCCCGACAAGTTTCACGGGATCAGCGACCAAGACATGCGCTACCGCCAGCGCTACGTCGACCTCTGGGTCACGCCGGAGTCACGGGCGACCTTCGAGATGCGTTCGAAGGTGATGTCGCTGACGCGGCGCTGGCTCGAGGAGCGCAACTTCATGGAGGTCGAAACACCCGTCTTCCACCCGATTCCTGGCGGCGCGCTGGCCAAGCCCTTCACGACCCATCACAACGCGCTCGACCTCGAGCTCTACTTGCGAATCGCCCCAGAGCTCTATCTGAAGCGCCTTGTTGCCGGCGGCTTTGAGCGGGTCTTCGAGATCGCACGTGTGTTCCGCAACGAAGGCATCTCGACTCGGCACAATCCCGAGTTCACCATGCTCGAGCTCTATCAGGCCTACGCCGACTACACCGACATCATGAAGCTCACCGAGGAGCTCATCGAGCATCTCGCCCTCGAGATTCACGGCACGACGCAACTGACCTACGACGGCAAGCCGCTCGATCTCTCAGCGCCGTGGCGTCGAGCCTCGATGCTTGAGCTCATCGAAGAACGAACGACCCTCAAACTGCGTCTCGACGACGACATCGAGTCGCTTCGGGCCACGGCAAGCGAGTTCAACATTCCCCTCAAGGATTCCTACGGCCCCGGCAAGATCATTCTCGAGATCTACGAAAAAGCGGTCGAGGGTGAGATGTGGGATCCGGTCTTCGTTACCGACTACCCCAAAGAGGTATCACCCCTGTCTCGTGATCATCGCGAGCTTGCTGGGTTCACCGAACGGTTCGAGGGCATCGTTTGTGGTCGTGAGCTCTGCAACGCATTCAGCGAGCTCATCGACCCCGAGGAACAGCGAGCTCGCTTCGAAGATCAAGCGGCCCAGAAGGCCGACGGCGACGACGAAGCCATGGTGGTCGACGAGGACTACTTGCGAGCAATGGAGTATGGATTGCCGCCCACCGGAGGGCTCGGTATCGGCATGGACCGACTCGTGATGCTCCTCGCGAATGTGCAGACGATCCGCGACGTCGTCTTGTTCCCAACGCTTCGACCCGAAGCGTGACGCTCGCAAAGCTGGATCTAGCGGCCTTCGACCGCACGTCCTGACGTTCTACTTGGCGCCTGTGCCAGCGAGCTGAGCAACCGCCCCGGTCAGATCTTGAGCCGGTGACTCATTGAACGACAGGCGTCGTGAGCCAGAGGCGTCGGTGACGTGAGCTGATCCGTCGGCTTGACGTACGACCCGGGAAGACACCAACTCGCCCAGGTCTTCCGGAACCGGCAGATCATGTCGGGTCGAACCAATCACGAGAAGATGCACGCCGTCGGCACCTGCGAGTGCGTTTCGGAGGGTCTGTGCCTGCGCAGCCCGGCCCGAGTTCTCGAGGTAGTGCAGCGTCGCAACGAGGTTCGAGACGGTGAGCACAAGCAGCCGGCTGGAGGAACGATCCGAGCGATGGCGGTCCACGAGTGACAGGACCTCGTCAATCCCAGCATCGTCATCGACACCGGCATACCCCACGCAGTGATCCATCTGCTGAAGGCGAATCAACGGCCGAGATCCGGAGTCGAGCACAGCGAAGGAGTAGCGATCGGTTGACAGCCCCTTTGCCAAGTCGAGCGTGACGGTTGCGATCAGCACGTTGGCTTGCGCGAGGGAGTCTGCTGAGAACAGGGTTGTCGAGGTTGCCTCGCGGTTGGTGTTGTCTGGACGCAATGGCCGCGTTGGAGGGGCTGGTGGCGGCTCGGGCGGTGTCGACCGCGCTGGTTGTCCTGCGGCCGGTTGTGGTGCAGCCGGTGGGTCCGGAGGTACGAGCCGAGCAGCTGGCTGGGCACCGAGGGGTGGCGCAGGTGGAGTTGCTCCACGATCTTGTGCTTGCGCTGTGCCCTGTGCCGCCGCTGTGCCCTGTGCCGCCGCTGTGCCCTGTGCTTGCGCTGTGCCCTGTGCTTGCGCTGTGCCCTGTGCTTGCGCTGTGCCCTGTGCCGCCGTTGTGTTTCGTGCTGCTGTGCGTTGGGCCTCGGCCTTTGCCCGTCGTTCGCTCTCAGCGGCTCTGCGGGCCGCTGCCTCGTTGGCTCGAAGAGCTCTCGTCGCCTCAGCCTGTCGAGCTGCGTGTTCCCTTGCTTCGCGAGCCAGCCGCTGACGTTGCTGTTCGGCGGGTGCCGCAGAAACTGACGCCGCCGCCAACTTGGTCGTGATGCCGTACGGCACGAGTTCATCAGCGACCGTGTTGCCTGTCGCATCGTGCACCTTGGCCAGACCCGACGAATTGATCGAGAGCACGCAACCGACTCCTGGAGGAACTGGGTGAGCGTTCTCCGTGATGAAGATGCCCTGCCTCGGGGTTATGCCATCGGCTCGGTCGCTCACGATGTAGGAGGCAGATGATGCGTCTGGGTTGACCAGGCCTTGGCTCCACGACCAGTCCGATGGATGGTCGGTATCGATCGCAACGTTCTGCCCGCCGACTCGCTCGGCTGCGACGAGGGTGAGATAGCGAGCAGCGGCGAGCGCTGCGGGGCGCGGGCCGGCGATGGCGATTGGCTTTGCCAGCTCGACGTCCAACGGGACCGCTGCGAGCGTCGAGTGTCCCTCGATGATGCCCTGCGGATCCCACCCAGCGGCGTGCATGCTGCCAACAGGCGGTTGCCACGGTTGAGTACCTGCGGCAACTGCAGCGACTGACGAAGTGGAGCCTAAACCGATCCCAGCGAACGATGGCAACACGTCGGCTGGACCAGCCGACATCGAACGGACCTCTCGAGCCGTCTCAATACGTCGCTCCATCAACGCGCTGGCGAGCTGGCCCTTGGCCTGCACAACTTGTTGATCATTCTCTGCCCTGGCTCGAGCTGCCGATCGTCGACGAAGCAGGAACACAATCAGTGCCAACACTACGCCCGCGCCGGTGAGCGCAAGCCAAAGAAGCTCTTCCAAAACGAACGACAGTGCAACGCCAACAATGATGGCGATGACGGCGAGCCACAACAACGGCCAGTAGCGGAGCCCTGCTGCGGGTCGAACCTTGGGAATGATGATCGGGCTTGTCGGAGCAACGATTCGCCTGTTGGTCGACGCAAGCTCCGCATCGGCTCGTTCAAGAACGAACAAGTCAGGCCCCGCTTGAATCGTGTGACCCGCTTTCAACGGAACCGGTTGTGAGACGGTTCGACCCTCGATCGACACCGCATCCCGTCCAGGCGAGAGGAGGACGTCCTCTCGCGAGCGAACCTCGAGTTCGAAGCTCACAACCGCTGGATCCCCAACGTCAAGACCAGCGTCCTCGGTCTTGCTTGGTCCGAATTGATAGACGCCTCGGCGTAGGGGCATCGTCTGCCCCGACGTCAATCCGCCCACGTGTTTCAGGATGAGGATTGCATCCTCCGCCCCAGTCACCGCCATATTTGAAACGCCTCCCGCGTTCGAAACACTACCGAACGGAGAGCCGCTACTCCACACATAGAGTGGCAACCTGCCATTTTCCGTGAGACTTTGCTCAGTTCGTTCGGCGCAAACAACCCCAAATTGGTGTTATTTACGCTTTGCCGTCTGAGTGGTCCCGCCGATTGGCAGGTCCAGACTCCCAAGAAATGCCGCCCTTGGAAGACCGAAGGATACACAGTGCCGCGCCGATCGCTGCTGGCTGCAGGCAATTGAGGGTGGCCATCGGGGGCTGTTCCGTGTGGCTCATCGGAACTCGGCCCAGGTGGCCTGGACCGTGGCAAGCGAGCTGGATCCACCGGTGCTGGGGCCAGGCGTTGCCATCTGTTCGGCTGTTTGGGCGGTTCCGTGGGCTCCCCGCTCGAGCATGAAGCCAGCGGCGAGCAACACGAGCCCACCAGCGCCGAGGAGAACCCACAATGGGACAAGAGGCACGACGGCACCAGCTTCGATCACGACGGTCGCAATGAGGAACACGAGTCCGGCCGCTGTTGGTCCCTGCCACTTTCGTTCGACGCCGAGCGTCAGCGCCGCGATCGAAACAACGCCGGCGACGATCGCGTGCCACCCCGATGTTGCACCAAAAGCGTCGCCGGCCTCGAGCGAGGTTGCCAGGTTGTCGTGGAGGAGCGACGAGTCGATGCGTTCAAGTAGAGCTGCACCTGAGAACAGAGCGATAGCGAGCGGCATGCCGCCCCACGACGACGCGCCATCCCGGGTCGTGGTGAACCCATAGGCGAACAGCAGGAGGGCCGGAGCGGCCAAGTACCACTCAGCGGCCACGAGATCCTCACCAGCTGCCCCCAACCATGAGCCGAGCACCATGGCTGGAGTGCCGATAGCGAGGATCGCTTTGTCGTTTCTGACGAATGCCTCGAGAACGAGGATCGTGCCGGTCACCATGAGGGCGATGCCCGCTTGGGTGAGGCTCTCGACCGCGGGAACCGTCGCCGCCAGCATCAACAGCCGTGGCGGCCAGCCAAATCCGGGTGTGCCCACGGTGTAGTGGGCGGCCAGGGCCAGTGCGCCGGCGGTTGCGATGGCAACGGCCGCAACGGCGATGCCCTGTGGTCCGACGGTTGGTGTGACCAGGAGCGTGACGGCCGCAAGCCCGACGCCGACCCACTGTTCGATGGCTGTGGTTTCGGAGCTCGCCGAGTCAGTGTTGCTGGGCCTTGACGGGCCGGTGTTGCTGGGCCTTGACGGGCCGGTGTTGCTGGGCCTCGCCGAGTCGGTGTTGCTGGGCCTCGCCGAGTCGGTGTTGAACGTGATCGTGGCTCGACCCTGAAGAATGATGGCGGCTGCCAGGCCAACGATGACGTGGTAGCCGGGGTCGATGAGTGAGGCCGCGACGGCGCTGAGCGTGAGGGCCACGGCCACGGTTGTGGCGAGCATTCGCGGTGCGAGTCCGACACCGATCGCGAAGGCGCACAAGAGCACGGCAGCCCATAGGGCCGAGCCCGTTGCGAGGGCAGCGACGAGAGCCGCGGTGGCAAGCCCGGCGCTTGAGATTGGCCCGCTTGCCCCAGTCCAGATGCGTTGTGCGATCGAGACGGACACGTTGGATGACGCATCAGAAACGAACCAACCGGCAACGAGCAGGATGGCGGCGAACCCGATACCAGCGTCTGATCGGATGCCGTCGCTGTCGATCGCGGCGAGAGCAATGATGGCTCCCGCTGCGCTTGTGAGCAGGACGGCGACGTCAACGAACGAGCTGAGACGGTCGGCCCGCTTGAACCAGATTGCTCCCCGGGCGGCAAGAAGAGCAGCCGCAACGAAGATCAGCGTGGTCTGCTGATGATCGACAAACACCGCGGCCGCGTCTCCCGCCGCACTCACGGCCACGACCGCAGCGGCGACGAACCCAAGTTCTCGCTCGCCATGGCGAAGTGCGGTGGTGGCGATGGTGGCCAGCGACAGTGCCGCCACGATCGTGGTTTCGATTGGCGAGGCCGAGCTGATCTTGGCCAACTCGTCGAAGAACGAGCCGTCGAGGGAGCGCTGCCCCGCCCATTGGGCGATCGGGCCAGCAGCGGCGACAACGGCAAGCCCAATGCTCTCCCATGCGGTGCGGACTGCGACGAGAGCCGCAGCCGCTCCGAGGAACATGACGGCAGGGCGGAGCCCGGCGGTTGACGACAAACCCAGAAAGAATGCGGAAGCCGAAAGCACTCGTCCGACGGCCATGACGCGGCCACCAACCGCGCCATGGTCCGTCAGGCGGGCTTCTCTGGAGAGAAGGTTCGCGGCGTGGCGGCGCAGCTTCGTGTCGAGCACCGTGAATGAGAGAACGCCCGCAAGCCCGGCGACAACGCCGGTGGTGGCGCGGTCGGCGCCGAACGCCACTGTGATGCCGCCGATGTCGAGCGGAATGAGCGCGGCCCCGAGGTGGGTGAGCACACTTGCGATCCCGGGAAGTCGGTGCCGAAGCTGATGGCCTGTCCCGATCGCGAGCGCGGCCAGTGCTGCGACAACCCCGGCTTTGCCGCTGAGGCCGAGGTGATCCCAGCTCACGGCAATGAAGGTGCCGGCGGCAATCACCATGAGAAGTGCGCCGATCGATGCAAGAGCAGTCGCGGCGGTCGTGCGGCTCGTGAGCCGATCGATTGTCGCAGTCAGCGGGGGCCGTTGCGCCAGTGGTTTGACGCTGTTGGTAGCGCTGTCGGTGGCCGCTGGTGGCTCGGGTTGAACGGGTGCCGCAGCTGGTTGAGGTGGTGGTGGAGACGTTGGTGAATCGCTCATGAATCCAGCGTGAGCCAGAAGTCATGGCGCGTCTGTGGGGGTCACCCCCCAAAGGTCTCTGGGGCCGTTCCTAGGTTGGATTCACTCGATGCCGTGCTCGAGGGCGTAGCGCACCAGTTCTTGCTTGCGATTCAGGTGCAGTTTGCCGAGGATGTTCCGAACGTGATTCTCGACGGTCTTCGGCGAGATGTAGAGCTCTTCACCGATCTCTTTGTAGGTGTGGCCGCGGGCCACGTACTGCAGCACTTCGCGCTCGCGGTCTGACAATGGTGAGGTCCCGCCAGCGTCCTTCGTCATCTTCCGGAACTCGCCGAGCACGAGGCCGGCCAACGCGGGCGAGAAGACAGGTTCGCCCTTTGCTGCCTTCCAGAGCGCATCGCGAAGCTCCTCAGGAGGCGTCGATTTGATGAGGTAACCGTTGGCTCCGGCAGCGACGGCGTCGAGAAGGTCGCGTTCGGCCTCGCTGACGGTCAGCATCACGATGTTGGTCAGCTCGCCGCATTCCTTGGCGACTTTGATGCCGCCGCCATGGGGCATGTGGAGGTCGCACACAACGAGGTCAGGCTTGTGCTTTTTGATGGCAGTGATTGCCTCTTTCGCATCACCGGCTTCGGCCACTACATGGAAGTTTTCGCCGAGGTCGGCTCGAACGCCACTGCGCCAGATGGGATGGTCGTCAGCGAGGATGACCGTCACGTGACTACTAAAGCTGCTCATGAAGCCCTGCTCTCTTGCGGCTGTCGCCAGACATTCGATCTTCACACATACAGACGAACCTCGACGCCACGACCGGGACGACCGTCGATCTCAACTCGACCGCCTGCCTCCGTCACTCTTCCGCGAATTGATCGAGTAAGACCCTCGCCTTCAACGAGGTTGTCTGGCTCGAACCCCGAACCGTTGTCTTTCACCGAAACAAACACGGCGTCTTCGTCGAGCGTCGGATCGTCGGCTGGCTCGGCGTACACGGTTGCCTTGCTGGCTTCGCCGTGTTTCGCGGCGTTGGTCAGGGCCTCGCCAACGGCGCCACCGATGGCGTGAATCGCCCGAGCTGAACCGGCGGGGATGTCGGGCGCCGTGATCACATCGACCTTCATGCCGTATCGCTGCTCGGCTCGTCGAGCGGCCGCTCGAAGTGCGGCGGCCACGTCTTCGTCAGCGGCCAGCCCCCCAAAGAGGTACTCGCGAAGCTCGTGCTCTTGGGTGCGGGCGAGAGCGACGAGTTCACCGTCGCCGCTTCGACGCTGGATGACAGCCAGCGTTTGCAAAACCCCATCATGCAGGGTGCGTGCGACTTCCTCGCGAGCCTTGAACGCCGAAATCTCGCGATCGGACTCACCCATCCGCTGCATCACGTAGCCAGCGATCCACCCAGCGACGACGAGAAGGACGAGCGTTGCGATTCTGGTCAGGCTCCAGATGCCGTCGGTCTTGTACGGAAACCAGCCGACGTTTCGTGCCAGCCCGAGCCCGAGCCCGGTGAGCACTGCTGATCGCTGGCCTGCGACCATGGCAACCGTGACAATCGAGGCGAGTACCCACACGGTTGGAAGTGATTGGCTGTGATCGGGCGAGCCGTACACCCACACGTCTGCCAGCAACGCGATTGTGCCAAGCACAATCTCGCCAATCACCGGCACGGGTCGCATGATGAGGTCTGGATCGCGGTTGTAGAGCCACGTCAGCCATGCCGTAAACAGCACGAGGGCCGCGGTGATGGCGATGCCGACCCCAGGATGGGCAACCGGTAGCTTGGCGGCCTGCCGGTTGCGATCCCAGATTTCGTAGACGAACAGGCCGAAGGCCCACAGGGCAGTAAGCCAGCGAAACCAGAGCAGGGTTCGTTGCCAGGTGATTCGCGTCGGGCGGGCGACCGCGGGGCTCGACGCGACGAACCAACTGATGATCGGTCCAAGCTTGTTTGGCGCAGACGCGTCGGCAGCCGTCACCCTGTCATCATCGGCCATGTCAGAAGTCCGGTGAGCGCATGGTGTGGCAGAATCTGACGATGAGTTCGTTCCTGGTGACGTCGTTGGTGCTGTCCGTCGTCGCAACGGTTGCCCTCAACGTATTGCCCCGCCTCTTTCCGAATCAGGCTCGTCGGGCTGAGGAGCGGGTTGCTCGTTCGATCGAAGACGGTTGGGCCAACGGGCCGGATCGAAGCGAACGACCTGGGCCGAGTGTGCGCGTGTTTTTCCCGTGGAAAGCGATGCTCATCGGCTCGGTTGTACTGACCGTGCTGGTCAATGTGTTTGGGCGTCTCGCCTGAGGTGTACGTCGACCTTCGGCCCTCGGTAGGAGGGCGAAGCGGCCTGCGCTACTCGGTCAGGGCGTTGACAGACTCGAGGAGGTGGTCAGCTGCGCCGGCCAGAGCGGTTGCCGCTTCGTTTGTGCTCACCTCGGCGAGCACGGCCTTGGCGTCGTCGACGAACTGTCGAGCCACGTCGAGAGCAGATTCGACACCGGGGCCGTTGCGCACGATGTCGATGGCACGGTGGCGATCCTCGAGGTTGAGCCCGTCGGTGAGGAGCTCACGAAGAAGTGCGCCCTCGGGCCAAGCCAACGTGTGAATCACGGGAAGGCTGTAGACGCCTTCGATCATGTCGTTGCCGGCTGGCTTGCCGAGCTGTTCGTCGGTGGCGATCACGTCGAGCACGTCGTCGACCACCTGGAAGGCCATGCCATACAGGCGGCCGAACTCAGTGAGCGCATCGATGTGTTCGCGAGGTTGGTCGGAAACGATGCCACCGATGCGGCAGGCGGCCGCGTACAGCGAGGCAGTCTTGCCCGCGATCGAGGGGAAGTACTGCTCCTCGGTACGAGCCACGTCGTACATGGTTTGCAGCTCACCGACCTGGCCGCGGCACAGTTCGGCAATCGTCGAGGCCAGCAGGCCAGCAACTTCGTTGCCGAGCTCTGCCGCAATCTCAGAAGCCTTGGCCAACAGGTAGTCGCCAGAGAGAATGGCTCGGAGGTTGCCCCAGCGAGCGTTGACGCTGATCACCTGGCGACGCATTTCGGCTTCGTCCATGACGTCGTCGTGGTACAGCGAGCCGATGTGGACGAGCTCGACAGCCACGCCACCGCGAACGATGTCGAGGTCGACGGAGGCACCATCCGGCATCGATGCTGCGGCTGAAGCGACCGTGAACAGAGGCCGCAGACGCTTGCCTCCGGCCTTGATCAAGTGCGACGAGATCTCGGTGAGATACGGGTCGTTGTCGATGCGGACGACGTCGAGAAGCGTCTGTTCGATGCGTTCCTTGTCGTCGGCCGCTGTTGGCAGCTCAGCAAGCGGATTGGTAGCCACGAGGTCAAGGGTAGGGGCTGGGTTCGGGCCGCGCCCATACGGGTGGATGAGGAGATAGGTCACCAACGCTCGTCACATCGAACGAAATCTGCGGCGCGCAGGCGCTATCAGCGTGAGGAATGCCTGGCCATCGCCCGATGTTTGTCACTAGGACAAGTCGAACGTAGGTCTAATGACCCAACTCCTCAGATCGTCGCCGTTCTAGCCGACCTTCCATGTGGAGTCAGAGATACACTCGGCCAACGCCCCCAGGGGCCGCAGCTGCGGCCTTTTTTTCCGGGAGGAACCCCCCATGTTTGAACGCTTCACAGACAGAGCCCGCCGAGTCGTCGTCCTAGCGCAGGAAGAAGCACGACTCCTCAATCACAACTACATCGGTACCGAGCACATCCTGCTCGGTCTGATCCACGAGGGTGAAGGTGTTGCGGCCAAGGCCCTCGAATCGCTTTCGATCTCCCTCGAAGCCGTCCGCAGCCAGGTCGAAGACATCATCGGTCAGGGCGGATCATCACCGAGTGGACACATTCCGTTCACCCCCCGAGCCAAGAAGGTTCTCGAGCTTTCGCTGCGTGAAGCCCTGCAGCTCGGCCACAACTACATCGGTACCGAGCACATCCTGCTCGGTCTGATTCGCGAGGGTGAAGGCGTTGCCGCCCAAGTTCTCGTGAAGCTCGGCGCCGACCTCAGTCGGGTCCGCCAGCAAGTCATCCAGCTGCTCAGCGGCTACTCCGGTCCGAGCCAGGGCGGCAGCGGTGCTGCCGAGAGCCCCGGTGGCGGCAAGACCAGCGCCACGAGTGGGGGAGCCGGCGGCGAAGCACCGTCCGGTTCACTCATCCTCGATCAGTTCGGTCGCAACATGACCCAGCTCGCTCGAGAGAAGAAGCTCGACCCGGTCATTGGCCGTACCCGAGAAGCAGAACGTGTCATGCAGGTGCTCAGCCGTCGCACCAAGAACAACCCGGTGCTGATCGGTGAACCCGGCGTCGGCAAGACCGCCATCGTCGAAGGTCTCGCACAGATGATTGCTTCCGACGAGGTGCCAGACACCCTGCGGGGCAAGCAGCTCTACACGCTCGACCTCGGTGCCCTCGTTGCTGGCTCCCGCTACCGCGGCGACTTCGAAGAGCGGCTCAAGAAGGTCCTCAAAGAGATCAAGACCCGCGGCGACATCATCTTGTTCATCGACGAGATCCACACGCTCGTGGGTGCCGGTGCCGCTGAAGGCGCCATCGACGCCGCAAGCATTCTCAAGCCCATGCTCGCTCGCGGTGAGCTGCAGACCATCGGCGCCACAACGCTCGATGAGTACCGCAAGCACCTCGAGAAGGACGCCGCCCTCGAGCGTCGCTTCCAGCCGGTCAAGGTTGAAGAGCCGACCGTCGAGCACACCATCGAGATTCTCAAGGGCCTGCGCGACCGCTACGAGAGCCACCACCGGGTCACCATCACCGACCAGGCGCTCGTCGCAGCAGCAAACCTCGCCGATCGCTACATCTCCGATCGTCACCTTCCCGACAAGGCCATCGACCTCATCGACGAAGCCGGCTCACGCCTGCGCATCAAGCGCATGAGCACGCCGCCTGCGTTCAAGGAACTCGAAGGCGAGCTGTCCGAGGTGGTGCGTGAGAAGAAGGAAGCCGTCGAGAACCAGAACTTCGAAGAAGCTGGTCGCCTCCGCGACAAAGAGAAGGAACTGCTCGGCAAGAAAGACGAGATGGAAGAAGAGATCAAAGCTTCAGGCGTTGATCTGTTCGACGAGGTCAACGAAGAGTCGATCGCCGAAGTGCTCTCGATCTGGACCGGCATCCCCGTCTACAAGCTCACCGAAGAAGAGACCGAGAAGCTCCGCCGTATGGAAGACGAGCTGCACAAGCGTGTCATCGGTCAGGCCGACGCCGTCAAGGCCGTGTCGCAGTCAATCCGCCGCACCCGTGCCGGTCTGAAAGACCCGAAGCGCCCATCTGGCTCGTTCATCTTCCTCGGCCCAACTGGTGTCGGTAAGACCGAGCTGGCCAAGACGCTGTCCGACTTCTTGTTCGGCGATGACAACTCCATGATCACTCTCGACATGTCGGAGTACATGGAGAAGCACACGGTGAGCCGCCTCGTCGGTTCGCCTCCCGGCTACGTCGGCTACGAGGAAGGTGGACAGCTCACCGAGTCGGTTCGCCGCAAGCCGTTCTCGGTTGTTCTCTTCGACGAAATCGAAAAGGCTCACCCCGACGTGTTCAATGCCCTCCTCCAGATTCTGGAAGAAGGTCGCTTGACCGACAGCCAGGGCCGTTCGGTCGACTTCCGCAACACCGTGCTGATCATGACGTCAAACCTCGGTACCCAGGATCTCCGCAAAGCCACACTCGGCTTTTCGAAGAACGACGAGGCCGTCACCTACGAACGCATGAAGGAAAAGGTCAACGACGCTCTCAAGGCGCACTTCCGTCCTGAGTTCCTCAACCGTGTTGATGAGACCATCGTGTTCCACGAGCTCTCAAAGCCTGAGGTCACCGAGATCGTCGACCTGCTCATCAAGCGCACGGCCGACCAGCTCGAAGGTCAGGGCATCGGGCTCGAGCTGACGGAAGACTCCAAGCACTTCCTTGCCGACAACGGCTATGACCCGACCATGGGCGCTCGTCCATTGCGTCGTGCCATCCAGCGTCTGGTCGAAGACGTGCTGTCCGAGAAGCTCCTCTACAAGGAGTTCCGAGCCGGTCAGATCATCGTGGTCGACGTTGGCACCAACGAAGACGGCGTGCAGGAACTCACCTTCACTCCTCACGAAGGCTTCCAACCTCCGTCAACTCCGGAGCTCGCCGAAACCGGCGACTGACCGAATCGCTCCGCCTGCGGGCGAGCCAAGTCTGAAATCAAGAAGGCCACTCACCAAGTGAGTGGCCTTCTTTGCTTACGGGCCGTAAGCGAACGCAGTGAGCGGCGTGGTCATTGGGCCAGGAACCGTTGGGTATCGAGCTAGATTCGCTTTCGATGCGGGCAGCCAGCGACTTCTTGAACCAGGTGCGACGGGCAGTGATGCTCGTGGTGTTTGGGCTCGTTGTGGCCGCATGCGACGGCACGGTGGATGTCTTGATCGATGTCGAAGCTGATGGATCGGGAGCTGTCTTCATCGAGGTCGGCCTCGACGACGAGGCTGCTTCACAACTTCTCGATCTCGAGTCGGGCGCCGGTTTGCCGCTGATCGACTTGAACGAAGCAGGCTGGATCATTGACCCACCCGCCATTGGCGACGACGGCCGAACGACGATCGGCGCGTCCAAGGAGTTCGGCACTTCCAAGCAACTGCGAGACATTCTCGACGAGATCAGCGGATCCGAGGACATGGTTCGCAATATCGAACTCGTTCGGACGAAGACGTTTGCCCGAGTCGACTACGAACTCACGGGCGAACTGGTTCCTCAGGGCTTCGACAGCTTCGGCGACGAGGCACTGACGGCAGCACTCGGGCGATCGATCGAGTCGTTTGTTGTCGACGGAGGAGGCACGCTCGGCGACATCCAAGTGAGTCTCGAAGTCGTCCTTCCCGGAACCGCAAACGAGGACGCCATCCTCACCGGCACTCCCATCGAGGTCGACGACGATGGGGTGGCGCGCCGCTGGTCGATCTCGCTTGATGATGCAGAAGCGACGTCGATTGCAACGGCATCGTCGACTCGCAACGTCGCCCCGCTCGTCTGGCGTGGTGTTGCCGTTGTTGCCGGCGTGCTGGCCGGGCTGATCTTGCTCGGTCATCTCCTTCGGTTGCTTCGGCCGACAGGACGTCGTCGCAAGAAGAAGACCAACGACGCTGCTCGATCACGGCCATCGGCCAAGGGGCCGACGAAGGATGCCGACGCGGCAAAGCCGTTGGTCGTCGAACCCGTCGAGGAAGATGCGCTGTCTGGCGCGGAAGAGGACGGATCGAACGAGCCGGCGGTGGTTGCGCTCGACGGCATGGGCGTGTTGTACCGAGAGGGACAAGACATCTCGGAGATCTTGTTGCCGTTCGTTCGCGAGATGGGATCTGAGGTGACGTCCGATGAGGTGGTGAGCCGGGCTCGAGCACTGAGCCTCGGACGGCTGACGCCGGCCGACTTCTGGCGGGCCATCGGCGTTGAGGGTGATCCTGACGAACTCGACGAGGCCTATTTGAGTCGGATCCAATTGGCCCCCGGCGTCGTTGCGTTCTTGCGAGATCTCCGCGAACGGGGAGTGCAGGTCGCGTGCATCACCAACGACAACACTGTGTGGGCCAACAAGCTTCGGGCTCGCCACAGCCTCGAAGGTCTGATCGACCCGTGGGTCATCAGCGGCGCAGTCGGCGTTCGTAAACCTGACTGGCCGATCTTTGAGGTGCTGCGTCGGGTGACTCGGCAAGCCCCCTCGACGATTCTGGTCGTCGACGACAATCTCGACAATCTCGATGCGGCGCGCGAGTTCGGCTATCAGACAGCGTGGTTCGCCCCAGAAGGTGACCCAGCAGGCAGCCGCAGCCACGCGATTTTGCGTAGCTTCAATGTGAACGTTCCGGCCGAATCAGTCGCCAGCGAGTAACTCACTGTCACTGGTGGTCGTCAGACTGGCTGCATGGCTAAGCAGCGTCAGGTTTTCGTGTGTCGTGAGTGCGGTTCTGAGTCGGTCTCGTGGGCCGGCCAGTGTCCGCAATGCAACGGCTGGGCCACCATTGAAGAAGCGGCCATACCCAAGGCTCGCGTTGCCCGTGGGACCGAGTCGCCCATTCGGCCTCTGCACGAGTTTGATGCTGCAGGAGCCGTACCAGTCCCGACTGGGCTCGACGAAGTCGATCGGGTGCTGGGCGGTGGCCTCGTGCCCGCTTCGGTGTCGCTGCTGGGAGGCGAGCCTGGCATCGGCAAGTCAACCCTGACGCTGCAGATGGCGATGTCCGTCGCTGCGTCCGGGGGTTCGGTCATCTTGGTGACAGGTGAAGAAGCCCCGAGTCAGGTCGCCGCCCGAGCTGGCCGGCTTGGGGCGATCCCCGACAGCCTGTCGGTGGTCGACGCGACTGATGTCGACGTGATCTGTGCTGCGATCGAGAGCGAGCGGCCCCAACTGGCGATCATCGACTCGATCCAGACACTTCGGTGCCCCGAGATCGACTCCGCTCCGGGGTCGGTCACCCAGGTTCGGGCTGGCGCCAACCGCCTGGTTGAAGTTGCGAAGCGAACGGGTGCCTCAGTCGTCTTGATCGGACACGTCACCAAAGACGGAAACCTGGCGGGTCCTCGGCTGCTCGAACATGTGGTCGACACGGTGTTGTCGTTCACCGGAGATCGACACCACGATCTTCGCTTCTTGCGAACCGCGAAGCATCGCTTCGGCCCAACCTCCGAGGTTGGTGTATTCGAAATGGTGGCGACTGGGCTCGAAGCGGTTGCTGATCCGAGTGTTCGCTTCTTGGCCGACCGGCAAGCGGGCACCCCTGGCTCGGTGGTTGTTGCGACAGTCGACAACCAACGACCGGTGTTGGTCGAAGTGCAGGCCTTGGCTGCTCCACACGGCGATCGACCGCCCCGCCTCCACAGCCAGGGGCTCGTCGCCAATCGCGTCGAGCTCGTCTCGGCCGTGCTTCGTCGGCGTGGGGGTATTGATCTGTGGGGATGGGAAGTGTTCACGTCGGCGGCTGGTGGCGCTGACGTGCGCGAGCCAGGTGGCGATCTGGGGCTGGCTCTTGCCGTCGCTTCGAGTCTGCTCAATCGGGCGGTCGGTCCCGACACCGTGGTTGTTGGCGAAGTCGGCCTTGCTGGTGAAGTTCGGTCGGTTGCCCAACTCGAGCGTCGTCTTCAGGAGTCGTTCCGACTCGGCTTTCGGCGTGCCGTTGTGCCGAGTTCGGCTCCAGAGGGGCCAACTGGCCTCGATCTCGTTCGGGTGAGTTCGCTCAGCGATGCACTCCGCGCCCTCGGGCTCGAAGCCGAAGTTCCTGAAGCGTTCGCTGCGTGACTCACCGTCGTCTTCGGCCGACTTGACTCTGTGGAGTACTCTTGTCGGTATGGAACCTCGACCTGAACGTGCCATTCTGCGTGCGCTCGCCCAGGTCGCACCAGGTTCTCCGCTACGCGAAGGCCTCGATCGGGTGCTGCAGTCGGGGCGTGGTGGTCTCATCGTCATTGGCGACACTGCGGAAGTGCTCAACATCTGCTCGGGCGGGTTCCTGCTCGACGCTGCCTACACACCGCAGCGGCTCTCCGAACTCGCGAAGATGGACGGCGCCATGATCCTGGCCGGCGATTCCAGTCGGATCGCCCGAGCCAACGTTCACCTCGTGCCGAACCCAAACGTGCCAACGGTCGAGACCGGAACTCGGCACCGAACTGCAGAACGAGTTGCACGATCGCTCAACGTGCCCGTGGTTGCTGTTTCGGAATCGCGCAAAGAGATTCAGGTCTACGTCGGCGAGGTCCGGCATCCGCTCGAGCCAGCGAGTCGGTTGCTCGAACGTTCGAATCAGGCGTTGCAAACGCTCGAGCGCTACCGCACTCGTCTGACCGATGTCACGGTCAAGCTGTCTGCGCTCGAGGTCGACGACCTCGTCACGCTTCGAGATGTGATCGAGGTGCTCCAGCGCTCAGAGATGGTCGTCCGGATCGCGGCAGAGATCGAACGGAACCTTGTCGAGCTGGGTTCAGACGGCCGCTTGGTCAGGCTCCAACTCGACGAGCTCATGGGCGGGCTACGCGACGATCGCAAGCTCTTGATCCGTGACTACTACAGCGCCGATGCGACCTTCCGGATCGAGGAGGCCATGGAGGCGTTGACTGGTCTCGATGATGAGGCGTTGTTCGACGGTGAGATTCTGGCCAAGACACTTCGGCTTGGATCATCGGCCACCGCAATCGACGAGCACCTGTCGAGCCGAGGCCTGCGGCTCATGTCCAAGTTGCCGCGGGTACCACCGTCACTCACTGAGAAGCTCGTCGATCAGTTCGGCACGCTCAACAATGTCTTGCGAGCCGAAGCACATGAGCTCGGCGAAGTCGACGGCATCGGATCGGCCCGCGCTACCGCGGTGAAAGAGAGCCTCACTCGGCTTGCCGAAGGCTCGATCCTCGAGCGCTACCGCCGAGATTGAGCCGTTCGCTGCGCTCTCTCACAGAGTTGCTCGCTGGCGCTCACAACTCCCCGTGAACCCTTCGGGTTGCTATAGAGCCCTCACCCGAGGCTGCGGAGCCTCGCGGAGCAGCGGTGAGATTGCCTGTCGATTGGGGAGCGGAGCGACGCGGCCAACCCTTCGGGTTGCTCACGACCCAGAGCGCAGCGGCGGCGAGTGGAGGCAGAGTTACCGCGAACGTAGTTCTAGTTGGTCTCGATTGAGGACGACGTAGCGACGGTCTCGCTGGTCGATCCAGCCGAGTCGCACGAAGCTCGCGATGGCTTTGTTGACGCGTTCACGGCTGGCACCAACCATGCCGGCGAGCTCCTCTTGAGTGACCGGGAGCGAGAACTCGTCGTTGTCGCCAGCAATCTCGAGAAGGCGCTTTGCGGTGCGACCAGTGACATCCAGAAACACCGAGTCGGCCAAGACGCCATCCATGGTGCGGAGTCGGTTCGCGAGCAGTTCAACAACGCGCCACAGCTGCTTTGGTTGCTCGTCGTAGATGTTCTTGAGCACGTCGTAGGGGATGGCGACGACCTGTGATGGCTCGAGTGCTCGAGCGTCCGTCGACCGCTGTTGGTTATCAAACAGTGGCATCTCGCCGAACAAGTCGCCGTCCTCCATGAGGGCGACGACGGACTCACGGCCATCGATCGATCGGTTCACCATCGCGATGCGACCCGACACCGTGACGAAGAGTTCATTCGGGGCGTCTTTCTCCGCGAAGAGAACGTCGCCACGGTTGAGATCTCGCACAACTGATGTCTGAGCGAGGGCGGCAATCGTCTCATCGTTCAAATCTCGGAAGAGATCGACACTCCTCAAGAGCTCTTGGTCAACCATTCGAGAGACGGTACCCCAACACAGGTGGTGGATGTCACACTCGTCGGTCGCGCGTCGTCCTCTCGATGCTGCCTCACCTCAACGGATCGGGCGCGGTCCTGTCTGTTTGGCCACTAATCTCACCTCATGACTGACATCGCCCAGGGCGAAGCTGAGGTTCATCGCGAACCTGCTGTCCCCTGGGAGCACGATGCTGGGGTGTGGGCAGTCGTCGTTGCTGGCGGTGGAGGCACCCGGTTCGGTGGGCTCAAACAGTTTGCGCTCTTGGCCGGTCGCCCGATGATCGAGTGGTCTGTTTCAGCGCTCGCATGCCCTGACCGGTGCGTGGTTGTGGTGCCCGCCGATCATGTCGATGAGGTTGACATCGCCGGTGTGCGCGTTGTCGCCGGTGGCCAGACTCGCTCGGGTTCTGTCCGTGCTGGGCTGAATGCCTTGCCCGCTACTGCTGATCGTGTGCTGATACATGATGGTGCCCGGCCGCTCATCACCCGAGAAGTGGTTGGCCGCGTGATTGCTGCACTCGACGATGCGGAAGGGGCGGTTCCGGTCGTGCCGGTCACCGACACCCTGCGAACCACGACCGGCGAGCCGGCCGATCGAACTGCGTTCGTTGCCGTGCAGACCCCGCAAGGGTTCTGGGTCGAATCAATTCGACAAGCACTGGGGAACGACAGTGAAGCGACCGACGATGCAACGCTCGTGACCCGGTCCGGTGGTCGGGTCGTCCACGTCGACGGCGACGCATCGAACCTCAAGGTGACGGTGGCTGATGATCTCGCCATGGCTGAATCGGTGTTGCAGCATCGCGAATCGGCATCTACCGGAACAGCGAGCATGGCCTGATGACAGACGACATTCGGATCGGGCAGGGCTTCGACGTCCATCCCTTCTCAGACGAGCCCAGTCGATTGCTGGTGCTTGGTGGCGTCGAGTTTCCCGGGGCAACTGGCCTTGCCGGCCATAGTGACGCTGACGTGATCGCCCACGCGATCACTGATGCCGTCCTTGGAGCGGCTCAGCTCGGCGATATTGGTTCGTTCTTCCCTGACGGTGATGAGCACTACCGAGGTGCCGACAGCATCGAGTTGCTTGGCCAAGCCATGCGGTCGGTGGCAGAAGCCGGCTGGCGGGTGGTGAATGCCGACGTTTCGGTGATCGTTGATCAACCAAAGCTTGCTCCGTATCGCGAGCAGATGCAGAACAACCTGGAGGCTGTGCTGATGGCTCCGGTGTCGATCAAGGGCAAGCGAACCGAGGGTGTCGTTGGGTTGGGAGGCGGCATCCAGGCCCATGCGGTTGCCCTGCTTCGCCGTGCTACGGAGAGCGAGACACCATGAGTCGGGCACCGAAGAAACGTTCGTCCAAGGGAAGTGGTGGCGCGGGCGGCCAGCGGCGGCAGAACAATGCTGGCGGGGGCGACAAGAGCCGCGCTGGCACAGGCCGAGGTCAAGCGACCGGCGGCCAGCAAAAGGGCCGCCAAAACCGGGACAGTGAGAACCGTGCCGGCCAGGGCCGAGGCGGTCAGAACCGCAGTAGTCAGAACCGGGGTGGCCAAAAGAATCGCAGCCGCGGGCTGGGTGGCGATCAAGTCGAAGGACGTCACGCCGTGCGGGAGCTGCTGCTGGCCGGCAAGCGTCGAGTCCGTGAAGTGGTAATGATCGACGATCTCGATCCAGCAGAGATCCTCGAGGACATCAGCGAACTCTGCTTCGAGACGAAGGTCACCCTTCGCGTGGTGACTCGCCGGCGCTTTGAGACCGAGGCCCTGACGCAATCGCACCAGGGAGTGTTTGCCCGGGCCCAGGAGTTGCCCGAACGCGATCTCGACGATCTCGTCACTGATTCGGCGTTCTTGTTGGTCCTTGACGGCGTGACCGACCCGGGAAATCTCGGGGCCATGCTGCGGACCGCAGAATGTGCCGGAGTGACAGGCATCGTGTTGCCCCGTCACCGAGCGGTCCACATTTCGCCGACGGTGGCCAAGACCGCAGCCGGTGCGATCGAACATCTCCCGATGGCGTTGGTGGGCGGCATTCCGGCTGCGCTCCAGCGTTTGGAGAAGCTGGGTGTGCACACCGTTGGCCTCGATGCCGGTGGCGACACGTCGGTCTTCGAGATGGGCCCAGCACTGACGCAGCCGGTTGCTCTCGTTCTCGGTGCTGAGGGCGCTGGTTTGTCGAGACTGGTTCGCCAACGAGTCGAAACCGTCGCCTCTATTCCCATGGGAGGCCAACTCAACAGCCTCAATGTGGCAATGGCGAGTGCAATTGCTTGTTTTGAGGTGGTTCGGCGCCGACAGGAACACAGGCATGACCGGGAGGTCTCATGACAACCTATGTAGCTTGGGACGACGAGGAGTACCCGTGGCCCCCTCCTGACGGCTGGTATGTGGCCGGTGACGGGAAGTGGTGGCCTGAGGGGTATGGGCCTGGTCAGTCGCCGGTTGACAACGCGGTCACCGCCGACCCGCCAACAGTATTTGAGCCACCGTCACAGGGCGTTGCCCCTTCAGCACAGAGTGTTGTGCCACCGGCGCAGGGTGTTGCGCCACCGGCGCAGGGATTCGCAGCACCGGTGGCCGGTGTCACGCCACCTCCCGCGGCAACACCCCCGCCAGCGCAGGCCGCGCCGCAGATGGCCGACCCGGCCTACGCCGCGACCGCGGCGCCGCCCACGCAGAACATCGCTGGCGGGTCGCCTCCAAGCGGTGTCGCGCCTCCAGCGGGCTCGCCGCCTCCAACCGGTAGTTCGGACGGCTCGGGCTCAGGAAAGATTCTTGCGATCTTGGGCGGGTTGTTGCTCGTGGTCATCCTTGGCGTTGGTGGACTCATCGCACTCCTCAGAGGCGGCGACGACGACACTGCGTCAGCAACGACCACGGTGCCGGTAGCGACGCTGCCAGATGACACCGCAACTGATGCCACGACGGCCGATACCACCGCAGACACCACTGCCGAGACCACGGCAGACACGACGGCGGATACCACCGCTGAAACGGTGAGCGGGAGCGACCCCACCGGGAGCTTTGCGAACCCCTATGGCGTCGGTGAGCGTGTCGTTGTCTTCTACGACGACTTCGAAACCAGTGAAGAGCGGACCTGGGTCATTGAGGTGCTGAGTTCGCCCGAAGACATCACGCAAGCCGTGGCCGACGAGAACCAGTTCAACGACCCGCCACCCGACGGAAAGGTCTTTGGTGCTGTGCGGGTCCGGGTCACGTATCAGTCCGGCCCGGCTCCGGCTGACATCTTCGACCTGAACTTCAATGCGGTTGGCCCCTCGGGCGTTGTCCTCAAGACGTTCGTCGAATCCTGTGGCGTGACCCCAGACGAACTGCCAACGTTCAGCGAACTCTTCCCGGGTGGAAGCGTCGAAGGCAACGTTTGCTGGGCGATGGATCCAGGCGACCTCGCCGACCTCACGATGCTCCTCGAGGTCATTTTCGTCGACGGTGAGATTTACATCGATCTCAACTGAGATCGAGATCGTCACTTCCAAGATGAACCCTTACTGAGATGATTTTCCCGCGTTCCGGACTCGCGTTGAACAGCCTTTACACTGTCCAAGCGCCCGAATAGCTCAGTTGGCCAGAGCGCTGCTCTTGTAAAGCAGATGTCGTGGGTTCGAATCCCACTTCGGGCTCCCGACGTGCCGAGTGGTACAAATGATCTCGGTCAAGGACAGGAATCTTGGAGAAGCTGGCATGACATCAGGAACACACGACACCGGCGGAGGGTTCGGTCGTTCCGCCGGAGCGAATCTTGCTCGCGGTATTGGGGTCATCGTGGTGGCGATCGCCATTGGCTTGCTGCTGATGAACCGCGGCCTCGGTGAGCGGGTCGAGGCCGCAGCGCCTGACGACGTCACAACCACGACCGAAGCAGCCGACGACGAGAATCTCGTGACTGACGGCGACGAAGACGAGGCGGATGCGGGGAGCGAGGCCGACGACGAAGCGGACGATTCGACCACCACCACGGCCGCTCCGGCTGCTGCTCGACCTGCCGCTGAGGTCACCGTGCTGGTGCTCAACGGCACAAATGGGCTGAAGGGTGTTGCTGGGCGAGGGACCGAGGTGATGACGGCTGCTGGCTATCTCACTGCGGCTCCGAAGAACGCCGACGTCGATGGTGCTTCCGTCATTCTCTACATGGAGGGCTTTGAGGCCGATGCTCGGGCCATCGCCACCGCTTTTGGTGTCGATCCCGACGCTGTCGTTCAACCCTTTGATGCTGCATCGTCGCCGATTGCCGACACCCAGGCCGCCAACGTCGTGGTTCGTATCGGCAACGACGGCGTGATTCTGGTCTGACGCACGTGCCCCGGCTCGTCGCCGTCTTTGACAAGTTTCGGGGCACCGCAGCCGCACAAGAACTCGCGGCAATCGCAATCAACGAGGCGACCGCGCTCGGCTGGGATGCAACTGGCGTGCCGCTGGCCGATGGCGGCGAAGGTTCGCTCGACGTCCTCGGCGGCGCCAACAAGAAAACTGTGGTCACCGGCCCTGATGGCGATCCGGTCGAAGCCGAGTGGAGGCTCGAAGGCCAAACGGCGTTCATCGAAATGGCGGCCGCTTCTGGCCTGCTGCTTGCGGGTGGGGCCGAAGAGAACGACCCGCTGTCGGCCGACACGCTCGGCACCGGCGAGCTGATTGCGACCGCGGTCGAGCTCGGCGCCCGCACCGTGTATGTGTTCCTGGGTGGGTCCGCAACGACCGATGGCGGCTTCGGTGCGATTCGCGGTATGCCACCCCGAGCGCGGATGAAGGGAATCGAACTCATCGTTGCCTGCGATGTGAAGACTCGCTTTGCTGACGCAGCAACGGTTTTTGGACCACAGAAGGGCGCGACGCCAGCGCAGGTCAAGCTCCTGACGAGGCGGCTCGAACGACTTCAACAGATCTACCACGAGGAGTATGGCGTCGATGTCACCGAGCTTCCCGGCGCCGGGGCTGCTGGTGGCCTTGCCGGTGGGCTCGTGGCCATGGGTGGCTCGATCGAATCTGGCTTTGACGTGTTGGCCGAGCGGATGGGGCTCGATGAGCTCTTGCAAGACGCTGACCTCGTGGTCACCGGTGAAGGCAAACTCGACGCAACGTCGTTCCAAGGAAAGCTGGTTGGCGGCGTCTCGAGCTGGGCTGCTGGCGAGTCGGTGCCCGTCCTGGCGGTGGTGGGGGTCGATGATCGAGCAGAACCTCCAGATCACGTCGAGGTCATCTCGCTCACCGAGCGGTTTGGTCATGACGCGGCGATGTCGTCGCCAGTGCCGCTTGTTGGCGAAGTCCTCCGGGAACGCTTGGAGGGTTGGTCGAGCTAGGCCTTCATGCCTCGCGAGAGCTTGGCCACGGCGTAGACGATCGCAAGGACAATGGCCGCGTAGAAGCCAAACTGGATCGCGCCCCACACCGCTCCGACAATCCAACGAACAACGAAGAATCCGACCAGAAGCGAGCCGGCGCCTACGACCAAAGCGGGTACCGGTGAGCCGCCTTCGACTGGTTCCAGGTTCGATGCCATGGAAACGACGCTAACCGATATGGAGCATCGGGATCATTCGGTTGCTGGCGACTAACTTCCCGAGTGTGTCTGTGACTGAAGATCTTCCCCGCTGGAGCGTTACCGATCTGCACGAGTCGATCGACTCGCGATCGTTTGTTGGAGCCATGGAGCAGCTCGGTGCCAACATCACTCGTCTCGTGAATCGTTTCGACTCCGGCAACGTCCGCAGTATTGAGTCTCGACCCGTGACAGAGGCCGACGGCGACCTGGCCGATGAGCTGATCAGCGGATACAACGATGCAGCAGCTGAGCTCGAGCTGCTGTTTTACTTCGCCTACTCATTCGTCTCGACGGACAGTCGTAACGATCAGGCGCAGGCGGCCTTGAGTGAGATCTCTGACCAACAGGCGAGGCTTGGCCCACTTGATGCCCGGTTGGCTGATTGGGTCGCAAGCCTTGGCGTCGCCGAACTGGCAACGGTCAGTGAGCAGGTGGCCGATCATGTCGGGCCACTCGGTCGCCTCGCGGCGCGCACTGATCACCAGCTCACAGAACTCGAAGAGAACCTCGCCGCCGAGCTGCACATCACGGGCAGCGGTTCGTGGGGTCGACTGCAACGCGACGTCACCTCACAGTTGACGACTGGTGTCGCGATGCCGAATGGCGACATCGAAACCATGTCGATGCCAGCGGTACGTGGGCTAGCGACAAGTGCTGACCCGGCGGTTCGTCGGGCCGCATTCGACGCTGAGTTGCAGGCATGGCCCACCGTTGCCACGCCGGTCGCAGCAGCGATGAACTCGATCAAGGGCGAGGCCAACACGCTGAACCGTCGCCGAGCGTGGGATTCGCCACTCGATGTCTCGCTGTTTGGCAACGCCGTGAGCAGGCCAACATTCGATGCCATGCACGAGGCGGTCACCGACTCGTTGCCCGACTTCCACCGTTGGATGAAGATCAAGGCGAAGATTCACGAGCAGGCTGGTGAGCCGTCGAACGGTGAGGGCCTTGCCTGGTGGGATCTCGTTGCACCCTTGCCCAACGCCGGACACGCAGTCTCATGGGACGACGGCATCGCAACAGTGCGGAATGCCTTCAGCGAGTACAGCCCCCAGTTGGGTGGCCTTGTCGATCGAGCCCTCGATGAGCATTGGATCGATGCGCCACCGGCAGACGGGAAGACGGGAGGCGCGTTTTGTGCTCCGTTCCTCGACGGGCGATCGCTCATCTTGTTGAACTGGTCTGGATCGGCTGAATCGACCCAAACCACCGCTCATGAGCTTGGTCACGCCTATCACAACACCACACTCGCCGGTCGCACGGCGCTCCAGCGCGACCTGCCGATGGCCCTCGCTGAAACGGCGAGCATCTTTTGCGAGACCCTCGTGGTCGAGTCTGGGTTAACGCAGGTGTCAGGGGCCGAACGCCTGGCCCTGCTTGATGTCGACCTGCAAGGAGCAAACCAGGTTGTGGTCGACATCCGGTCGCGATTCCTCTTCGAGACGGAAGTCTTCGCTCGCCGCCAACGACGGGTGCTCGGTGCCGATGAGATGAACGACTTGATGAACGCATGCCAGCTCGAGGCCTACGGCGATGGGCTTGACCAGTCGACAGCGCATCCCTACATGTGGTTGTTGAAGCCCCACTACTACGGCAGCCACTTCTACAACTGGCCCTACACGTATGGATTGCTGTTTGGCCTTGGTCTGTTCGCTCGGTATCAGGATGATCCCGATCGGTTCCGCTCGGGTTACGACGATCTGCTGTCGCGAGCGGGCATGGACAACGCCGAGACCCTCGGTCAATCGTTCGGCCTCGACGTCACCGACACCGCCTTCTGGGTGGCAAGCCTCGACGTATTGCGGGCCAGGATCGACGAGTACGAGCGCCTTGCTGGCGAGCTCGATCTGTTGCCGTAGCTTCTCCAAATCCCGAACTGGAGGCCGCTGCGCACGTTTCGGTGCCCTACTGCCTCCAGAACGCAGGGCAGTACTAGAGACGGCTCTCTAGACAGTCATCTCTAATTGAAGTAGCTTCCCGGGCGAGGAGGCTTTCGGATGAGTTCGGCAGCGCAAACGCGAGAACGGTTGATCCGGCAGGGGCGCATCGCCTTTGCTGCGAAGGGTCACGATCGCGTCAGCCTCCAGCGAGACGTGCTCGAGCCAGCAGGCGTCTCGACCGGCAGCTTCTACCACCAGTTCAAAGACAAGACCGAACTCCTCCTCGCGGTGCTGACCGACGGCGTCGCCAAGGGCCGCCTCATCGTTGAACATTCGATGGAGACACGGTCAGACGCTCCACCGGTTGAACGTGTACGAGAGCGCATGGCGATCTGGCTCGAAACGGTCGAGGCAGGCGAAGACCTCTTTCGGATTCACCAACGAGAACGAACCAACGCGGACGAACGCGTTCGCCAACTCGTTGCCGAAGCTCGACGACAGAACTACGCCCCGCTTGCTGACCGTCTGGCCAGCGGCGGCCCGTGGCTGTCGGGTGATTTTGATTCTGACCGCGCCGCGCAACTCGTCACCGGCGTCATGAGCGCAGCCATCGCCGACTACCTCGAACTACCCAAACGTCAACGAAAGCTGGAACGAGAGCACCTTGCGAAAGCAATGGCCGAGTTCATCGTTGGCGGCATTTCCGGCATGGCCGGGATGACCCACCACTCAGGAGCGACAACCGCATGATTCGTTTGAGCAATCCGGTAAAGGCGGCGTGTCTCTTCGCCGCACTGGTGTTGGTGGCCGCTTCGTGTTCCAACTCGCCGACGGCCCAGACCACCCAAGCTGGCGGCATCTTCCTCGCACAGGAAGACGACGATCGATCGCTCGAAGAAAAGGTCGACACCGACGGTGACGGCGAGATGAGCGAAGAAGAGATCCAGGTCTACGCCACAACAACGTTGCTCGAGTTTTCACAGTGCATGAGAGACAACGGCTTTCCTGACTTCACCGATCTTGTCGTGGAGGACTTCACCGAGGGAGGAGGCGGTCAAGGCCGCTTCCTTGCGCTGATGACCGAGCGCGGTGTCAATCTGACGGATGCCAACGCGATCCCGACTCTGCAGTCGTGTGGTGAAGACCTCCAAGACCTACAGACCTTCGCTCCTCAGCCGAGCGACGACGAGCTTCAAGAGCAAGAGGCACAGGTGCTCGAGTTCGCACAGTGCATGCGAGATGGCGGACTCGACGACTGGCCTGATCCCGACTTCGCAGCCAACGGAGGCAACGGCTACGGACCAGAGCTACTCGAGTTGTTCGACGTGCAGTCGGATGAGATTCAAGATGCCATCGCGGCGTGCCAGGCCGAGGTGGGCGCACTTGATCTGCCCGAAGACGCCGATGCCGATGATGACTCCGATGAAGATGCTGCTGAGGACGCAGCCATTGACGACGATGCATCTGAGGAGGAGGCGGAATCAGGTGAGCCCATCGAGCGAACCCCTATCAGCCCGGTCATCGAGGGTGACACCAGCGATCTCAACACCGCCACGGTGACCCGTCGAGATCTTGTTCAAACCACGACGCTGAGCGGCACGCTGGGATTCGGCGAGGAGCGACCCTTCCCCACAAACACAACCGGCATCGTCACGGCCGTCCCAGCGGCGGGCGACACCATCGAGTTCGGTGAGGCGCTCTTTTACGTCGACAACGAACCAGTGCTGCTGTTCGAAGGCGACATCCCGCAGTACCGACGCTTCGACATCAACATGGACGACGGCCCAGACATCGAACAGCTCGAGGCCAACCTCGTTGCGTTCGGGTTCGCGGACGATTTCGATCTGACAGTCGATGACGACTTCTCGTCCATCACCCGAGACGTGATCGAAGAGTTGCAGCTCGAGTTCGGCGTTGAAGACACCGGACAGCTCGAGCTCGGGCGAGTGGTGTTCTCAGCGACGCCCGTGCGCGTCGGCGCTGTCCACGTGGAGCTTGGGCAGTCGATCACACCTCAGGTCAATGTGGTGAGCGTTACCGAAAGCGATCAGCGCATCACGGTCGATCTCGACGCAGACGATCGCTCACTTGTGGCCGATGGCGACGACGTCGACATCGAACTACCCGATGGCACGGTGGTTGCTGGCGAGATCACTGACATCGCTCAGGTAGCGACCCGTAGCGTCAATCCTCAGTCAGGAGAGGCTGGCGACGCCACGATCGAGGTGACGGTCATGTTCGCCGACGGGACTCCTGACAATGCGTTCGACGCCGCCCCGGTCGATGTGATCGTGATCGACGAGGTCACCGAAGGTGTGCTCACCCTGCCGGTGCCAGCACTTGTCGCGATGTCGGGCGGCGGCCACGCCGTTGAGCTCATCGTTGAAGGCGGCACGCAACTGATCGAAGTGGAGCTTGGTGATTTCGTCGACGACATCGTCGAAGTGACTGGCGACATCCAAGAAGGCGACACCGTCGTAATGGCGAGCGCAGGCTGACGATGAGCTCTGCTGTTCTCGAGCTGCGCGACGTTTCGAAGTCGTACGCAGGCTCTCCGCCCATCGAGGTACTCAAGGAGATCGATCTGAAGATCTCCGAAGGCGAGCTCGTGGCCATCGTTGGACCGTCGGGTTCGGGCAAGAGCACGCTGCTCAACATGATGGGGGCCCTTGACCGGCCGACCTCTGGCGAGGTGCTGATTGATGGCACCGTTGTAAACGGTTTGCGGGATCCGTCGCTTTCTGGAGTGCGCGGCCGCCGCCTGGGCTTTGTATTCCAACAGTTCCATCTGTTGCCGGGCCTCAGCGCCACCGAAAACGTTGCGACCGGGCTGCTCTATCACGGCACGAGAGGTCGAGCCCGCAAAGCTGCGGCGAGAGAGGCGCTCGAACGGGTTGGCCTCGGCCACCGTCTCGACCAGAAGCCCGGGAAGCTATCGGGTGGTGAACGGCAGCGGGTTGCCATTGCCCGAGCCTTGCTGGGCGATCCGGCCATCGTCCTGGCCGACGAACCAACGGGCAACCTCGACTCGCAGACCACGGCGGAGATCGTTGAGTTGTTCCTCGAGCTCAACGAGCAGGGGTCAACCATCGTCATGATTACTCACGATCAGGATCTGACCCGCTCGATGCCTCGTGTTGTCGAGATCCTCGATGGTGAGATTCTCGACGGCGCTGCTGCGGAGCCCGACACTGACGAAGACGACGCGTTGTGAGCACGCCAAACGTGAAGAAGCTCCGCAGTCGACTGCGGATCGTCGACGTTGTGAGCCAGGCCGTCCGCGGCCTGACGAGCCGTAAGTTACGAACTGCGCTCACGGCGCTTGGCATCTCCATCGGTATTGCCTCACTCATCGCCATCCAGGGCATCACCGAAGCAAATCAGGCCGATGCCAAGGCCGAGATTGACGCTCTTGGTTCCGACTTCTTGTTCATCACACCCGGGACTGGCATTGGCGAAGAAGCCGAACTCCTCCCGTATGCGCCAGCCATGCTCGACACCCATATCGACGACCTCGAACACGTGGCTGCGATCTATACCGTCGACGCTCGAGCCCGACGCAACGAGCTTGTTCCAGAAGTTCAAACCGGGGGTGTCACCGTCAGCGCGGTCACCGCAGCCGACCTCGATTTGCTTGAACCAGTCAATGGGTCAGTGGCCTTTGGACGCTTTCACGACACAACCTCGGTCGAGGTCCCGTCGGTCGTCCTTGGGTCGCTTGCGGCGGAACGCCTGGGCATTCGTCATCTTGTGGGTCACCCGACGATCAACATCTCAGGAACGAACTTTGCCGTGATCGGCGTGCTCAACGAGTTCGAGATCCTCAATACCGACCTCAACCGAACCGCCATCATCGGTCTCGGCGTGGCCGACACCTTGTTCGAAACGCCAGACAACCCAAGCGCCATCTACGCTCAGGTACCGCCGGAGCAACTCGACGACGTCCGCGACATCATTCCGGCCCAGGCGAACCCAGCGGCTCCGGGCGAAGTTGCCGTGTCACGTCCCACCGAAGCACTCGAGATTCGAGAAGTGATCGACGAGACGTTTGCGCGAATCCTCCAGGCGCTGGCGCTCATCGTTCTCGCCGTTGGCGGCATCGGCATCGCCAACATCATGGTGATCTCGGTGATTGAACGCCGAGGTGAAATCGGCTTGCGTCGCTCTTTGGGGGCCACGCGCAAACACATCGCATCGCAGTTCATCATTGAGTCGACGGTGCTGTCGCTCCTCGGCGGACTCCTCGGCGTCGCCATCGGCGTTTCGATCGTGTTTGGGTATGCGCGCTACAAGGATTTTGAGGCGATCATCCCGTGGTTCTGGCTCTCGGTCGGTCTTGCGGCAGCCTTCGCCCTCGGCGCTCTTGCTGGCCTGTACCCGGCGTGGCGTGCGAGCCGACTCGACCCTGCCGAGGCGGTCCGCCCCGCCGCCTGAGCGCGAACCCGTCCTCCAAAATTCCGAACTGGAGGCCGTCGGGCACGTTTCGGTGCCCTGCGGCCTCCAGAATCGGGGGTTCAGACGGGCACGGGAGCTATGGCGTGGGCTGGATTCGGGCTTGCTCGGCGCAGTCTGACGAGGGCTCCGGCAACAACCCAGAGCGGATCCGTGGACGGATCATCTCCGTCGACATCGGCGGGAAGTTCGGCGAGAGCGTGAGAGAACGGCACCTCAGCGAGCAGCTGGATGAGTTCGGCCAGGCGACTGGCTGGTGTTTCGAACTGTGGTGACCTCGGTAGGGCTGTCGATTTCATTGGACGGGCCTTCGGTGTAGCGAGAAGCGGCGGCGTTGCGCTTCAACAGGAGCTACGGCAGGGCCCCAAAAAAACTTGAGAGATTTCTAGGCCGTTCGAACCAGCCCCAGGGGTCTGTACGACGCATGCGACCCATGAGCGATTTGACCGAATTCGGATCGGTCGGACCATCTCCACGGTCATTCGGATCATTCGCCTTACGGCAGGCGGTACCCGTGCCGAAGGTTGTTGTGTCGTGGCTTGGTTTCTCCCCCTTGTCCTTGCCACGACATTTCTCGGCGGGAACCGGGATCGGCCGGCGGTTTCGACCGCCGGCCGACTTCTTTTTCTGGGTCGGTCGGCGGAGGTGGTTGGCACTCTCATCGCTAGAGTGCCAGCGTCCC
Source organism: uncultured Acidimicrobiales bacterium (assembly GCA_937976305.1). Lineage (GTDB taxonomy): Bacteria > Actinomycetota > Acidimicrobiia > Acidimicrobiales > SZUA-35 > CALEWY01. Next base: position 62,906 of record CALJSB010000018.1, read on the forward strand.
AAATGTCTATGTCTCTGAGGAGATCCCGACCGCCATGGCGAAAGACCTTTCGTTCGACGACGACGCTCGTCGCAAGCTCGAAGCTGGCATGAACACGTTGGCAGATGCCGTACGCGTCACCCTCGGCCCAAAGGGCCGCAACGTTGTTCTCGAAAAGACGTGGGGAGCCCCCACCATCACCAACGACGGCGTTTCGATCGCCAAAGAGATCGACCTCGAGGATCCGATCGAACGCATCGGCGCCGACCTCGTGAAAGAGGTGGCCAAGAAGACAGATGACGTCGCTGGCGACGGCACAACGACGGCCACCGTGTTGGCCTGGGCCATGGTGCGTGAGGGCATGAAGAACCTCGCCGCCGGCGCCAACCCCATGTCGCTCAAGAAGGGCATCGAAGTAGCGGTTGCCGCCGCAGTCGATTCGATCCGCGACATGGCCGTAGAGGTCGGCGACAAGTCACAGATCGCACAGGTCGCTTCGATCTCGGCCAACGATGCCACCATCGGCAAGACAATCGCCGATGCCATCGACAAGGTCGGCAAGGACGGCGTTGTCACGGTCGAAGAGTCGAACACCTTCGGCATGGAGCTCGACTTCACCGAGGGCATGCGCTTCGACAAGGGCTACATCAGCCCGTACATGGTGACTGACACCGAGCGGATGGAAGCGGTGTTCGACGACCCGTACATCCTCTTCTTTGGCTCGAAGATCAGCAACGTTCGCGATCTCGTGCCGGTGCTTGAGAAGGTCATGGAGACGGGCAAGGCGCTCGTGATCATCGCCGAAGACGTGGAGGGCGAAGCCCTTGCGACACTGGTCGTCAACAAGATCCGAGGCACCTTCAACGCCGTGGCCGTCAAGGCGCCGTACTTCGGTGATCGGCGCAAGGCGATGCTCCAAGACATGGCCATCCTCACCGGTGGTCAGGTCATCAGCGAAGAGGTCGGCCTCAAGCTCGAGACGGCGACGATCGATCTGCTTGGTTCGGCCCGCAAGGTGCAGATCACCAAGGACGAAACCACGATCATCGAGGGAGCGGGCGACCGCAGCGATGTTGAGGGCAGGGTCAGCCAGATCCGTTCACAGATCGAGACAACCGACTCTGACTATGACAGCGAGAAGCTCCAAGAGCGTCTTGCCAAGTTGGCCGGCGGTGTCGCTGTGCTGCGAGTCGGTGCTGCAACCGAAGTCGAACTCAAAGAGAAGAAGCACCGCATCGAAGACGCCGTCTCGACCACCAAGGCTGCGATCGAAGAAGGCATCGTGTGCGGCGGTGGCGTCACCCTGCTGCGGGCTCAGGCTGCGGTTGAGAAGGCAGCAAAGAAGCTCAAGGGCGACGAGAAGACCGGCGCCCAGATCGTGAGCCACGCGCTCGAGATCCCAATGAAGCAGATCGCGGAAAATGCCGGTCTCGAGGGCGGGGTTGTGATCGACCAGGTGCGCCAGCTCGAAGGTTGGAACGGATTCAACGCCGCGACCGAAGCGTACGAGGACCTCCAAGCAGCCGGCGTCGTGGATGCCTGCAAGGTGACCCGATCTGGCGTGCAAAACGCTGGTTCGATCGCCGCCCTGTTCCTCACCACCGAGGCCGTCATCACCGATGCTCCATCCGCCGGCGGCGGCATGCCAGCAATGCCGGACATGGGCGGTATGGGCGGTATGGGTGGCATGATGTAGCCGTTCTCGGGCCTGCAGAAGCGGGCCCGGAAGGTGCTATCTGTCATGGTCCGGTCGAAAACGCAGTCGTTGATCACCCGTCGGGTCACCCCCGACGGGTCATCTCGTGCGCCAGACGAACTGCTTGTCGAGGAGCCCCTCGAGATTCAGCTCGACGGACACCGAGTCACATCCACAATGCGGACCCCCGGGCACGACTTCGAGTTGGCTGTCGGTTTCTGCCACACCGAAGGAATTCTCGGTGATCACCCGGTGACGGGAATCCGCTACTGCGGTACTGGCGCGCCGGTCGACAGTGACTTCAACGTCGTCACGGTTGAGACGGCGGGCAAGGCTGATGAGCCGACCCCACGTCTCGGCTCGACGACGTCGTCCTGCGGCATCTGTGGCGCCGATGCGATCGCCGAGTTGACCGAGCGGCTTCGAGTGCTGCCTGCGTACGAACCATGGCCATCGGAGTCCCTGCTGTCGCTCCCTGGGCGAGCGCAGGCCGAGCAAGGACTGTTTGACTCCACCGGTTCGTGCCACGCCGCAGCGGCGTTTGACCGCAACGGCGAGATGCTGGTGCTGCGCGAAGACATCGGCCGCCACAACGCCGTGGACAAGGTGATCGGACGGCTCCGGCTCGACGGGCACACCGACTTGCTCGATCTCGCATTGTTCGTTAGCGGTCGAGCCTCGTTCGAAATGGTGCAGAAGGCATGGGCCGGCGGCTTCAGCGCCTTGGTCGCCGTGTCGGGCGGATCCTCGCTCGCCGTTGCCACCGCCCGCCGGGCCGGCCTCACAATGTTCGGCTTCGCCAGAGACGGCTCCGGCACCCAATACGCGCCATAACTGCCCTCCGGGTGGGCCGTTGCGCACGGAGCGCTATCACATTGGGTCTGCGGGAACTCTCCGAGTTCCTCGCAGACCGCTACTCGCGATCGAGTCACGCGCTCGTTCAAGCCGAGCAGCGGCGTACGCCGAAAGCGAGGACTCGGGAGCGAAGCGGACGCCGCAGCGTGGCGTGCGACGCTGATCGGCGGTGGAAGTGGGGAGCGGTGCGCGCTCGTAGACTGGCGCCGTGACTGACGTAGCTGATCCTGGAGCCGTTCCGAGCGAGGGGCTCGGTGTTGTCCATCTGTTCTTCCGCAACCAGCCGCTCGCTGATCGTGACGCTGTCCTCGCTGCCTTCAAAGAAAGCGAAGCCGCTGGCGATCAGGCGATTGCCATCGCCATGCTCGGACACAAGGCTGATCTTGCGGTGATGGCGCTTGGCGATGATCTGTGGCGTCTGCGTCGGCTGCAGACCGCACTCTGTCTTGCCGGTCTTGAGCTGGTCGACAGCTACGTGTCGCTGACCGAGGTGAGTGAGTACGCCGCTGGCGTTCCGGACGAGATGAAGAAGGCCCGGCTTTACCCCGAGCTCCCACCTGAGGGCAAGACCGCATGGTGCTTCTATCCGATGAGCAAGCGCCGCAACGGTGATGGCAACTGGTTCACCATGCCGTTCGAACAGCGCAAGGAGCTCATGTACGAGCACGGCACGTCGGGTCGGAAGTTTGCCGGCCGCCTTGTCCAGTTGATCACGGCTTCGACCGGCGTCGATGACTACGAGTGGGGTGTGACGCTGTTTGCTCAGCGACCTGACGACCTCAAAGAGGTCGTGTACACGATGCGTTTTGATGAAGCGTCTGCGGTGTATGCCGAGTTTGGTGCGTTTTACACCGGCATGGTCGCGTCACCGGCGGAGACACTCGACGCCATCGGTCTGCTCTGAATTTCGTCCTGCTTCCGGTGTCCACGGAGGACCTCGGAACAGGTTTGACAGCGTTCCACGGGACGAAACTCGCTCGATTGCGTACTGTCGTAGCGTGAGCGACGTTGGGGACCCCGTCGCTCCGGGAGATTCGCTTGCCGCGGAATCCTCAACGGAGCCAATTGCGATTGGATCAGTCGCGGCCGCAGAACCCACGCCGATTCCAGCTCCGGGGGCACCGCCAAAGGCATCGAATGCCGACCCAGATTCGGGGCGTATCGTCGGCGGCGCGGTGCAGAGCGTCGACAACGACGAGGTCGAGCTCACGCTCGATGACGGCCGAACGGCCGTGATTCATCGTCGCAATTTCGATGCCAAGGGTGCCGACCCAGTAGCCGTCGTCACGATTGGTGATCGGCTCGAGGGTGCGGTGTTGTCACGCGAAGACCCAAAGAACCGTGTCGTCCTTTCGCGAGCATGGGCTCAGAAGAAGCACGCCTGGACCGAGATCGAGGCGTTGGCCAACGACAAGGTCGTGGTGCAAGGTGCCGTGACAAGCTCGACGAAGCGAGGTGTCGTTGTTGACGTTCGTGGTCTTCGAGGTTTCGTGCCGAGCTCGCACCTCGAACTCGACGAGACGCCAAACGTGTCGACATACGTCGGGCAGACGCTCGATCTGCGCGTGCTCGACGTAGACGCCTCGAAAGAGCGACTCGTGTTGTCACGGCGAGCCATCCTCATGAAGGAGCGTCGCCGTGCAACCCACGATCTGTTGACGAGCCTGGTCGTAGGGGAGGAGCGAGCCGGCACGGTCAGTTCGCTTGTCGACTACGGAGCGTTCGTCGATCTCGGCGGCGTCAATGGTCTTGTGCACGTGTCAGAACTGGCGTGGGGTCGGGTCCATCGCCCCGGTGATGTCTTGTCTGTTGGTGACGAAGTCCGCGTCAAGGTTCTCGATGTCAAAGTGAAGCGAAGGCGTGTGTCGCTGTCGATTCGTCAGTTGGTACCCGACCCGATCTCGCAGGTCGTTGTCGATGAGATCGTGTCGGGCCCGATTACTCGATTGGCCGACTTCGGAGCGTTCGTCGATGTCGGCGGCATCGATGGGCTCGTGCATCTGTCCGAGCTGGCGGAGCATCGCGTCTTCACGCCCGAGGAGGTTGTGTCGCCGGGTGAGCAGGTGCGGGTCAAGGTGTTGAGCGTTGATCGCAAACGTCGCCGGATCGAGCTCTCGATTCGACGTGCCGTTTCTGGTTGAGATCGGCGGCTTTATTCGTGTGCAGGTGTCCAGAACGGGAATGTCACGTGGGCCACACCGTCGTGGTCAACGACGCGACCACTCGCCCGGAGTGAGGGCACGACCTGGCCAGCGGCGGCATCTCCGATGACGGCAACGAGCTCTGGCAGGGGCACGAGAAGTGGCCCTTCGTCTGCATCGCCGGGCCGAAGAATCGCATCGACAAACAACGTCACCGTGCCAGGTGACGAAGCATCCAAGAGGCGGACGTTGTAGACGACGTGTTCGAACACGGCGCTGGCGAGGATCTTCATGGCGTTTGATCGTGGTGAAGTGGCGAGATGCTGGCAGGCTGGAGCGATGGCGATGAGTGACGACGAGCTTGCACTGAAAGGACATGCAGACACGCTCGCCCGGTTGCTTTCTGAGGCTATTCCGGGATGGGTTCGCTCAGCGGTCACCGAACGAGTCCGCATCGATGACCCGGCCCACATGGCGCTCGTTGAGCGCGCCGGAGAGCAAGCTCGGGCCGAGCTCGAACCAGAGCTCTACGAGCTCCTCTCGCTCGATATCGATGAGCAGAGCTCGACGCCGCTGACCATCGCCCGCCGGGCAGCCGAGCACGCTGGTGTTGTGCTCGAATCGCTTGGCGTGCCACCGATCAACCGTGATCAGCACGCCCAACAGCTTCACCCCAATGACCTGTATGACCTCACACCCGGCGGCTTTGTCGACTTCGGTGACGACGTACAGACTGCCGGGCTCACGTGGGGAGCTGCCAAAGCGCACGTCCACAAACAGCGACGGCGATTGATCGCATCGGAGCAGACTGAAGCGGCCCAGCCCGAAGTGACCCAGGCGAACGTGGTGGCTGTCGTTCCGAACATGATGGATCAGGGCCGCTTCCGCGACGTCACGTTCGTGACTACGGCAGCCGATGCCGTGCAGGCCAGACCGACTCTGCTCTTTGTTGATCTCGACCGAGTTGAGAACTTCGCAGCCTTTGTCTCCGATCAGTTTCCAACAATCGGCTTTGGCGCCCATGTCGACGAGGAACGACTGGCAAGCGCCAAGGCGGTCGGATTCGCCGATGCCATGCCGCGGTCGGTGTTCTTCAAGCGGCTCGCGGCCATGGATACCGCCGACGCCAGCTCGCAGGGAGCCGGCCAATGAGTCGCAAGACTCCGCTGCTCGTTGCACCGGAGTTGCAGGGCCAGGCATATGTCGAAGCTCACGCCGATGCAGCGGCGGCATGGTTTGCCCAGCTGTTCGCCGAGGCCGTGCCGGACAGCGAAGGGGTTGCCCTGATCGCCACGGGAGGCTTCGGTCGCGGTGAGCTGTGGCCATTCTCGGACCTCGACGTCCTCCTTGTGCACGACAAGAAACGGGGCGACATTCCCGAGCTCGCCGAGCGTCTTTGGTACCCGGTGTGGGATCGCGGTCTGAAGCTCGGGCATGGCGTCTTCACGGTGTCTGAGGTGACCAAACTCGCCGAATCAGAACTCGATCTCGCCACCTCGCTTCTGACGACTCGGCTCATCGGTGGTGACGCCGCGGTTCGTGAGCAAGTCGAGGCTGGAACCAACAAGCTTTGGTCGAAACGGTCGACACCGTTGCTGGCATCGTTGGCTGACCGCGTCGAGGCTCGCCACCGTTCGGTCGGCGATGTGGCATTCAAGATCGAGCCCGACCTCAAAGAGGGGCGGGGTGGGCTTCGTGACCTCCATGCGTTGGCCTGGGCCGAACGGGCCCAACCTGGCTTTGCGTCCGAGGTGTTCGACGATCTCGAGCCTCAACGCGAGATTCTGGTTGCCGCTCGGGTGGCCCTGCACCGCACCCGAGGCCGAGCTGGCGACATGCTGACCCTCGACGACCAAGACGAGGTTGCCGAGGAACTCGGCGCCACTGGTGGGCAGGAGCTGATGCTGCGGGTGGCGCTTGCTGCTCGTCGTATCGCCTGGCACAGCGACGAGGCATGGGACCGCTGGCACCGCGATCGCTCTCGTCCTCGGCGTGGTCGCACACCCGTCGAGGTGGGGCCTCACCTCGAGCTCGTTGATGGGTTGTTGGAGCTGCGTTCCGGTGTCGAGCCAGACGGTCTCACTCTGTTTCGAGTTGCCGAGGCAGCGGCACGAACCGAAAAGACCATCGGCCGTCACACCCTCGAGAGGCTTCAGGCATCGACCGCCCGCATCGCTGAACCCTGGCCGGCTGAGGCTCGTGAGCTATTCGCCGGTCTCTTCCTGGCCGGTCGGCCCGCGATCGATGTCGTCGAGGATCTCGACCAGTTCGACCTGATGGTGCGCATGTTGCCTGAATGGGCAGCCGTGCGCTGCCGACCGCAGCGCAACGTCATGCACACGTTCACCGTCGACCGTCACCTGTGCGAGGCCGCGTCAAACGCGTCCGAGCTCGTTGAGCGTGTCGCTCGACCCGATCTTCTCGTCGTCGGTGCCCTCCTCCACGACATCGGCAAGGGCTACCCGGGAGACCACACCGAGGTAGGAATGGAGTTGATCGAGAGCATCGGTCAGCGGATGGGTTACTCCCCGGTCGAAACAGCGGTTCTCGTGGATCTCTGCCGTCATCACTTGTTGTTGCCCGACGTTGCCACTCGTCGCGACATCTCTGATCCCGGCACCGTTCACGCGGTGGCGGCGGCAGTTGACTCCGTCGAGTTTCTCCAACTACTTGCCGCGCTGGCTGAGGCCGACTCGATCGCGACCGGCCCTTCAGCATGGGGCTCGTGGAAGGCCCGTCTGCTGGACGAGCTTGTCGACCGGTCAGCGATCATGCTCGAGGGTGGCGAGCTCGGTGAGGTCATCGACGAGTTCCCAACAGCCGAGGTTGCCGATCTCATGGCAGCGGGATCGGCGGCGATCACTGGGTCCCGCGATCGCCTCACCATCGTGGCCGCCGATGAACCTGGGCTCTTCGCTCGAATTGCTGGGGCTGTCGTGGTTGCTGGGCTTGATGTGCTCGACGCTGTTGCCTACTCAGATGGATCTGGCATGGCCGCCAACCAATTCGTGGTGACGTCCTCGAGTGCTGGCTCCATCGACTGGGAGCGTGTTATTGATGTGGTCGGCCGAGCGCTCGACGGCCGGTTGGCCTTGTCCGCTCGAGTTGCTCGCCGGGCTGAAGCTTACGGAAAGCACCAACGTCGGCTGTCGGCCGAACCGGCCCGTCGGCTCGTCAACATCGACAACAACATCTCTGAGGTGGCGACGGTTGTTGATGTGCACGCCCCCGACACGATTGGGTTGCTGTTTCGAATAACGAGGGCGCTCGACGAGCTGTCTCTCGACATTTCGAGTGCGAAGGTACAGACTCTCGGCCCTGAGGCCGTCGACAGCTTCTACCTGACCGACCGAGATGGAGCGAAGCTTGTTGAAGAGGAGCTCCTTGCTGAGCTCGAACTTGCCCTCCGGGAAGTGATTGACGCGACATGACCGACAGCAACCCAGCGGAGGCCTCACCAGCCGGCGCCGTCGATGTGTCCGAAGGCGATCTGATCCGATGGTCTGAAGCGCTGGCCGGCATTGCTCGAACCGGGCTCGGTTTCTCTCAGGTTCCCTACGAGCGAGAGCGCTACGAAGAGATCTTGCACGTCGCGGCTGACATCCGAGCCCGAGCATCAGGCGAAGGAGAATCAGCAACGACGGTCGATGAGTGGATGAAGATCGTTGGGTCGGGCATTGGCGGCTACGTCACGCCGAAGATTGCCGTCGGGGCCATTGTCGGAAACGACCAGGGCGAACTCCTGCTGATCCAGCGGGCCGACTCTGGGGTGTGGTTGTACCCCACTGGGTGGGCCGACGTCGGCTACTCGGCAGCAGAGGTGGCGGTGAAGGAAGTCTTCGAGGAAACCGGCATTCACGCCGAGGTGCTCCGCCCCTTTGCGATCGTCGACGGACTCCAGCTCGGCTTCAGCCGAGTGCCGTTGTACTCGATCGTCTTCCAGTGCCGGGCAACGGGAGGAGAGCTCTCCCACCACCCGCAGGAGTGTCTTGATGCGGGTTGGTTCACCAAAGACCAGTTGCCATCGCCGATTGCCAGCGGCGACCGGTGGGTCGACCTGGCCTACAGGGCCATTGCCGGTGAGCCATACGAGACGTCGTTCGAAATGCCCCGGCCATCGGTGTGGATGACCTAGGTCGAGACGGCTCGTTAGTTCTGTTCTCGCAGAAAGTTCTCGAGATCCTCGATCATGTCTGCGCTCGAGTCGGCTCGTAGTTCCTCGTCGTATCGCTGTTCGAGAGAAGTGACGTATTCACGGGTTGTCTCATCGTCTTCGAGCGCTTCGTCGATCTGGCTCTCGTACTCGGCGGCCTCCTCAACGAGATTGCGTCCGAGAATCGGAAGGTCGATCAGCGAACCGAGTCGATCGACTAATGCCAGAGCAGCCTTTGGCGAAGGAGCATTGGCAACGTAGCTGGGCACCGAGGCCCACAGCGAACACGTGCCAAGTCCGGCTTCGTGGCAGGCGTGATGCAGCACGCCGACAATGCCGGTTGGGCCCTCGTAGCGAGAGGGCTCGAGGCTGAGTTTGGTGCAGATGTCAGGATCGCCGCTGGTCCCGAAGATCGTGGTTGGCCGCGAGTGTGCAACGTCGGCGATGAGCGCCCCGAGCGTGACGACCATCTCGACGTTGAGTTCGAGAGCCAAGGCAACAACGTCGTTACAGAACGTGCGCCACTTGAGTTGTGGCTCGATGCCGGTGAATACGACGAGGTCGGGTGACCCCTCCTCGGTTGCGACCGCAGAAAAGACGTTCTCGGGCCAATCCAGAACTCGCTCCTGATCGTCGTCGATCCGGACGAACGGACGGGTGGTCGAGAAGTCGTAGAATGGTTCGGGGTCGATGGTGGCGAAGGGCTCTGCGTCGAAGGTTTCGGCGACGTGTGTGGTCGCCGTCGAAGCAGCCTCACCGGCGTCATTCCAACCCTCGAAGGCCATCACGAGAATGGGGGAGTTCAGCTTCGGGCGCGTCTCCGCCTCAGCGGTTGGCTCTTGGTCGGGCGATTCGCCGGCCCACACGATGTGTTTCACTGACAGAACGCTACCGGCCTGTTGGCCCGAGTGGGTCGAGCCCAGCTTGTGTCAGCCCGGTGTTTCAACCGGGGGTGAGAACACGTGGCCGGGCGCAGGCGGGCATACTTGCAGCGTGCAGATCACCGAGGTCACCGAGGTCACACCGGAACTCATGGCAGCGTTTGAGCGCCTGATTCCTCAGCTGTCGTCATCGAACCCGCCGCCATCTGTCGACGAGGTGCAATTCATCGTCGACTCCCCAGCCTCCGTGCTGCTGATCGCCGAAGAAGATGGCGAGATCTACGGCAGTCTCACACTGGCGCTGTTCCGCATCCCGACGGGAATGCGAGCGTGGATCGAAGACGTTGTTGTCGATGATGCGGCGCGGGGTAAGGGTGTCGGTCGGCTTCTCAACGAGGTCGCGATCGAGCGAGCTCGAGAGGTGGGTGCAACCACGGTTGATCTCACATCGCGGCCGAGCCGCGAGGCTGCGAATCGCTTGTATAAGCGCATCGGTTTCGAAGAGCGGGACACCAACGTGTACCGCTACAAGCTCTAACCAGCCCGCCCGTTACGCCAGCCCTGTGAGTCGGCCCTCTGAGCCGTTAGAGCACTCAGTCTCGGTCGGCCCGCACCCGGCCGATCAGATTCGCAAGCAATTCGAGTGCTTGTTCACGTCGGAGTGCCCACGAGCCGGGTGGCAACATGGCGACCGAGCGGCGGATCTGTTCGAGCTCTTCTGGTGTTTCTGTTGGACTCATCGGGGCACCGTAGCGCGCGATCGAACAAATGTTCGATTCATGGGAACACGACGCTCATCAAACCTCTGCCGATTGACCGCAGCGCTGGGGCTGGCTAGCCCTCTTCGTCGGTGACCTCGAGCGGTTCGATGCGCAGAACTTGGCCGCCCTGGTTGATGACGTAGAGTTCGCCGTCAGCGCCTTCGCCAAACGAGACGAGCTGATCTCGCTCGGTCTTGACGGACAACAGTCGTGCGATGTTGCCCTGGTCGGTCATTTGAAGGCCGATGATCTCGCCGCTGCAGTAGTCGCCGTAGATGTAGACGCCGTCGAGGCTCGGATGAAGCTCGCCTCGGTAGACGTAACCACCGGTGACTGAGCACCGGCCCTTTTCATGTGCGTAGGTGTAGGCGGGCCCGACGTGGTCTTCTGGGGTTACCGCGCCCTCGACCGGGGCATTTGCCTCGAACCCGGCCCAGCCGAGGTTCGCTCCGCGACCGCCGCCGGTTGCGGCGGGTAGGTGGTTGATCTCTTCGAACTGATCTTGGCCGACATCGCCGATCCAAAGGTCGCCGGTGAGTTGGTCGAAGGAGAATCGCCACGGGTTGCGGACTCCCCACAGGAAGATCTCGGGGGCTCCACCTCCATCGATGGCGAACGGGTTGCCGCTTGGAATGGAGTAGGCCGACTCTTCTCCGTCGGGAAACGGGTCGATGCGAATGATCGACCCGAGAAGCGTGTCGGTGTTTTGGCCGTGACCCTGAGGGTCGTTGGCTGAGCCACCGTCGCCGAGGCCGAGGTAGAGAAAGCCATCAGCACCGAGGGCGAGGTGTCCGCCGTTGTGGTTGCTGAAGGGCTGGGGCACACGGAGTAGCTCGCGGCGAGAGTCAACAACGACCTCAGTTCGGCGCTCGATGTCGTACTCGTCGACAACGGAGTCGCCAGCGAGGTCGGTGTAGCTGACGTAGAGGAAGCGGCCGTCTGTCGAAAATGCCAAGCCCAGCAGGCCGCGCTCGGAATCAGTGGTCACCATTTCGCTGATGTCGAGGACGGCTCGATTGGCGACGCTGATGCGTTCTCTGTTCGCCCCTTCGCTGAAGGTGATCTCGATGCGGCGGATGATGCCTGCTCGCTCGGCGACATAGAGGTCGAATGACCCCGATCGGGCGGAGAGCGCAACCGGCTCTTCGAACTCCGCGATCAGCTCGAGTTCGAGCGGTAGCTCTTCCCAGTCTGGAGACTCGACCGGTGGTGTCGTCGTTGTCGTTGCGTCGTCGCCGTTGTCGGTCGTGCCGTCGTCGTCGCCCGATTCGCCCTCCGTCGTCTCGCCTTCGACGGTGATGTCGCCGGTTTCGCTGGGAAGTTCGTCTGGAGCTTCGGCCGCCGTGTCATCACCTGCGCCATCAGTGATGAAGGAGCAGCCAGGCGCGACAAGTACCGCACTGGCCGCAACAAGAAAGAGAATTCGCCGCAAGCGGGGTTCGCCCATCCCCCCATTGTGGCCACTGAGGGCCAACGAGTGGCGGCAGGTGCCAGATAGTCTCATGCCGTGACATCCACGAGGTCCGAAACGGCGAATCCTCTTGCCGACATGCTTGCCGGTCGCGGCAAACTCGCCGGCCGGTACCTCGCTGTTTCAATCATCAATATCTTCAACAGCCAGGCGCTTCTGTTTCTCGCAAACAGCGTGTGGGGCTGGCCCGGTGGATGGGCCAATGTGTTTGCAGCGAGCCTGGCCAGCATTCCGGCCTATGTGCTCAGTCGGGCCTGGGTGTGGGAGAAGCGCGGTGCGCACAGCATGCGCCGCGAGGTGCTGCCGTTCTGGATCATCACGCTCATTGGACTCGTGCTGTCGAGCGTCGCGGCGGCGCTTGCCGATCGTCAGTTCGGTGCAGGTCTTCTCGTGAACGTCGCCAGCCTCGTGGCGTATTTCATCGTTTGGGTGGCCAAGTTCTTGATCCTCGACCGCATGTTCAGCCACGACTGGGACGCTGATCAGACGGAAGGCGAATGACTCCGGGCGAACGGGCGAAGGCTGAGGCAGCTCGGGGGTTCATGCCGCCAGATGAGGGTCTTGCGCTTTGGCAGGCCGCATCGACGATTGATCCGTCACTTGGCCCAGCGCTCGAGGTGGGGAGTTACTGCGGAAAGTCGGCGTTGTACCTCGGCCCGGCGCTTCGTGATCAAGGCGCGTCGTTGCTGTGTGTTGATCACCATCGAGGCTCTGAGGAGAACCAGGCCGGATGGGAGTGGCACGAGCCCGACCTCGTCGACCCTGCAGTTGGCAAGATGGACACGTTGCCGATCTTCCGAAGAACCGTCTACGACGCAGGGCTCGAAGACACCGTTGTTGCCCTTGTCGGCGACTCGCCGCGCATCGCTCGTTTGTGGACGACGCCACTCAGCCTGTTGTTCATCGACGGAGGCCACGGTGTCGAGCCGGCCCAACTCGACTACGAGTTGTGGGCGCCACACGTCGCGGTCGGTGGTGTGCTGCTGATCCACGACGTGTTTCCGGACCCCGCTGATGGGGGGCGACCGCCGTATGAGCAGATCTATCTTCCGGCCCTGGCATCGGGCCTGTTCGAAGAAGAGTCGGCGCAAGGGTCGCTTCGCTTGCTTCGGCGCGTGTGAATCTTGCGCAGTAGCTTCTGGCTATGACAATCGCTGAGATCAACGGAGTGCCGATTCGCTATGAGGACAGCGGAGGCGACGGCCCAGTTGTCTTGTTCAGCCACGGGTTCTTGATGGACCACACGATGTTCGATGCCCAGGTCGAGGCGCTCGGTGCTGACTATCGCTGTATTCGGTGGGACGAGCGGGGCTTCGGCGACACGCCGGCACCTGGACCGTTCACGTATTGGGATTCCGCCGATGATGCCGTTGGCGTTCTCGATGCATGCGGTGTCGATCAAGCCGTGTTTGTCGGCATGAGCCAAGGTGGCTTTCTGTCGCTCCGGGCTGCGCTGGCCCATCCTGATCGGGTGCGGGGGTTGGTGCTCATCGACTCGGCGGCCGACACCGATGATGCAGAGACCATCGAGGGATACCACGGCATGTTGGCTGGTTTCACCGGAGAGGACGACGAAATGCGAGCCGGTGTCGCCGCTGGCGTTTCTCAGCTGATCCTCGGCGACGAGGCTCTTTCTGCTGAGTGGGTTCCGAAGTGGTTGGCTCGCGAGCGGACGCTGTTGAGCGAGCCGGGTCAGACGCTGCTCGGACGCGACGATGTTTCGGATCGGGTCGGCGAGATCGCATGTCCGACACTCATCGTGCACGGCACTGATGATCAGGCCATCTCGATGGACCGGGCGAAGGCAGTCGCCGACGGCGTGCAAGATTGCCGAGGCGTTGTCGAGGTCGAGGGCGCAGCCCACGCGCCGAACATGTCGCACCCTGACGTCGTGAACGAAGCCCTCACCACCTTCCTCAGCGGCCTATGATCTCGTTCTGGAGTCTTGTACCGGCGGAAACGCCGGTGGGGCACTCCAGAACGGTGGAGTCGGGGGGTGCCGTGCGGCTGTTAGGTGTTGGCGGCGGCGAGGACGTCGACGGTGCGTTGACGTTCGTCGGGGTCGGGTGTGGTGATCACGGCCGTGAAGTCGGTTGCCCCCGACGCCTTGATGGCAGCGAGGCCCTCGGCGACCTCGTCTTCGCTGCCGATCAGCGAGATGTCGGCCGGTCCGTCAACACCTTCGATGTCGAGCATGGCTCGATACGACGGCAGCTGTCCGTAGATCGTGAGGGTCTTGGCGATCAGCTCGCGAGCCGGCTCAGGGTTGTCAGTCACCCACACCGGCAGGCTGCAGACAACGGCCGGTGTCTGCCGGCCTGCGTCTGATGCCGCCTCGTTGATCTTGGGCACGATCTGTTGCTCGAGCGTCTTCGGGCCGACGCACCACAAGATGGTGCCGTCGGTACGGCGACCGGCAATCTTCAGCATCTGATCGCCGAGGGCAGCCAACATCACCTTTGGCGGCGCATCGGTCGGGCGGCCGTACTCGCCTTCGAAGCTCCACACCTCGCCCTCATAGTTGGCCTTGCCGGTAGCGAGCAGTTCCTCGAGCACGCCGAGGTAGTCGAGCATGTGACGGATCGGCTTTTCCCAGGTCATCTTCCAATTGCCTTCGACCGATGGCTGGTGGGCGAGGCCGATGCCCAAGATGATGCGCCCGTCGGTTGCGGCCTGAGCCGTGAGGGCCTGTGCCGCCAGCGCCTGCGGATGCCGCGGCCACGTTGGGATGACGGCGGTGCCGAGCTCGATCGAGCTCGTTGACGGCCCGGCAACCGTCAAGGCCATCAGGGCATCGACAAGGCCGGTCTGTGCCAGCCAATAGGTGTCGAACCCGGCCGCCTCCGAGGCAACGATGTCGGCGGTGATGGTCGTGAGGTCGGGCCGGGCCAGCAGGCCAGATCCATTGATTCCGATGCGCATGCCGAGACGCTACTCGTGCCTGCCGAACATGTGACAGTCGTCTGTGACCGCTGACCCCCACGGGTGCCGTCAAGAATCTGGCGGCCACGCCGAGACTTGAACGATGAAGAACCGTGCCCAGCATCTTGGCGCTGCCACGCCTCAGGCGATCCGTCGGTCTGCAACCGTCGCGACTGCGTGGGCGATGAACATGACGCGCCATGGCGCCCTGGCGGCCGATCGTTTGGTTGCACGGCCAAAAACACGCATCGGCGTCGTGCAGGGAGCGAGCCTCGTGGGTGGCTCGATGCTCATCGGTATCGGCGTTGCCCTCTTCGTTCACGCCCGGCTCGGCCTGCCGCCCTACGACGTGTTGCTGTCGGTCGTGCGAGACCGCACCGGCCTATCGTTCGGTCAAACCGTGTGGGCGATGTCGGGCGCGCTGTTTGCTGTTGCGTTCATGCTGGGCCAGCGAGTCCGCCTTGGTGGGATCCTGTACGTCGGCATGATTGGCGTGGGCGTTGATGCTGCACTTGATCTTGTCGTCGACCCTGAGCCGCTCGTGCTGCGGGTCACCTTCGTAGCCCTCGGCTTGTTCTCGATCATCAGCGGTGTCTCGCTCGTGATGCACTCGGGGACTACTGGTGGCGCATTCGAGCTGCTCATGCGAGCAGGACAAGAGCGGGGCTACGACCCGATTCGTGTCCGGTCGTGCATGGAACTCGGGATCTTGGCCGCTGGCGTCGCACTCGGCGGCGACTTTGGCCCGGCGACCGTCGTGTTTGCCCTCGCCGTCGGCCCTGTGATGCGAGCGGTCAAGCAGGCGATGGAAGATCACCGGGCCGGCCGGACGTTGCGAATGGCTGAATGCGCCCTTGCGACGTCACAGCCGATCGAAGCAGACAACCCAACCTCGGGCAGTCCGGTCGCAGATAGCCCAGCGCCTGCCGTCTGACTCGGCTGCCCTCTACCGAGCGGTGCCGGTGCGGACGAGGTTCTCCTTCGACTCAGAGAACGCAACGAGCACGTCGGATCGTGTGAGTTCGCCGCTCGTCAGCTGCTCGATCCAGAAGGCCCGCCCTGCTGGATCGCCGGGCCGGCCGAGCACGTTCTGGTAGAGAGCATCGACGAGTTGCTCGTCGCTCAAATTCGGGCCGTAGCGCTGTTGGAACTCGTCGGAGCTCTCGAACTGCGTGGCCATGTCGGCCAATGACAAACCGCCGGCGACTTGTGCGGTCCAGAACTCGAAACCCTCATCGTCCGGTGCTCGATCGAAGATGGCTTGATACAGCCGCAGCACCTGCGACTGCTGGCTCGATAGCGGTGGCCCGGTCTCGGTTCGGGTGATGTTCTCAGGAGAATCCGAGAAGGCAATGATGACCTGCGCCTGCGTGAGCGCCCCGTCGTCGAGCGAGCCGATCCAGAAGTCACGCCCGGCTGCGTCTCCGGCTCGACCGAGCACGTTCTGGTAGAGCCCATCGACCAAGTCGGCGTTGGTCGGGTCGCTTCCGTAGCGGTTCGTGAACTCTTCAGTGCCAGCCATGGCGGCCGCCACCTCAACCAGCGTGGCACCCGACTGATAGCGGTCGAGCCAGAAGCTCATGCCAGCAGCATCGGGGCGCCGCCCAAACACTGCCTGATACAGCCGCACAATCTGATCTTCGGCGGGGCCGAGGATCGGGGGCGTGCGGTCCTCTGGTCCGGTAACGGGCTGGTTGGCGGCGCCGGGCGTTCCCGCCGGCGTGTCGGACGTGGCCCAGCTCGTGCCGAGCGTGTGGTCGGTCGTGTAGCCGACGAGCTCAAGTGACGGGCCGTTGCCGTCCGGACCGGTCGGCCACTCACCGGTCGATCGGTAGGTGACCGTTTCGATGGTGGTGCCATCGGCATCGATCAGCGTGAGCCGCTCGCCGGCCTTCTTCAGGCCGCCATCGAACTGAACCAGCAGCGTCCGCTCGGCAGCCGGGTAGGCGGCTTGGAAGTCGGGGATGCTCTCGGTGAGCACGACGTATCCCGATGGCAGAATCACCGTGCCACCGTCGATCGTGAGCTTTACGCCGTCGAGCTCCCAGCCCGAGAGGTCGACGCTGTTCGGCGTCGGGTTGTAGAGCTCGACGTACTCGACCCCGCCGTCGGCCGGGTCGTATTGGATCTCGTTGATCCGGATTCTCGGCGTGCCGGTCTGGCTCGCTGGGACGTCGTCGAGTTCTTCGAACAACTCCCGCCGGATGTCGATCTCGTCGGTGAGAAGGGCCGTGGTGTAGTAGAACTCGACCGCATCCCACTGCTCGACGTCGAGCGCCATTTCGGCTGGACTGACGGTCGGGTGATAGTCGGCGATCAGGCCGTCGATTTCTGCCTTCGACATGGGCCCATCCATCAGCGTTCGCACGCGTCGGTAGACCATCTGCTCGAGCTCGGGGACTTCGAGAATCGAGTCCCACAACGGATTGCCGATGCACCCGAAGTCGAATCCGTTGGCATCACAGGCCCCGACACCAAAGGTGTCAGAGAGATCCCACGGATATACCTGCCACAGCTCGGTGTCTTCGGTGTCGTCGTGCATGTAGAAGTTCTGATCCCACGTGTCGTAGTGGCCGATGAGAAAGCTGACGGCCAGGAAGTTGACGACGTTGGGGATGTCGAGTTCGTCGTAGAGGTATTCGGTCTTGGCTGGGCTTGATGGCTCGAACAACACCTCGCCAAGATCTCGAATGGGCGTGTAGTCGTCGTCGCCCTGCTTCTTCTCGAACCCATCGGTGCTGTTGTGGAAGCTGCCGTTGGCGCCCTTGTAGAAGTCGCCGGTGATGCCCGCGCCATCGCGCCAGCGGTTGTCGAGCTTTTCGGTCAACCGATAGATGCCGTAGAACTCACCGTTGCGCTGCACCCGCACGTGCTGATCGTGCACGGCAGGGAAGCCAGCACTCTCATACAGCGACCACGCCGCGAGCTGGCGACCATAGGTCCAGCCGACCTCTGAGCTGAGCGCAAACTCATCGACCGGGTAGGGGACGAGATTGGGGTCGTTCATGGTCACGCCCGAAGGAAGATCGACGCTGAGGGCCAGCTTGTCGTTGATCTCGCGGGAGTGCACCCCACCGCGGATCTTCACGTCGATGTTGTCGTAGACGACACCATTGACCACCATCACCGAGCCGCTCACGTAGATCTCGTCGAAGGGATTGTCGAACATGAGGTCGTAGTCGGCTTCAGGGATGAACCACTCGACGAGGTCCATGTTCGTGGACGCTGCTGGATCAGCGACGACGACACCGTGCCAACGCCTCCCATCGTTGCCGTCCGGTGAGGTCGCACCAGTTGCCGGGTCTTCGATGCGATAGCGAACGAGCTCGCCGGCAGCCTGGCCGGGGATCGTGGCGCTGAAGCCATCGCCGGTCGCGGCCATTGGCAGTGTCTGCTCGGCACCAAAACCGACGAGGTAGACAACGTTGAGCGACGCTGCACCGCTCGAGGCGGTGACCGAGATTGCTTGACCAGCAGCAGGCCGGTTGGGAGTGGCGTTGACGTCCTGAATGAAGCTGTCAGCGGCATCGACGGCTGAGTTGATGGCGCTGGGAGTCGGGTCCCCGTCTGACGGTGCCCAGTTGGCCGCGAATGCGTTGTCGGCCAGGGGGTCGATCAGTTCGAGTGATGGTCCGTCACCGTCTGGAGTGCCGGGCCACGGGCTTGCGTCATCCCAGTCGACGGAGTCGACAACGGCGCCCGAACCCGAAAGAAGCTCGATGAGCTCGCCACCGTTGGCGAGCTTGCCGGTGTAGGTGGCGATTGGGCTGACTCCCCAGCGGCCGAGCGTGTCAGCTCCTGCAGGAGCAAGGATGGCGAACGCCCCTGGTTCGAGCGTTCCGCTGAGCGGCTGATCGAGCCTGATGGCGGGATCACCGTCTGGTCCGAAGGTGTAGCCGGACAGATCGACGGCGGTATCTCCCGGGTTGTGCAACTCGAGAAACTCGTCGTCGTCGAGATTGTTTGTCTCGTCTGGGTCGTCTGTTGGGTGGTAGTGCAGTTCGTTGATCACGACCACGCCATCTGCAGCCGACGCCGCAGTTGGCGAGCCGATCAGCAGTGTTCCGAGAACCACTAACGAGACCGCGATGCGCGGCCCTTTCGCCCTTGCCCATTCCGCCATGGATGCACTCCTTCACAACATGTGCGCAGGGCAGCCTAAGGCGCTAGCGAGGGAATCTCGATCTGCGTACCCAAGTTGAACGGTTGCCTAGCCTGTGCAAGCCAGCCCAGCGCTGTCTGAATCGGTGCTGAGTGGACTCAGTGCTGGGTGAACAAGCGGGAGGTTGGGTTGACGCCTTCGAGGGCGTCGGCAGCCAAGATCACGGCGGCGGCGGTGTAGGTCGACCGCTCGTTGTCGGGAAAGTGGACCAGCTCGGGGAACACCAGCCCGGTGAAATAGCGGCCATCGCGATCACGAAGCGACTGGGCCCAGGTGAACAGCGTGAGTGCGGTGGCGTCCTCGCCTGCGGCCAGGTGGGCGATCACGCACTCGCAGGTCTCGGCCGCCGTCACCCATGGTCGATCAGAAACGCAGCGGATGCCTTTGCCCGACATGGCGAAGCGTTCCCAGCCTTCGGCCATGTGTTTGCGGGCGTCGTCGCCGGTGATCGCACCGGTGAGCACGGGGTAGTACCAGTCCATCGCCCAACGTTCTTTGGGCTCAAAGGCCTCGGGATGGTTGGCGATCACATTGACAAGCCGCTCGCGGCCGTCGATCCAGTGGGGGCGCTCGGCCCCGATCTCGGCGGCGATGTGGGACGCGCATCGGAGGCTGTGGCTGATCGACGACGAACCGGTGAGCAGGGCGTAGCTCCACGGGGTGCCGTCTGGCCGGCGAGCCCAGATCACTTCACCCCGTTTTGTTTGGAGATCGAGCACGAACTCGATGGCTCGATCAACCACGGGCCAATATGTTTCGAGGAAGCCGCGGTCTTCGGTCGCGAGGTAGTGGTGCCACACGCCCGTTGCGATGTACGCCACGCAGTTGGAATCGAGCTTGGCGTCTTCGATGCCGTTGCCGATGTAGTAGTTGTGCCAGCTGCCGTCGTGGCGTTGCAGATCGTAGAGCCACTGGTAGCCGCGCTCGGCTTGTTCGATGAGCCCGCATGTTGCGAGCGCCATCGCTGCTTCGACGTGGTTCCACGGGTCGGCGTGACCGCCCGGGAACCACTGGATCATTCCCGATGGCAGCTGCCATTCGGCGATCGTCTCCGCGGTGAGCTTCAGATCTGCTGCCGACAGGAGAGCGCCGAGATCTGGCGTTTTCACGCTGCGACCTCGGTTGAGGTGCCAGCGGCGAGTCGTGCGTCAGACGCTGGCCGATCGGCGTAGATCACCACGCTCTTGCCGAGCACGGGATTGAGCACCTTCTCTGCGGTTCGGGTGAGGGTTGGCGCCTCGACGATGTCCCACGTGAGGAGCTTCAGGTAGCTCTTCACGAGCGGGTTGTCGTCGTTGTCGATGCCCACCGCGCACTTGAGCCACCAATACGGACTGTGCAGTGCATGGGCTCGGTGCTGGTCGCCGGGGGTGAAGCCGACCGATGCCAGCTTGGTCCGCAGCTCGGGGCCGCCGTAGATGCGGACATGGCCGCCGACACTCTTGGGCGCGTGGTACGCATCGTTGAGCCACCAACAGATTTGCTCGGGCAGTGCGGCGGGCACGGTGGCAGCCATGCGGCCACCGGGCTTCAGCACGCGAAAGAGCTCAGCCATCACGCCGAGGTCGTCCGGAACGTGCTCGAGAATCTCTGAGGCGATGATGCGATCGAAGCTGGCGTCGGGAAACGGCAGTTCGAGTCCGTTGGCCTGTGTGGTGACGGTGGTGATGCCTTCGGGAAGCTCGCCGTCGACGTACATCGCAGCGAACGTGTCCTTGGTCGACTTCATCTCGTCGAATGCGAGATCGGCGGCGACAACTGAGGCCCCGCGTCGAGCGGTCTCGAAGGCGTGGCGACCAAATCCAGCGCCGAGGTCGAGCACCTGCATGCCGGGTTCGAGTGCGAGTCGTTGGTAGTCGACGGTCAACATCAGCTTGCTTCCTGGTCGAGCGTGGCTCGCTCAGCCGCTTCTCGACGCAGCTCGATCACTTCACGGTATTGGGCCACGGTGTTGATCGCCGTCTGACGCCAGGTGTAGAGCTCACTCACGCGTTCGCGCCCGGCGGCTCCGATCCGGTCACGCAGTTCGGGATCGCTGAGGCCCCGTTCGAGGGCTCGCTGCAGTGAGTCGACATCGCCTGCTTTGCAGCGAAGCACGGTCTCGCCGTCGACTCCGGTGACCTCAGGCAGCGCACCGCCGTCAGAGGCGACGAGTGGCGTGCCCGATCCCATGGCTTCGACGGCCGGAAGCGAGAATCCCTCGTAGAGCGACGGAACAACGGCGAGTTCGGATTCGGCGTAGAGCTCGACGATGCGCTCGTCTGGCACACCGGTAACGAACTGGATGTGGTCTTTGAGTCCGAGACGTTCGATCAATTTGGCCGATGTGCCGCCCTCTTTGGCTCGACCGATCACCGTGAGCGACACGTCGCGTTCGGTGCGGAGCTTGGCCATCGCTTCAAGCAGGAAACGCAGACCCTTGAGCTCGACGTCTGCGGACGCCGTCGTGATGAGGCGGCCAGGAATGCGCTCGACGCCGGGGAGCGGGCGGAACAGATCAGGGTCGACGCCGACGTGGACGAGGCGCATGCGCTCCAGGTCGACACCCATGTCGCTGTGGATGTCCTGGATCGAGTTCTCAGACACGACCACGATGCGGGGCATGCGCTGCGCCACCCGGCCTTGCATCTTCACGAATCCATACCAGCGACCGATGCTCAGTTTCTTGAAGAAGTTTGGAGCCGCTTCGATCTCGAGTTTTCGATCGACGGTGATGGGATGGTGCAGCGTGACCAGCGTCGGAATGATCTTGTCGATACCGAGAATGCCGTAGCCCAGACACTGATTGTCATGGACCAGGTCGAAGTCGAGCGCACGATCCTCGAGGGTCTTCAAAGCCCGGTAGCTGAAGGCGAGGGGCTCGGGAAACATGCCGGTCGAGAACGTGGCGAGCTCGAGCACATCGGCCTTGGACTTGATCTCCCAATAGGCGGGGAAGCGGCCCGGGTAGTGATCGTTGAAGATGTCGAGGCTCGACAGCTTGTGCAGCGTGATGCGCTCGTCGAGGACCGGGTAGGGCTGTCCAGAGAAGACGTCGACGGAGTGGCCGAGATCGACAAGCGCCTTCGTGAGGTGCCGGGTGTAGATGCCTTGACCGCCAACCGTGGGTTTCGAGCGGTACGAGAGGTATGCCAGCCGAAGTGGTTCGTCGTCGGTCGGGAAGCGGCGGGCGGAAGCAGCCATGGTGGTCTTTCGTGCTGATCGCGTGAAGCAAAGTCAGCTGTATTTGAAGTGATTTGCTGGAGGTTCTCAGTCGTTACCGCTGAGTCACTCCAACCAACCTAACGCTGTAAGGCTGGATCTTGTTCCGACGCAGTTCTGTGAGAAGCAGTGCTCTGTGAGCAGTGTTCAAGTCTACGGGTTCGGTTCTGACGGCAGACTTGGTCTATCAATCACGCCGTGAGCGATCAGCGGATTGGTGTTGGGATCATCGGGCTGGGAGCGGTTGGTCGTCGCTTCGTTGAGGTGTTTGGCGGGCACGCACGGTTTGATCTTCGAGCCGTGTGGGACCTTTCGCCAGAAGCTGTCGAACGCGCCGTTGCTGACTTCGGGGCGCCAACCGTCGGGTCGGCCGCTGAGGTCATTGCTCACCCTGATGTCGACGTCGTGTACATCGCTGTGCCCCCTCTCCATCACGAGGTCTACGTCGACCAAACGATGGCGGCTGGCAAAGCAATCTTCTGTGAGAAGCCGCTCGGAGTCGACGGCCCGGCATCGACTGACATGGTGGATCGCGTGGCGGCGGCGAACGCCCGTGCAGCGGTCAACTTCGTGTTTGGTTCGGCTCCGGCTGCCACCACGCTTGCTGCGGCACTCGAGGCAGGCGAAGCCGGGGCAATCGTGAGTGCCGATCTGCGGCTGCATTTCGAGGAGTGGCCCCGTCCATTTCAAGCAGAGGCACGTTGGCTGCGCGATCGCGATCAGGGAGGCTGGGTCCGCGAGGTCGTGTCGCACTATGTGTTCTTGGCCGAGCGACTCTTCGGGGAAGGGGCGATCGAACACAGCTTCGTGACCTACCCGGCAGATGGCTCGGCCGAGGTCGGACTCTCTGCCGCCACGAGGTTCGGGTCGACGCCAGTGTCAATCACAGGCACCAGCGACTCCAAGGGAATCGACGAAGTGCAGTTCACGGTGCGCGGCACCGAGCGGTCATTCCGGCTCACGAACTGGTACGAACTCACCGTCTCTGACGGTGGACCATGGCGGCCGGTCGAAACGACCGAACCAGCAACGGGCCCGGCGGCCTACAACGCCCAGATGGAACAGCTCGACCTCATGGTCGCGGGCGCAGAGCACTCACTTTCGACCTTCGCTGAGGCATTGCGAGTGCAGGTGCTCGTCGAAGGTTTGCTCGAGGAGCGCTCGTGAAAGCCGTGGTGCAGCGGGCGGCGCATGCCTCCGTTACCGTCGACGGAGAGGTGATTGGCCAGATCGGGGCTGGGCTCTGTGTCTTGATCGGGGTCACGCACGACGACACGGCCGATCAAGCCGTCAAGCTGGCGGCCAAGCTCTGGAAGCTCCGGATCTTCGAGGACGACGACGGCAAGATGAACCGCGCCGTTCATGAGGTTGGCGGCGAGATCTTGATCGTCAGCCAGTTCACCCTCTACGGCGATGCTCGGAAGGGCAACCGCCCCTCGTTCATCGATGCCGCAAGGCCCGAGGTCGCCGAGCCGCTGATCGAGTTACTCATGGATGAGTTGCGTGCACTCGGGGCGACGGTCGCAACGGGCAAGTTTGGTGCCGACATGTTGGTCGACCTCCGCAACGACGGCCCTGTCACCCTGCTCATCGAGATCTGAATCCTGAACAGTCGGCAGGGCCGTCGAAGGGGGAGAGGTCAGGTCAGATACACCCCGTTCTGCATCGGACCGATGCTGCCGTAGTAGTCAGCGCTGTCGAGGTTCGTCGCAACAAAGTCGAGACCAGGTCGGGATCCATTGACACGGCCTGTCGCTCGGGCCGGCCGGAAGTCACCCTCAAAGGCTGCCGGATCGGCTGGATCGACTGAGGCGCCTTTGCCTCTAGATGCCGACGGTCCGTTCGCTCGCCACCGCACGTCGATGTCGACTTGCGCATGCACCGTGATCGGGCCGCCAAACACATACGACTCAACGAGCGGATAGTTCTTGACCTTGAAGTTTGCCCAGTTGCCCTTGCGGTCAAACCGCATTGAGGTCGTTGGCATTTGGCTTGTCCAGAACAGACCGTTGGGCATGATGCCAGGGGTCATGTCGACAACTTGCTCAAGAGGTCCCGGACCCGGGACCAACAAGTCGACTCACATGAAAGCAAACGCGGCATTTCGTTCGACTCCGTCGGCCGCGACGTAGGAGCCGCTGTAGATGCGGAGGTCGAACTCAATGTTGTAGGTGGCGCCGTCACTTCCCTTGGCCTCGCCGGCCAACACCGCAAAGGCGTGGTTCCCGCGAAAGTTCGTCATGGTTGACGGGTCGACGTCGAGACCTTCAGCCGGAAAGCCAAAGAATTGGGTTGCCGACCCCGCAGGGCCGGGAAGCAGGAAGTGAATGATGGACGATTCGTCGGCCGGATCGAGCAGAAAGCCACCCGGAATCGGCTCTGGCACGGGGACGGCGGCCGGCAGCGTTGACGCTTGTGCCCCGGCCGGCGCGGCCCCGATCGCTGTGGTTGCGGCAACCGCACCTGCGGCACCAGCACCGGCGACGAACCCTCGCCTCGTCATTCGTCTCGTTGGTGAACGTCCGCTGTTGTCATCGGCCGTTTTTGAGCGCGTTGAACGAGCTCGTTGCATAGGTCCCCTCTCGCATGGTTTGGGGGACACGTCGGTCGCTTCCCCCCAATTTGAGTATCTGTATGAGATGACCCGGCGTCAATGTTTTCGTGACGTCACGTTGCGGATTCTCTTGGAATGCTCACCCAACGCGTTGGCTGAGCATGCTTCGTGGCGAAAGCTGACACGAACGCGTCAGTCATGCTGCCCTTTGATGCCAGGTTGTCCTTTTCCGGCTGTTGGGCGTGGTGGCGTAGGGTGCCAGCATGTCGATCAGCGGAGCCGCTCACATCGCCGGGGTCTACGAACACCCGGGCCGCAATCTTCCCGATGTGACGGTGCCGCAGATCCATGCGGCGGTCGCGAAGGGGGCGCTCGACGACGCTGGGCTGACGTTCGACGACGTCGATGCCTATTACTGCGCCGGGGATGCCCCCGGTTTCGGCGGCTTGTCGATGGCCGACTATCTCGGGCTCAACTGTCGCGAGATCGACTCGACCGAAACGGGTGGCTCGAGCTACCTCGTACACGCCCGCCACGCTGCGGCTTCGATTGCAGCCGGTCACATCGACGTCGCTCTGATCACGCTGGCTGGCAAACCCCGCACCGGTGGACGCGGCCCCGGCGGCAGCATGGCGAGCTCAGCGCCTGAGTCGAGCTTCGAGAGTCTCTTCGGGCTCAACGTGATCGCCGGGTATGCCCTTGCGGCGCAACGCCACATGCATGAGTTCGGCACGACGAGCGAACAATTGGCCGAGATCAAGGTCGCCGCCTCGATCCACGCCCAACACAATCCGAACGCCTTTCTCTCCGATCCGGTCACGATTGATGAGGTCGTCGAGTCGCCGATGATCGCTCGCCCGCTTCATCGTCTTGACGCCTGCGTCATCACCGACGGTGGCGGTGCGCTCGTGATGGTGAGTGCAGAGACGGCGGCCAAGCTCACTCGACAGACCTGCCCGGTTCTCGGTACAGGTGTCGGCGTCGAAACGACGAACCGAGGGCGGATCGATCTCACCCGAACCGGCGCTGTTGTCTCCGGCCCAGCGGCCTTTGCTGAGGCAGGCGTGACGCCGGCCGACATCGACTACGCCTCGATCTACGACAGCTTCACCATCACCGTGCTCATCACACTCGAAGACCTCGGCTTTTGTGAGAAGGGACAGGGCGGTGGATTCGTGTCTGACGGTGCTCTGCAGGCCGGTGGTCAGTTGCCCTTCAACACCGATGGCGGTGGGTTGTGCAACAACCATCCGGCCAATCGCGGCGGCATGACCAAGGTGATCGAGGCTGTCCGCCAGCTACGAGGTGAAGCGCACGCCGAGGTGCAAGTGGCCGATTGCGAGCTCGCTCTTGCCCACGGAACTGGTGGCAGCCTCGCCACTCGGATGGGCAGCGCAACGTTGATTCTGGGACGGGGAAACTGATGACTGAGAACTCGGGACTGCCAACGCCGACGCCGGCAACCACGCTCGAGACCGAACCGTTCTGGGAGGCGGCTGCGGAGGGTCGTTTCGTTTTGCCTCGCTGCAATAGCTGCGAGCACGTCATCTGGTATCCGAGGCTGTTCTGCCCCGAGTGTGGGTCAACTGATGTGAGTTACGTCGACGCTGCTGGCACTGGCACGGTCTACAGCTTCACCGTCGTCGAGAAAGGCCAGGGTCGCTGGCGCGACCATTCGCCCTACGTGTTGGCCTACGTCGAGCTCGACGAAGGGCCGCGCATGATGACCAACATCGTGGGCGTCGACCCTGATGCCGTCGCCATCGGTGCTGCGGTGCAGGCGGTGTTCGACCCGGGCAAAGACGGCGGCGCCGTCATCCGATTCACGCTGCAGTAGTTCATCGGGGCCAAGTTCGTCCGCTGTGCTGGCGGGTGAGCTGCCCGGTCAGCTGCCCGGTCACACGGTGTCGGCCCAGGCATCAGCCCAGGTGGACAACGACGTGAACGCGGGGCCGAGCTGCTCACCGATCTCGGTCAGGATGTAGTCGCCGTCATCGTTCTTCGCGACGAGCCGAGCTGCTTGCAGCTCGTCGAGACGTTGATAGAGAACGCTCGACGACATGCCGTCGCATCGGTCACGGAGGTTGCGGGCGCCAAGTGGGCCAGCTCGCAACTCCCACACGATCCGCAAGGTCCAGCGTCGCCCGAGCAGATCGAGTGCGGCCATGACGGGGCGGCCGGTGCTGGAGCCTCGAACCGGTTTGCCAGGAAGGGGAACATCAGCCACCCGTTGACTCTAATGTTTCGATTTACGAAACGCGAGATAGTGTGATGTTTCGAAAACCGAAACGTCCAACTACTCGCAAGGAGCTACGTCATGTCGCGTATCGCACCACTCAATCCACCGTTTGATCCGGAAACCGCCCATCAGTTCGAGGCGATGATGCCTCCCGGCGTCCCACCGCTCCTGCTGTTTCGCACCGCAGCGAAGAATCTGCCGCTGGCCAACGGCATGGTGGGCTGGGGTAGCTACTACCTGTCGTCTCAGCTCGCGCTGTCGATCCGGCACCGAGAGCTCATCATCGATCGAGTCACCGCTCGGTGCGGCTGTGAGTACGAGTGGGGCGTTCACGTCGCCTTCTTCGCTGAACGTGTCGGACTCACGACTGAGCAGGTGCAATCGTTGACTCACGGCAGTCACAGCGACGGATGCTGGATCGACGAGCAAGATCGACTGATCATCGAGGCAGTCGACGCGCTTCACGACACGTCCGACATCGACCATGAACTCTGGAGCCGACTCGAAGCAGCCTTCAGCGAACCTGAGCTACTCGATCTGCTGTTGTTGTCAGGCTGGTACCACGGCATCAGCCACATGGCGAACGCTTGCCGGGTGCAGCTGGAGGACGGGGCGCCCCGGTTCAGTTCTTACGGGTGACCTTCACGGGCAGCTTGGTGTAGCCGTTGACGAACGACGACATGGTGCGCTCGGGCTCGCCGACCACTTCGATGCGCTCGAACCGATTCAGCACCTCTTCCCAGAGGATTCGCAGCTGGAGTTCGGCCAGGCGGCTTCCCATGCAGAAATGCACGCCATAGCCGAATGACAGGTGGTGCGACGCATTCTCGCGTTCGATGTCGATGGCGTCGCCGTTGGCGAACACATCTTCGTCGCGGTTCGCCGAGACGTACCACATGAGAATCTGATCGTTCTTCTTGATCTGCTTGCCACCAAGCTCGAGGTCGCGGTTGGCGGTGCGCCGCATGTAGGACAGTGGTGTGACCCAGCGGATGATCTCAGGAACCATGCCGGGAACGAGGTCGGGGTTTGCAATGAGCTTGTCGTACTGATCGCCGAAAAGGTTCAGCCCGTGCACGCTGCCCGACATCGTGTTTCGGGTGGTGTCGTTACCCCCGACGATCAGGAGCAGCAGATTGCCGAGGTGGGCCATCGGTGCCATGTCCTTGGTGGCCTCGCCGTGAGCCAGCATTGACACGAGGTCGAAACCGGGATTCTTGCGACGCTCTTCGAACAGACCCTCGAAGTAGGTCACGCACTCCATGAGCTCGGCGCGCTTCTGCTCTTGTGACTCGACAACGCCGCCCGGTGCCGGGATGGCAAACACGATGTCGGACCAGCGAGTGAGCTTGCGGCGATCTTCGAGCGGGAAGTCGAAGAGGGTGGCGAGCAGCAGGGTGGTGAGTTCGATCGACACCGTGTCGACCCAGTCGAACTCTTCGTTGTTCGGCAGCGAATCGAGCACCGAGATCGTGCGTTCGCGAATCTGATCGTCGAGGTTGCGGAGGCTGCTGGGGGCGGAGATGCCGCGGACAGTCTTGCGCTGCTCGGTCTGGTCGGGTGGATCCATGGCGATGAACGGCGTCAGGCGGAGCGCCGGCTCTGGTTCGGCGTCGTCGACCTTCACGCCGGCGACGATCCCGTGGGCTGAGGAGAAGTCTTGCCAGTTGCCGTCGACGGCGCGGACGTCGTCGTATTTGGTGATCGACCAGTACCGGCCGGCCGTCTCGATCTCGTTGAAGTGGATCGGGTCTTCGGCTCGCAGCCGGGCGAAGTGCTCCTGCCAGCGGTGCTCTTTGAAGAGGTGAGGATTGAGCGGGTTGAGGTCTGCCAGTTCGACGTCGCTCGCGGCGGGAGCATTGGCGCCGATCTCGGCCATTTCCATCTCTGGTGAGCGGAGGTTGACGTCGAGAATCGCTTCTTCGTTGGCGGTTGCCTGGGTATCGGTCATGGAGGGGGCTCCGAATCGAAGTAGTTAGAGAGTCAAGAGACTTCTGTCATCTTACGCTGTCAGTCCGTGTTGGCAAAGCAACGCATTGCAAGACAAGGTGCGGATGTCGTGCTCGACTTCAGTGTTTGGCCGGGTCCGTTCTTAGGATGAAACGATGAATTCCTTGGTGCAGAAGGCGCAAGAGCTGAATCCGTGGGCGCAAAACCCATGGTTTGAGACGGTGGCCATCGCCCAGCAACGGGCGAAGCGCCGTCTGCCCGCCTCTGTTTATGGCGCGCTCATCGCCGGCGCTGAGGCCGGTGTTTCTCGCGACGACAACACAGCGGCGTTCAACGAACTCGGACTCCGCACGGTGACTGCTGGGCAGTCGGCCAAGCGCGAGATGGCCACAACGGTCATGGACCAGCCTGCGTCGATGCCGATCGTGATCTCGCCCACTGGCGTCCAAGCCGTGCACCCCGATGGTGAAGTTGCCGTTGCTCGCGCCGCCGCAGCTCGTGGCATCCCGATGGGTCTGAGTTCGTTCTCGAGTAAACCGATGGACCAGGTGTTCGAGGCCAACCCGCAGTCGTTCTTTCAGATCTATTGGGCCGGCGACAAAGACTCGATGGTTGCTCGCATGGAGCGGGCCAAGGCTGCCGGAGCGGTCGGCATGATCCTTACGCTCGATTGGTCATTCTCGCATGGGCGCGACTGGGGCAGCCCGGCGATTCCGCAGTCGATCGACCTCAAGACGGCGCTGGCTCATGCGCCCGAGGTGGCATTGCGCCCCAAGTGGCTTGCCGACTGGGTTCGCTCTGGCGCCTTGCCCGATCTCGGTGTTCCCAACTTCGTCACCGACCCGTCATCCCCGGTCCCTGGTTTCTTCGAGGCCTACGGAACCTGGATGGGAACCCCACCTCCAACGTGGGACGACGTCGCCTGGCTTCGCAATCGATGGGACGGAGCGTTCATGGTGAAGGGCATCCACCGGGCAGACGAAGCTCGCCGAGCCGTTGATGCAGGGGCGACCGCCATCTCGGTGTCGAACCACGGTGGCAACAATGTCGACGGTGCCGTTGCTCCCATCCGTGTTCTTGGCGAGATCGCAGCAGAAGTCGGAGCCGAGATCGACGTGCTGATGGACGGTGGCATCCGCCGCGGTAGCGATGTCGTGAAGGCCGTTGCCCTCGGAGCCAAAGCCGTGCTGATCGGCCGCGCCTACCTGTGGGGTCTTGCGGCCAACGGTCAAGCCGGGGTCGAAAACGTGCTCGACATCTTGCGTGGCGGCATCGATGCCACGTTGATGGGAATGGGCAAGGCGTCAATCGACGAGCTGTCGCCAGACGACCTCGTCATCCCCCAAGGCTTCAGCCCAACCTGATTCTCAGCCCGCCCCGGTCTTCGCACCGCCCTCCGTCTTCCCGGTTCTGAAGTCTCGTACCGGCGTTTCTGCCGGTAGGGGCCTCCAGTTCGAACGGGCGGTCCGGTTCTGGAGGCTTGCACCGGCGGTTTTGCCGGTGGGGCACTCCAGTTCGGAAGAGGGGGCGGGGTGTAGAGGGGGCGGACGAGCGGGCTAGGGGCGGCGGCGTTGGGTGAGGCCGAAGGCGAGGGCGGCGAGGCCGTAGGCCAGCATGGGCCAGGGGCCGACCAGGCTGAACAGCGTGCGGCCGTCTCGCAGTTGCACCGTGTCGGTCAACACGACTCGTTCGCCGATGCCGGTGCGTTGGATCAACTCGCCGTCAGGAGAGATCACCGCCGACAAACCGGTCGGACCGACCATGAGTAGCCAGCGATCGTTCTCGAGGGCCCGAAGCTGATTTGATGCGACCTGCTGGGTGTGAACCTGGGTGAGCCAGAACGACGAACCGTTTGTTGGGTTCGTGAGTAGCTGCGCCCCGTTGGCCACCGCATCGCGGGCGCGGCGCTCGAAATAGGCTTCCCACGAGATCGAAACGCCGATGCGCCCGAGCGGCGTATCGAGCACAGGCGGGCCGGTTCCGGGGACGACATCACGACCAGGCAGGCCGTCGTAGAAGTTCTCGATCACGCCTCGAAGCGGCACGTATTCGCCGAAGGGGACGATGCGAACCTTGTCGTAGCGGTCGATGGTCTCGCCGTCTGGCGTGATGGCCACGTGGTAGTTGACGGTGCCGTTCGGATTGTCTTCGATGCCGTGGAACCAGCCGGGAAGCAACACAGCATCGTTGTCGATCGCGACCTGTGCCACTCGCTCCTGAGCCACCTCCATCGGGAGGAATCGGCCAGGGTTCACAACGTTCTCGGGCCACAAGATCAGGTCGACGTCGAGGTTGGCGGCTTGCGTGGCCTCGATGTGTCTGGCCAACACGATGGGCTCTTGATCGGCCGATGCTCGTGTGCGAGTTGGCCCGCCACCTTGCACGACGGCAACGTCGATCTCGCCCACGTCGCTGGCTCGGGGATGGACCCACGAACCGACCAACACGACGCTGAGCACTCCAGCCACGACCGCCGGGAACTTCCAGCCACGTTCACCTTCTGGCCGAACCACCGAACTGATCGCCTGCCCGATCGCAACCACAAGCGCAATGATGAGGAGGGGGCCGCCAACGCGAGCAGCTGCGGCGAGCGGTGACTCGACCTGTCCGAGGGCGATGTTGGCCAACGGGACGCCGCCAAAGGGCCAATACCAACGGGCCATCTCGGCTACGGCAACCGCACCGGGAAGCACGATGCGTCGCCCGGTCGGAGACGCTGGCGTGATCGTCGAGGCGATGCCGAAGTAGGTCGCATAGATGATGCTGGCCACTACGTACCCGGGCGCCGTCAGGTCGAACATCCAGAGCATGGCGGGAAAGAGCCAGCTGGCGGTGGTGAGCCACCCTCGGCGGAACCGCTGCCGGGGTGTTGTGTCGATCAGGAGCTGATCGAAGATGGCGAAACCGATGAAGCCAAGTGGCCAGAACCCCCACGGCGGAACCGCTCCGGCAATGCACACACCCGCAACACCGCAGGCAGCCATCGTCGGGAGGCGCCCCGAGAGCCGGGGCTCAACCCCGGTCGGCTCGCTCACGATTCGATGATCGCGGCTGCTGCCGCTCGTCCGGTGCGGATGCAAGCCGGGATGCCAATGCCTCGGTATGCCGCGCCTGCGAGATGCACGTTGGGGGTGTCTCGCCCAATGGCCTCGAAGATCGTATTCACTCGGTACTCATGACCAGTTGTGTACTGGGGGAGAGCGTCGTGCCAGCGCACCACTCGAGTCGAGATGGGTTCGGCAGAGATCTCAATGACACCGCGCAGTTCGTTGAGCAGCCTGGTGGCAAGCGACTCGTCGTCGAGCGCCATGGCCCTGGTGTCGCCCGCTCGGCCAGATGACATGCGAATCATCACCCGATCGGGGTGCTGGTAGTGCTCCCACTTTGTGCTGAACCAAGTGGAGGCGGTCATCACGAGCCCGTCGGCTGGCGGAAACAAGATGCCGGACGCATCGAGCACCGGATCGACGGCGTCGATTGGCAGCTCAACAGTGACTTGTGAGACCGAGGCGTAGTCGATCTGGGCCAGGAGCTCGGATGCGTCGGGGCAGGCCGAGGCGAGGAGCCGGGCGGCGGCCGATGCGGGAGTGGCAACGACAACGTGATCGGCTTCGAGCAGATTCAGGTTTTCGACGGTGCGGTTGAGCTTGATCTCGACCGGGTTCTCGCCCGTCGTGAGATCGTCGGCCAACGCTGCCACCAGCCGATGAAGGCCACCGGGAAGCGAGTGAAACACCGGCTGACTGGCGCTCGCCGTGCCGAGTGAGGTGTTGCCGGCCGCTCGAGCATCGCGCAGGCCTTCGATGATCGAACGAAACTTGTTCGCTGCCGCCCAGAGCTGGGGAGCGCCGGACCGGAGGCTGAGCCGATCGATGTCAGACGAGTTGATCCCGCCCAAGAGAGGGTCGATCAACCGCTCGGTGACTTCGTTGCCCAATCGAGCCCGGCAATAGGCGCCGACGCTGATGTCGTCACCGATGGTGGTCGTTGGGAGCTCGAGATCCTCGGCCGCTCGTTCGACGCCTGCTGGCGAGATCAATCCGCTTTCAGCGAGCTCGTCGAGGTCGAGCGGGACACCCAGCATCGTGGTTGGCAGTCGATAGAGCTCTCCGTCGCGATGGATGTAGGCCGGTACCGGCGAGACCGGACTCGTGAGCTCGTCGCCCAACCCGAGGTCGTGGCAGAGATCGATGCCGTCGTTGACACGGGCCAGGAAGCAGTCAGGCCCGGCGTCGACCAATTCGTCACCAACGGGTGACGATTGGATGCAGCCGCCGAGACGATCGCTTGCCTCGAACAGGGTCACGCTGTGGCCGGCCCGTCTGAGATCAAAGGCCGCGCTGAGGCCCGCGATCCCACCTCCGACAACGGCGATGCTCATTTGCTTGCTCGGTTCATCAGCCGGCTCAGCTGCGGGGGCCGTCTGTCCGGCCAACCCGGTGCACGAGTTCGATGACTCGTTCGAGCTGTTCTGGATCTGTCTGGGGCAACACACCGTGCCCGAGGTTGAAGATGTGGCCGGGGTGGCCGGCGTTGTCGTCGAGCACCCGAAGGACCTCGGCTTCGAGCACCTCCCACGGAGCCAACACCATTGCCGGGTCGAGGTTGCCCTGCAGCGCAACCCGTCCGCCGGTGCGCTCTCGAGCGACGGGCAGGGGAGTGCGCCAATCGACGCCAACAACCTCGGCGCCCGCGTCGGCAATGTCGTTGAGGAGTTCGCCGGTGTTGATGCCGAAGTGGATTCTGGGCACGCCAAGATCGGCCATGGCTGCGAGCACCTTGGCCGAGTGAGGCTTCACGTATTCGCGGTAGTGCTCGGGCCGGAGTGACCCGGCCCACGAATCGAAGAGCTGGATCATCTCGGCGCCTGCGTCGACCTGGGCGGTGAGGGTGGCGATGGCGTTGTCGGCCACTCGGTCACACAGTTCGTGCCAAAGTTCAGGGTCGGCAGTCATCAGCGACTTGACCTTGGCGAAGTCCCGGGAGGGCCGACCTTCGACGAGGTACGACGCCACGGTGAACGGTCCGCCGGCGAAGCCGATGAGCGGCACATCGAGTTCGTTGATCAAGATGTCGATCGTCGATCGCTGGTAGGTGAGGTCGACCGACGGATCGAGCGGTCGGAGCCGCTCGAGGTCTGACCGAGACGCAAACGGCTGCTCACAGGTGGGGCCGACCCCGGGAGTGATGTCGATGCCGAACCCGGCGGCAAAGACCGGGGTAACGATGTCGGAGAACAAGATGGCGGCATCTGTGCCATAGCGGCGGACAGGCTGCAGCGTGATCTCGGCTGCCCGCTCGGGGTCTTGAATGGCGTTGAGGATCGTGCCCTCGCCGCGAATGGCCTTGTATTCGGGCAGTGAACGCCCGGCCTGGCGCATGAACCACACGGGCACGTGGCTGGCCGGCTCTTGCTTGGCTGCAGCCAGGATGGCCGGCTGCGCAGCGCCTCGCTTGGAGCGAGTTTCGGAGCTACTGCCGGTGCTGTCATCGGCGCCATGATCGGCACTGGGTGAGGGGTTCACGGGCCAAACGGTACCGGCGCCGCGCAATCGAACCGAGGGTTGGCCGTTTGACCTGCGGCAGTAGCATTGACACCCCCCTCTTCGGCGCTCCGAAGGGTTCAGGTTCCCTCCCCGTATCGCAGGTTCTGTGTCCGACAGCCCAAAAGTCGACCCTGAATTAGTCGCAGAACAGGACTTTCTCGAACGCGCCTACCGACGGCTCGATGAGTCTCGTGCAGAAGCGGTTGCCCTCTCATCGATGGTTGAGGTTGGCAAGGGCGGCACAAACCA
This sequence comes from uncultured Acidimicrobiales bacterium, assembly GCA_937976305.1. GTDB lineage: Bacteria > Actinomycetota > Acidimicrobiia > Acidimicrobiales > SZUA-35 > CALEWY01. The sequence goes on from CALJSB010000018.1 coordinate 97,666, forward strand.
GGCCCGATGGGAACGCGAGATCATCAACCAGAACATCGCCGAGCGGTTGTCCGAACTCGACATCGGCGATCGCTCACTGTGCTTTGGTCGCATCGATCAGAGCGTCGAAGCCGGCGGTGGTAGCTATCACATCGGCCGAGTCGCCGTCTCGGCCGAAAACAAAGATCCATTGATCGTCGATTGGCGAGCGCCAGTGTCCGAGTCGTTCTATCGAGCCACCGGACGCGACTCACAGGGCCTGGTTCGCCGGCGCCACTTCATCTCCCGCTCTCGTGAGTTGCTCGGGATCGAAGACGAGTTCTTCGGCGAAGCGGCCGCGTCGCAGATGGCGGTTGTCGATGGTCGCGAGCTGCGGGGTGAGGGCGCCTTGATCGCTGCGCTCGAGACTTCGCGGACCGGCCGTCTGTCGGACATCGTCGGCACCATCCAGGGCGAGCAAGACGAGATCATCCGTGCCCCGCTTCCCGGTGTGCTCGTCGTCCAGGGCGGGCCCGGCACGGGCAAGACCGTCGTTGCCCTTCACCGCGCCGCCTACCTGCTCTACACCCATCGCTTCCCGCTCGACGGACAGGGTGTCTTGGTCGTCGGGCCCAATCGTTTGTTCCTCGGCTACATCGAGCAGGTGTTGCCGTCGCTCGGCGAGGCGGGGGTCGAACTCTCCGTGTTGGCCGATCTCGTCGGTGGCGTGCGGGTGCAGGGCCGCGACAGCTTCGAGGCGGCTCGGATCAAGGGCGACCTGCGGATGGTCAACGTGGTGCGCCGGGCCCTTCGTGATCGCCAGCGCCCGCTGCGGCGCGATCTGCGGGTCGGCTACGGCACCCGCTACCTCAACATGACCGTCCAACAGTCGGCTCGCATCGTTGACGAGGCCCGTCGCCGGTTTCGCACCCACAACGCGGCCCGAAAGTTTGTGATCAGCAGCGTGTTCGAAGCGCTGGCCAACTCACATCCTGACGGCCCAGCCGAAGTCACGGCCGTGCGCGAGTCGCTGAGCGGCGATGAAGAGGTGCGAGCTGCGTTGCTGTGGATGTGGCCGGTTCTCCGACCCGCCGATCTACTCCACGGTCTGTACGGCTCGAGGGCGCTACTGAAGTCCGCGGGCCGAAAGCTCAGTGAGGCTGAGCGTGAGGCCCTCTTCCGGCCGTGGCGAGAAGACCACAACGGCTCAGCAGTCGTATGGACCGTCGACGACGTGCCGGTGCTCGACGAAGCCATGGAAGTCACTGGTCCGTTGCCCAAGCAGCAAGTTCGCTCCGATGGCACGCGAGCTGACGAAGTGCGCACCTACGGCCACATCGTCGTCGACGAGGCTCAGGACTTGTCGCCGATGCAGTTGCGCATGCTCACTCGTCGATCACTCAATGGCTCGATGACCGTCGTCGGCGACATCGCCCAGTCGACCGGTGCATGGGCCCATCAGAGCTGGGACGAGGTGCTCGATCACCTGCCCGACCGCCGACCGCCCCAGCGTCGAGATCTCACCGTCGGCTACCGCATCCCTGGCCCATCAATGGATCTTGCGGCCAAGGTGCTCGCCGTGGCCGCCCCTGAGCTGTCGCCACCCGTTGCGGTTCGCGACGTCGGTGATGCGCCCCGCTTCGTGTCGATCTCAGAGGTCGACGACCCAGCGGCCGTGATCTTGCACGAGGTCGAGGCAGAGTCGGCGGCGCTCGGCCAAGGCAACGTGGCGATCATCACGCCAACCGAGCAGTACGACGCAATGATCGGCGAGTTCGAACAACGAGGAGTCGAGGTCGGACGGGCCCGCACCCAAGGCTTCGACCATCCCGTCACGGTGGTGCCAGTGAGCCTCGTGAAAGGCCTCGAGGTCGACACCGCCATCGTGATCGACCCCATGGGCATCATGCATGGCGAACCCCAGGGCGCCCGCTCGCTCTACGTCGCAGTCACCCGAGCCACAAAGCGGCTCGTCGTCATCCACGACGAACTGCCGTCGTTTTTGCGTTGAACCGATAGACGACCGGTCGGGCTACTCGTTCGCCTGGGCGACTTCGATCTCGAGCGATGAGAGGCCATCGACGCTGATTGTTTCCAGATGGTCGTCAGCGAAGAACCACTCGACGAGTCCGTCTGTCCCGTATCCGAACGTCAGCGTCGCCCCGGCCAACTCGTCGACGAGTAGCCGTACCTCGGATCGCTCGCATGGGTCCACCGACGGTTGCGAGTCTGCGAGTTCAAACGTCTCCTTTGTCTGTACCTCAACGTCGAACGACAAGTCGCCACATTCCTCGAATCGGAAGCCGACAACGAGCGGCCCATCGGTCGTGATCGTGACCGATTCGATTCCCATCCCCGCTGGTGTCTTGCCCGAAAGGCTGCTGACCTGGTAGTCGCCGGCCTGAATCGCATCAGAGCCTCGGCCAAAGGTCCACCACAACGAGGCGGCGACGGCGGCGAGGGTCACGAAGGCAATCGTGACCATCGATGAACGTGGGATCTTGCCGTCCTCGGGAATGCCGGGCACTCGCTTACGGATGTAGCGCAGCAACCGATCGGCCCAGGCGACGTCCTTCGAGAGAATCGTGAGGCCACCGGCGATGATCAACCAACCCGGCCCCGGTAGAGGGAGTGCTGCGATACCGATGATCACCACGATGAATCCGAGCGTCATGCGCGCAACCCGAACAAGCGCATTGCTCTTCGCTTCTTCGATGGACTCTTCGCGCTCGCCAGTCTCGAGCTCGGCCTGAATGGCCGCGTCTTCGATGCGGTCTTTGAACTCTTCGAAACGATCGTTCACTGATTCAGCCAGCTCACTTGCCGGACAGTTCAGCAACGACGGGAGCGAACTGCTCCATCTCGTCTGGGCCAACGCCGATGTAGCTGAACCCGTAGGTCTCGCGTCGTTGCACCAGATCGTCGATCATCGATGCGGCATCGCCCACGAGCGCCAAGGGCGACTCGAGGGCATCGGCGGGATCCATCCCGAGCCCCGGTGCGAGCATCTCGGCGGATCCGGCTCGATCGTCGGAGAACACAACAAAGAAGACTCGAACGTTGAGTTCGATGTCGTCGAATCGATCACCGGCGCCGTCTTTCACCCACGAGATCTTCTCGGCGTAGCGCTCGGCCGTTGCGTCGGCCGCGGTGCTGGCATCGATCACGCCAGCTTTCAGGTTTGGGTTCACGCCAACGATGTCGGCGTGTTTGCCGGCGAGCCGGAGGAACCGAGGGCCACCTCCACCCATCAGAAACGGCGGGTGCGGATCCTGCAGGGGCTTGGGCTGAAGGTCGAGATCGGTGATCGTGTAGTGGTCGCCCTCGAACGAGAACGCTCCTTCACCAAAGAGCCCTTTGAGAATGTGAATCGACTCGACCATCCGGTCGATGCGGACGCCCGGGCGGTCGTAGGTCATGCCGGCGGCGTCGTAGTCGGTCTTCATCCAACCTGCGCCAATACCGAGCTCGAGTCGGCCGTCAGAGAGAAGGTCGAGGGTCGCCATTTCGTTGGCGAAAACGACCGGGTGCCGGTAGTCGTTGCACCACACCAGCGCACCAACTCGAAGGTCGGTCGTTGCATCCGCAGCGGCTTGCAGAGCGAGTGCCGGCGCCAACTGGCCGTCGAAGTGATCGGGGAGCGTGAGTGTGGCGTAGCCCAGATCCTCAGCCTTCTTTGCGAGTTCGATCCACTCCGTGCGAGAGGTGGCCGTTTTGGCCTGAAGGCCGAATCGAAAGGGTTTCTGCGAGGTGGTCACGAGCGGATCCTAGTAGGGGCGAGGTGATTGAGAACCAGACGGCAACTCTCGACGTCATAGTGTTTGATGTCCGATCAACGACTTCCGCTGAGCACTCCACAGGCTCAAACCGGTCTCACTCGAGCAGTGACACCGTGGGTGCTCGCTGTTGACATGGGCACCACGTCGACGGTGATTTCGACTCGGCCGCAAGGTGGAGCCGCCGAGGTGGTCGAGGTCGATGGTCAACGCACGATCCCGTCGGTGGTGTTTGTTGATGAGGACGGAAGCCTTCGCGTCGGAACCACGGCGCTCCAGCTGGGCGCCGGCCGTCCCGATCGAGTCGTTCGGGCCCCGAAGCGCCGTCTTGATGACGATCGGCCCATCGTTGTCGCCGGATTGCCGCTCGCCGCAGTCGAGCTGGTCAGCGCCCTCATCGACCATGGTGCTCGCGAAGCCATCAGACGCTTCGGGTCAGCCCCAAGCGAGGTTCGTCTCACGCACCCAGCTGAGTGGCCTGAACGAACTCAACGGAAGCTCGCTGATGCCGCCGCTCGTGCTGGGCTTGCGAATCTTCGGCTCATCCCTGAGCCGATCGCCGCGGCCCACGGTGCTGCCGCCAAGCGGACGGACGGTTCCCGCGTAGCGATCTACGACCTTGGCGGCGAGACGTTCGATACCGTGGCCCTGGCCTTCACCGAGCACGACGTTGAGGTTGTTACGAAGGCGTTCGGATCGCGAGCCGTCGGCGGTGAGTTGCTCGATGAGATGCTCATGGAGGCCGTTCTCGATCGGCTGACCCAACCGATCGCCGATGCCATCCGAAGCTCAGATGAACCGGGCTGGATTCGGGCGAGTAGCGAGCTTCGAGCCGCATGCCGTGCGGCGAAGGAGGCGGTGTCGTCACACTCCTACGCGGAGGTTGCACTGACCACACCGGCCGGTCAGGTCAGAGAGCGTCTCGAGAGATCTGAGATCGAGCACCTGGCCGAACCACTTGTCGCTGAGACGATGCATCTGCTCGAGCGCGTCGTCAACGAGGCCGGCGATGTTCAGGTCATCCATCTCGTGGGCGGCGGCAGCCGGATGCCGTTGGTGGCGTCGATGATCCAGGCTCGGTTCCCCGGACTCGTCATCGATCAGACCGGCGATCCGCGCGTCGCCGTTGCAGCCGGAGCCGCTACGTTGCCGATCGCCAGCGTCGCTCGAGCGGCACCACCAGTGCCTGCGGGGATGGCCGACACCACGCACGTGGAGCCGGAGCTCGAACCGTTCGGTAACCGTCGCCGTGTTGAGCCTGCGGCCATTCACGTTCCTGAAACGGCATCAAACGCTCCGAATCGAGGCCGGGCTGCCATCGGCGCCGTCCTCGGAGTGCTGGTCGTTGGGTTTGGTGTGGTGCTGGGCATGCAGATGCTCGGCAACGGCACCAACGGTGGGGATGACGCCGTGGCAAACGCGTCGGTGGCGACCACCGTCGCCCAAGCAGAGTCGGTCCCCTCCACGGCAGAGACGGTGCCGAGCGATGTGGCGCAAGACGAAGACGAGCCACAGGAAGACGCGCTACAGGAAGATGCCGCCGAGGCCGAAGCGGCCGACACGCCGGCCGTAGAAGACGAGGGCCGAGAAGCTCGCACCAGAGTGGTCGGGTCCACGCTCGTGGGCGACGACTACGTGGTGACGACGACAGGCGTTGGGCAGTGCGCGCTCGGCGAGTTGGCGGTGCGTCCCGCCGGTGGGAGCGAGCTGGGGCCGTTCCTCACGGTGGTCGCCGTCGACGTCGAGATTGTTGAAGGCCCGCAAGGCTCGATGGTGCTCATCGAACGCTGCGAGGGGTCCCTCGTGTCGGTCCGCTCGGCGACTCAGCTCTCGGGGCAGCTCGACCCGAGCACGCTCGAGCTGGTCATGCTCACGCCGTCACCAAACAAGCTCGAAAACGTCGCCTTCGACTTCGTTGGCCAACGACTCGTCGCCGACGCCACGTTTGCCGAGTCTGATGACTTTCAAGAGGTCGAGATCAACCCGGTTGAGGGCACCGTGACCGTGCTTGGTCCGTCACCGGCCCGTCCTCGACTCGACGTGAACCCCGGCGGGTTGGCCATCACCGATTCGCTGACTGGTGACCTCGAGCCGATTGCGTTCGGCACCCTCCGGCCGTTTGTCGATCAGCAGCTCTCGGTGCTGCGCCCCGATCCCGTCCCCGTCGAGGTTCCCGCCAGCTGCGCTGGCATTTTTGATGAAGTGGCCGACTACGGAGGCATCAAGCTCGGCTATGCCGACAACGAGTTGCTTGGGTGGTACCTCACGCCGGGTGAAGGGATCTCGGTCGAGACCAACGGTGGGATTGGTCTCGGCTCACACCTGCTCGATCTTCGCCTGTCGGGTCAAGTGATCGAGCCGAACGAAGAGGACGGCCGATTGATCGTGCGCTTCGCTGACACCGAAGCCGATCAGGACTTCGGGGTATACGTCGCAGAGGTGTCGGGCTCAGCAAACAACGACGTGGTTCTGCACATGCACGGCGGAACGTCGTGCGATGAGCTGACTTACGGCTGAGGCTGAGCGCGCTTGACGAACGCGTGACTCCGAGAGCCTGGTGCTTCAGTCGTCTGGCTGTGAGTCCCGTACCCTGAGACGGTGGCGGACAAGGCCTCATCCGGCGAACCGGTCGACAGTCGGAGCGTCGAACATCCAGTCCTCAGCGACTTCTCGCGGCCCGCTGCGGCCTGGTTCCACACAACCTTCCCTGAACCCACGCCGCCTCAGGTCGAAGGGTGGCCCGTCATTGCTCGGGGCGACCACACGCTGATCCTTGCTCCGACCGGATCGGGAAAGACGCTGTCGGCGTTCTTCTGGGGTCTCAATCAGCTCACGAGCACCCCTCGCCCAGAAGATGTCAACCGTCGCACCCGCATTCTCTACATCTCACCGCTTCGAGCGCTGGCCGTCGACGTCGAGAAGAACTTGCGGGGCCCGCTGCAGGGCATCCGGCTTGCCGCCGAACGTCTCGGCGAGCCCTTCACCGAACCCGATGTCGCCCTTCGCACCGGTGACACGCCGGCTGATGAACGTCGGCGCCTGGCCAAACACCCACCAGACCTGCTGATCACCACGCCCGAGTCGCTCTACCTGATGCTCACCAGTCGCATCCGCGAGACGCTGGCCGGGGTCGACACCGTGATCATCGACGAGATTCACGCGTTGGCGGCCACCAAGCGCGGTGCTCACATGGCGCTGACGCTTGAACGGCTCGAGCAGGTCACCGACACGCCGCCGCAACGCATCGGACTTTCGGCAACGCAGCGTCCGCTCGAAGAGATCGCTCGATTTCTCGGCGGGTTCAACGCTGAAGAGGGTCAGTCGACGACACCTCGTCCGGTCACGATTGTCGACACCGGCATTCGCAAACAACTCGATGTCGAGGTGATCGTCCCGGTCGATGACATGGGCAAGCTCGGCGAGATCATCACCGACGAACCCGTGTCGGGGCCCGCCGCCGCTGGTCCGGCCCGCCGCAGCATCTGGCCGTCGATGCATCCACGGCTGCTCGAGCTCGTGCAGGAGCACAAGTCGACGATCATCTTCGTGAACGCTCGGCGTCTCAGCGAACGGCTGGCGACCCGACTCAACGAGTTGGCACTCGATGGTGAAAACCGTTCGGCTGAGGCCGAGGGTCGCCCGCCCGAGCCGGGGCGTGAGCTCGTGAAGGCACACCACGGGTCGCTGAGCCGTGAGCAACGGCTCATCATCGAGGACGAACTGAAGCGAGGCGTGCTCAAGGGCCTAGTGGCAACATCGTCGCTCGAGCTCGGCATCGACATGGGAGCTGTTGATCTCGTGGTGCAGGTCGAGTCGCCCGGCGCCGTCAGCCGTGGCTTGCAACGAGTGGGCCGTGCCGGTCACCAAGTTGGTGTGCCGAGTGTCGGCAAGTTCTTCCCGAAACACCGCGGCGACCTACTCGAAGCGGCCGTTGTTGTTGATCGCATGCAGCAGGGGCAGATTGAAGAGACCCGATACCCCCGCAACCCGCTCGACGTGTTGGCCCAACAGATCGTTGCCGCCTGCGCCCTCGACGATTGGCCGGTTGAGGAGCTGAAGGCCATGTGTCGTTCGGCCGCCAACTTCGCAGACGTGTCCGACGAAGCCTTCCATGCGGTGCTCGACTTGTTGGCCGGCCGATATCCGTCCGACGAGTTCGCGGAGCTGCGGCCCCGGGTGAATTGGGATCGGGTCGAGGGCATCGTTCGTGGTCGGCCAGGGGCCCAACGGTTGGCCGTCACCAGCGGTGGCACGATTCCCGATCGAGGGCTCTACGGCGTGTTCCTGCCGGATGGCACCAGAGTCGGTGAGCTCGACGAAGAGATGGTGTACGAATCGCGAGCCGGCGAGACGTTCCTGCTCGGTGCCAGCACCTGGCGGATCGAAGACATCACCCACGAGCGAGTCGTGGTCACCCCCGCACCCGGGCAGCCCGGCAAGATGCCGTTCTGGCACGGCGACGGGCCGGGGCGCCCGCTCGAGCTGGGCCGGGCTATGGGCCAGTTCAGCCGTGAACTGCTTGCCCTGCCTCGCGACGAGGCACTCCAGAAGCTCGATGCACAGCACGGCCTCGACACTCTCGCCGCGCAGAATCTCGTGCAGTTCCTCGACGAGCAGGTCGAAGCCACGGGCCGGGTGCCAGACGATCGCACGATCATCGTTGAACGCTTCCGAGACGACATCGGCGATTGGCGAGTGTGCATTCTCAGTCCGTTCGGTGCGCAGGTCCACGCCCCATGGGGCATGGCGCTACAGCACCGCATGGCCGAGCAGTGGGGCTGGGACGTCGAGCTGGTGTGGAGCGACGACGGGATCGTGCTTCGGCTTCCCGAAGCGATTGATCGGCTGCCTACCGATGAACTGCTGATTGATCCCGATGAGCTCGATGAGCTGTTGGTGTCGCAGCTGCCGTCTTCTGCGTTGTTTGCCTCGCGCTTTCGCGAGTGCGCGGCCCGAGCGTTGTTGCTGCCGCGTCGCCGCCCCGATCGCCGAACGCCCCTGTGGCAACAGCGTCAGAAGGCGGCCGACCTGCTGACCGTGGCCGCCAAGTATCCGAGCTTCCCGATTCTCTTGGAGACGACCCGCGAATGCGTCAACGACGTGTTCGATCTGCCAGCGCTTCGGCAGGTGTTGGGTGAGCTCAGGAGCCGCAAGATCAAGGTCCACACCGTCGACACCGACGTCGCCTCGCCGATGGCGTCTTCGCTGTTGTTCGGCTGGATCGCGCAGTACATGTACGAGGGCGACGCACCGCTCGCAGAGCGGCGAGCTGCTGCACTCTCGCTCGACCGAGAGCTGCTTCGTGACCTGCTCGGAGCCGAAGAGCTTCGTGAGCTGCTCGACCCTGAGGTGCTGGCCGCCCTCGAAGCCGAGCTGCAGCGGACCGCCGACTCGTGGCGGGCCAAAACGGTCGACCACGTCGAAGATCTCTTGCGCTGGCTCGGGCCGCTCACCGCCGGCGAGATCGCCGAACGAGTCGAAGGTTCGCCGTCTCCATCGGACTGGGCCTCGCTCGTTGTCTCCGAACTCCTGACCGACCGACGGATCATCAACGCAGCCGTTGCCGGAGAGCCTCGACTCGCGGCCGCCGAAGATGCATCTCGACTCCGAGATGCTCTTGGCGTTGCACTGCCCCCGGGGTTGCCGCAAGCGTTCACCGATTCGGTGGGCGATCCACTCGGCGATCTCCTCACTCGTTACGCCCGAACCCACGGGCCGTTTCTTACCGACGAAGTTGCCGCTCGCTACGGGCTCGAGCCCGAGCGTTGCCGCGCCGGCCTCGAAGAGCTCGAACGGCAAGGTCGGGTCGTTCGGGGTGAGTTCCGTCCCGACGGCATCGAGCGCGAGTGGTGTCACGTCGAAGTGTTGCGGGTCTTGCGGAGGCGCTCACTCGCTGCGTTGCGCAAAGAGGTCGAGCCGGTCGAGCAAGACGTTTTGGCTCGCTTCTTGCCCGATTGGCAGCACGTCGGCCAGCGCCTACGAGGCGTCGATGGCCTCGCAGAAGTCATCACGGCCTTGCAAGGAGCCGCGCTGCCGGCATCGATGCTCGAAAGCGACATCCTCCCGGCTCGTGTCACCGACTATCGAGCCTCCGACCTCGACACGCTCCTGACCGCCGGTGAGGTCGTGTGGGTTGGTGCCGGAGCTATTGGTTCGGGCGACGGTCGAGCTCGGCTGTTGTGGCGTGACCAGGCGCCCGCGTTGATTCCGGATCCGATCGACCCACCCGAGGGCGAGCTGCACGACGCGTTGCGGGCTCATCTCGCGGGCCGAGGCGCCGTGTTCTGGCAAGAACTCGTGGAGGCAGCGAAGAACGCCGACTGCGATTACAGCGACACGAGCGTTCTGACGGCACTGTGGGACTTGGTGTGGGCCGGCGAAGTCACGAACGACTCGTTGACACCGCTGCGAGCTGTCGTCGCCGGTGCGACGCCGAAGAAGCCAACCTCGCGAGGCCGTCGCTCCGCCCCTCGTCGTCCCAACATGCGCTCGCTCTCGCGTCTCGGGCCGCCCGCCGGCACCGGCCGCTGGTCGCTCGTCGCGCCATTGCGGCAGCCAGCACTGTCGGCCACGGAGGTGACCACCACTCGAGCATTGCAACTACTGGAGCGTTATGGCGTGCTCACTCGCGAGATGGCGCTGGCCGAAGGAGCCGAAGGTGGCTTTGCGGGCGTGTACCCGGTGTTGAAAGAGCTCGAAGACCGAGGCCAAGTTCGTCGTGGCTATTTCGTCACCGGTCTCGGCGCCGCGCAGTTCGCGCTGCCAGGAGCCGTCGACCGGCTTCGCGATGGGCGCCGAACATCGGTCGACGAGACTGACAGCGAGACGCTCGTGCTGGCAGCCACCGACCCCGCCCAGCCGTACGGCGCTGCAATCCCGTGGCCTCACAACGAGGGACGACCGTCTCGAGCGGTTGGCGCATATGTGGTGATTCGAGACGGTCGACCCCTCGCGTTCTTGGAGCGCGGAGCGCGCAGTATCACGCTCTTCGAGGAGTGGGACACCGATGGCTCATGGGTCGATGCGCTCGCTTCGCTGGTCCGGACCAAGCGGTTGAAGAAGATCGAGATTCACAAGATCAACGGTTTGCCGCCGGCCGAGATGCCCGATGCCAGGGACCTGTTGACGAGCAACGGCTTTGCTCAGGGATACAAGGGACCGATCCTGCGGTAGGAGCTTGCCGACGCCGGGGGAGATGGCAGGGGCGGACACTGCCGGTTGGCGATGCTCGGGCTGTCGGGCCCGCGTGCGAGTAGTCGGCCGCAAGTCAGGTGCTGGGCTTGCTCGGTCAAATAGGGTGACGCCAAAGAGCACCATCAGACCGATGCTGTAGAGCAACGTTGTTCTCGACCACAGGTCGTCGAGCCCAAGCAGGCGATCTGCGACGACACCCCATCGGGGAATGGCCGACGAAGCGACTCGGAAACTCGAGGCCACAGCGACAACGGTTGCCGCCGCGGCGACGAGCACGGCAGGCACGTTTGCGTTGATGCGCTCGACGAGCGAGATGGAGTTGTTCTCACGGAGATGAAGGGCCACCACGGCCACGATTGCGATCGTGTAGATGACGGCCCCCGTGTTTGTGAGCAGCACATAACCAAAGGCTCGGCCCTGAAAGTCAACGGTCAATACCACGGCAGATTGCAGGGCAACGAGCAAGGCATAGGGGGAGAGCGCTGTCCACGGCAACGGCGGATGTCCGTCGCTTCCCTTTGGCGTCACGCGGAAGTTGTAGGTCTTTCCCGCGATGGCTCCGAGAACGCCTTGAGCGATACCGAGGGCGTTCCACGGCCAACGGGTGATGTTGAACAGCGACGATTCCCATGACACAACGGGCACCCGATGAGGACGCAACCAGCCTTGTCGCCGTACCCAGATCGAGAAGGCGACTACAACGAATGTGGGCAGCGCGATGCGGGTGAAGAACTCAACCATCGTGACCGAGACCCACGGGCGGGCTACGAGTGCAGCGATCGGCGACAGCAGCGAACCGATCATGAGTTGACCCACAAAGAGCGGGTACCAGAGCTGGACAAAGCCGAACCGGAATCGTTCCGTTGGTTGCAGGTTGGGCCAGTGGCCCGCCGAGTAACGAAGGAAGACTGTCGTCAGGCTGCGTGCCCATTGGAGTTCTTGCGTCATTCCGTCGATGAACGTCATCGGTCCGTCGCCTTCAGCAGCAACGTCGATGTCGAACACGCCTTCCCAGCCATGAGCTGCCAGCAGGAAGCTGGTTGAGAAGTCCTCAGCCAACTCCGGCCCGATACCGCCGATGTCGCGGACGGCCTGGGTGCGGACCGCGTAGTGAGAGCCAACGCAGGTCGGCGCAAAACCGGAGTTGTGACCTGCCTGCAGCAGTCCGTGAAGTGGCGCTTCTTTGTGGAGGCGACCCCGTGATGTCCATGAAGCTTCGCTGCCGGTAGAACACACGCTTGGCGCTGCGACGTAGCCGACGTTGGGGTTCGCGAACCCACGCAGAACGGTCCTCAGGTAGTTCCGGCTAGGGACATGGTCAGCATCAAACTGGCAAACGATGTCGTAGTCGCGGTAGCCCCAGTGGTCGTAGAAGAAGGCGAGGTTTCCTTCCTTCGACTTGGTTCGTCGTGGCCAGTCTGGGCGGTGGTAGCTCTCGACGTTGTGCCGGCTCGAAACGCGGACGCCCTTGGTCGAGCACCACACCAGTGTCTCATCAGTTGGGTTCTCGTCGGCCAGCCACACGTCGTAGGCGTACTTGTGATCTTGGTCGAGCATCGCTTCGAGCGTTGTTCGAACAAGCGGCCATGGTTCGGCTGGCGCCTTCGTGACCACCATCGCGACTCGTCCGGTACCAAAGTCGAGATCTGCTCGAGGGCGTCGGGCATTGAGCGCAGTGAAGAACAGCCAGATCGGGAGCATCAGATTGAATCCGATGACCGCGGACGTGAGCACAAAGCCGAACAACTCGACTCGATGGTCTGGCTGGAACCACCAGACAACGAAACGGATCGCACACGCAGCCCACAGCAGGGCAAAGAGCGCAATGATCATTCGTTGTCGTGGGGTGGCGAGAGGAACCAGCCAGTCCCGGGCGGCACGCTGTGTTGGTTGCGTCGGGTCTGGCTGGCGGATGGGAGGTTTTTGGCTCACGAGACGTCGGCCTGTTGCTCGGCGATGTTCTGAGCGAAGTTCCAGTGGTCGGTGCACATGGTGATGAGATCGAGCTCGGCTCGCCAGCCAAGTTCGCTGGCTGCCCGTGTCGGGTCGGCGTAGATAACTGCTGCATCTCCTGGCCGACGGGCGACCACCTGGTGGGCAATTGGCCGCTGCGTTGCCGTTCGGCACGCATCGAGAACCTCGAGCACTGAGCTGCCGTGGCCGGTTCCGAGGTTGAGGGCACCAAACCCGTCTCGGTTCTCGAATCGGTTCCCGAAGGTGTTCCGACGCACAGCTTCGAGGGCCAGAACATGAGCCTTGGCGATGTCGACGACGTGCACGTAGTCGCGCACGCACGTGCCGTCAGGCGTGTTGTAGTCGTCGCCGAAGACAGACAACACGGCTCGTTCTCCGGTCGCGACCTCCATGACGTAGGGCACGAGATTGTTTGGTGTACCCCACGGGATCTCCCCGATCAGTCCGCTGGGATGGGCCCCGATTGGGTTGAAGTAGCGAAGCGCAAGTGCTCGCATTTTCGGCTGTGCGTGGCACAGGTCCTGCAGCAGTCCTTCGACCACGGCTTTCGTCCTGCCGTAGGGCGACACGGGTGCAATCTGTGACTGCTCCGTGACGGGGAGCTTTGCCGGGTTGCCATAAACGGTGCACGAAGATGAGAACACCACGTTGTTGATGGCATTGCGCTCAGCCGCAGCGAAGAGATTGACCGAGGCGGTGACGTTTCGCGTGTAGTACCGGATCGGATTGGCGACCGACTCACCGACGAACTTTCGTCCGGCAAAGTGCAGAATCGCGTCGAGCTCGGCGTGACCGAGAAGACACTCCACGCCCTTTCCGTCGCGAAGGTCGAGCTCGTGGAACTCGATCTTGCGGCCTGCGGCACGCTCGATCGCCTGTCGGGTTTCGATGGTGCTTGCCGAGAAGTCATCCACGCCGATCACGTCGTGGCCCGCTCCGAGCAGTTCAACTGCGGCGTGACTCCCGATGTAGCCGGTCACGCCGGTGACAAGAACTCTCATCGTCCGACACCCGAGTACGCAAAGCCATCGAGCTGTGTCGTGTCGGCGGCGAAGATGTTCCGGGCGTCGAGCATGCGAGGGGCTCGCATCACCTCAGCCGTCTTCTGGAGGTCGGCGAGGGCAAACTCTTCCCACTCGGTGAGGATCACGAGCACATCGCACCCGGCCGCCGCCTCATAGGGGTCGCCTGCGATCACCAGCTCGGGTAGTTCGGTGATGGGCTCGGAAACCGTGGGGTCGAAGGCCTGGACAGTCAGACCGGCAGCCTGCAGTCTGCGAACAATTTCGAGGGCCGGAGAGTCCCTTCGATCACTTGTGTTGGCCTTGAACGTGAGACCCCAAACACCGATGCGGGCTTCGCACCTGACCCGAGAGTCGACGGGGCGCGGACCGAGCGCCTGCATGACTCGGGTCGTCACGTGGTTGATCTGTTCGTCGTTGGCGACCAACACTGCATCGAGCAGGGGCGCAGGTGCCCCGGCTGATCGGGCCAGGTGCGAAAGGGCGGCGACGTCCTTTGGAAAGCAGCTTCCGCCCCAACCCGGCCCCGGTTGAAGAAACTTGGCACTGATGCGATTGTCCGCTCCCATACCGGCCACGACGTCGAGAACGTCGGCATCAACCGATTCACAGATCCGGGCGATCGAGTTGATGAACGAGAGCTTCGTGGCCAGGAACGCGTTGGCGCTGTACTTCACTGCTTCAGCCGATCGGTTTGACATCGTCAACACAGAGGTGTCGATCGCAGCGAACAAGCCGGCCACGTCCGTCGCTGCTCGATCGTTCGTGGCACCGATGACGATTCGGTCTGGGTGTAGAAAGTCGTGGACTGCCGTGCCCTCCCGCAGGAACTCGGGGCACGAAACCACGGCGACCTCAGGGCGGAGCAATCGAGCTCTGACCTCGTCGGCCGTACCGACCGGCACGGTCGACTTGAGGATGACGACCGATCCTGCCGGGAAGACATCGCCCAGCTCTTCCATTGCCGTATCGAGAGCATCGAGATTCGCTGCGCCATCTACTCCCTGAGGAGTTGGCAGGCACATGAAGTGAAAGCGGGCCTGCGCGACGGCCTGCGCCGAATCGTTGACGAAGCGAAGTCGCCCGTTTGCAAGACCCTCGGCCAGGAGCTGGTCCAGACCGGTCTCATACATCGGGGCATGACCTGCATTGAGCAGTTCAACCCGAGATGCGTCGATGTCTGCCGCAACCACTGTGTGACCAAGGTGGGCAAGACAAACCGCCGTCGTCAGCCCTACGTACCCACATCCGATAACTGAAACGTTTCCCACTGTTCCTCCTGCCGCCTACAGAAAGAGCATTCGCACCGGGGCATCGTTTGGTTACGGGTTCGCTGGACTTTCTTCGTCGGGTCCGTCGCCCCGGCCTTGGAAGAGCATGTCGAACGGGCCACCTTCAAAGCTGTCGAAGCCGTTGTCGCCGAAGGCGATGTCAAGCCCGGCTCCGGTGACGATCAGGTCGTTGCCGTTGCCGGCACAGATGATGTCGTTGCCGGCGAGTCCGTAGATGGTGTCGTGACCATTGCCGGCGAAGATCACGTCAGGAGCTGACGTCCCGACGAGGATGTCGTCGCCATTGGAGCCTGCAAGGGTGACGGGGTACCCATCACACTCGAGTTCCGTGAGATCAAGTGGCTCGTCCCCGAGCACCGTCTCTGGCATAGCGTCGGCCGGAACGGTTGTGGTGATCTCTGGCGTGGATGTTTCGACTGCGCTCTCGGTTGTGGTCGGTGCTGGTTCGGTTGTTGGTGTCGAGTCGGTTGTCGGTGCTGACTCGGTGGGTGTTGTAGGCGGTGTCGAGGGGGCGGGGATGTGCCCCTGGGTCGTCGAAGGGCCGCGGGTTGTCCATGGCCGTGAAGTCTCAACCGGTTCGTTGACCGTGACGCTCGTTCCCTGCGGTGGTGGGTTTGTGGTGAGAGGAGTTGACTCGCTACGAGCCGGCTCCACGGCCGAGTTGCCACCCTGTTCAGTTGAAGGCTGCCCAGCTGCTTGCTGTGTGATGTTCGTTTCGTCGTGGAGCGGACCCTCGGTTGTAGAGGGAGTCGGTTGCTCGACGGTTGTTGAGACCGGTGTCTCACCGGTGACCTCGAGTTCGAAGTCGACGGCCTCGCTGGGCTGCTCGATGCTCGTGGCCGTGATCATGTCGCCATCATCCAGAACGTTCAGGCCGAAGAGCGCAATTGCCACCGCTGCTGCCGCAGCGCCGAGCACCCCAGCTGCCGCTCGGCGCGTTGTCGACGACGCCGGGGTCGAGAACATTGCTTGCTGTTCGGCGTGAAGGAGCTCGAGATGGGCGGCCTGAACGTCGAGCGCTGGTGCGCCCGAATACGCCGCTGAGAGTTCGCTGGCGAGCTCTTGCTCGATCTCGATATCTGACGCAGACATGCCAGTCATCGGACGACCTCCGGTGCTCGAAGGTCGATGACTGATCGACGGAGCGCATCGATCGCTCGTTTCTGCAGGCTTTTGACCGCACCGACACGTCGGTTGGTGGCCGCCGCGATGTCTTGGAGACTCATGTCGGCGAAGAAGCGCATGGCGAGGATTTCGCGCTGTTCGGGCGTGAGGTTTCGAATGCTCTCTGGAAGACGCGGATCGGGTACCCGCGACGCGTCGGCAGCGCTTGGTGTGAAGCCGGCTTGCCGTTCAATCTCGCCCGATTCGGTTGCGACCGTTCGGCCGGGTGGCGTGCGCCGGAAGTGATCAACTTTGCGACGATGAGCGATGGTCATGAGCCACGTACGAAAGCCTCGTTCTGTGCCCTCGAAGCGCGAGAGCGACCGAATCATGCTGAGGAAGACTTCGGAGGTGAGATCGTCTGCCTCTTGGACATCACAGGCCCGAAAGTAGCTGTGCACCATGGCGACATACTTCTCATAGAGCCAGGTCAGCGCCTCGGGATCACCCTGCGCTGCGGCCTGTACCTGGGCGCGAAACATCAAGTCGTCATCGCCGTTTGTCACGGCTCGGAGTCGTCGAGAAGGTGCCACAGGAGTTCCACATCAAGCGTGGTCCCCAACAGCGAGTGGCTCCATGAGTCGGTGGCCTCATCAGATGGTGGAGGTATGCCCGTACCGATGTCGCGCTAACTGACCTTGTGTGTCGCCCACGTGAAGGCCATCGAACCAATCAGTGATTCGCCGGCACCGAGAACGCGCGGACCGAGGTGGAACTGATTCGGCGGGCCGGATTGTGGTTCGACACAGAGGGCGTGCTCTGGCTCGGTGTAGATGACCCAATGGTCGAACGCCGATGAAATCGTCAGGTCGAGTGCTCCCGGCCACGAGATGACGGGATCGTTCTCGAGACCGATGAAGCACGCATCCCATGGCCCTTCCGGGATCGGAGTGAGTTCACCAGTCGGGATGGCATTGTCGTCGAGGACGTAGATCGACTCAGCGGTGAAGCTCAACTGTGCTTCCTCGCCGGTGTCCAGGTTGCGGCGGAACCATGGATGCCAGCCGATCATGGCCGGCATCGACTGATCGGCGGCGTGCACCTCGGCCGTCACGGTGAGCGCGGATTCGGACAGCTCGAACTGCTGCACGACGTGTCCGCCAAAGGGCCACGGGTCGCCGAGCTCGGTGCGGATCGAGTCGTCGGTGATCTGCTCCCACTCTTGGAGGTGGGTTCGGCCGTGATTGGCGTGCGGTGCGCTCGTGATGGGGAACTCGTGGGTCTGCCCACCGAAGTTGAGCTTGCCGAACGGGAGGCGACCACACCACGGGATCATGGGAAACGAACCCCAGCGGGTGGGTTTCGGGCCGTCGGTCACCAAGAGTTCGAGACCGTCAACCATCAGCGATGCCAAGCGGCCACCGTCGAGATGGACGGTGGCAGCGGCGTGGTTGGTTGCGAGTTCGAGTCGGTCGGCAGCAGTTGTCACCGCACCATCTTGTCAGCGGCCGCGTTCAGTCGGGTCGAACCGTGGCCCAACCCCGGTGAAACTCTCGCTCGGGGTGGACAGCCGACAGAGGATCCTCGCTGTCACCCCAGTAGCCGAGGCCGTTCCCAGCCTTGGCGTACCCCACGAAACGGGCGAGTTCGTCGGGCCATTCGCGCACCATGCCGGGTGGGCATTCGAGGAACTGGTTCGTTGATTGGGTCAGCCAGGCCACGGCGTGTTGCAGCGACAGCCCGCTTCGCCACTCGTTGGTGTGGTTCGGCCCACCGCCGTGGTACGTCGAGCCGGAGTAGAGCAGCAGCGAGCCACACGCCATCTCGGCGGGGACGGCGTCATCAATCGCGAACTTCTCGCGGTTGCCAGCTGCTCGAGCGCCACCGAGATTGCTTCCCGGGACGACTCGGGTGGCTCCGTTGGCTTCGGTGAAGTCGGTAATGGCCCACATGCCGTTGAGTTCGATCTCGAACGGGAAGTCGACCATGTCGTACTTCCACTGATCGCGGTGGATGCGCTGCGGTGTCTCGTCAGGCCCGATCTCGATGAACTCGGCGGCGGAGTAACGCCAGCTCGTGGCGTGACCGAGCACGTGCTCGCCAGCGGCCATGACCACTGGGTGCATGGCGATCGACCGAAACGTTGCGGACCGGGGCAGTGGTGATCCGATTCGTCGAGTGTGATGACCTTCGAACGAACTGGCCCCGATCGACGCGGTCGGCCGATGCGGGTCGAGTTCGTCGGAGATGGCGTGCATCACCGCTGGGCTCACGAGCTCGTCGATGACGCAACAACCGGCGTTGTCGAGCGCATCACCCAGCGCTGCGCTCGTGACGTCGGGGCCGAACCGTGGAATCTCCATCGGCTGCAGTTTGGCCGCGATTCCCATTTCTGCACAGCGGGCAACTCGGTGTGGCGTGGTGTTCGGCCGAAGCCGGGTCACTACGTTTTCGACATGAGTGAGCATCAGCGAATCGTTCATGGCGGCTGCCTGTGTGGTGAGGTTCGCTACGTCGTTGATGCTGAGC
>CALJSB010000019.1 GCA_937976305.1 uncultured Acidimicrobiales bacterium
GCCGACCCCAACGGGATCATGGTCGAACTGTGCCGAGACACCCCTGGCTTCGAGCCCGACCCAGCCGAGGCCAAGCGCCTTCTCACCACCGACCCATTGGCCTAATCTGCCGAGTCCTTGCCACGAGCGTTTCGGCGCCCCAGCGCCGAGAGGCGGTGAGTGAGCGCAGCGAACGGCGGGGTCAGGTCTCAAACGTAAACAACGCCGCACAACAACTCTCGAGGAGACCACCCCATGCCCCGCCTTCGCGAAGTCGGTAAAGACGACGCCCACCCGTTTGCCCAGACGATGTACAAGTTCCTATTTGGCGACCGAGACCCGGTCGTCGAACCCGGCACCGCATCAGGCACACCAGGCAATTGGTGGTCGGTCTTCGCCCTCGTCCCCGATGCGTTCGATCACACCACAGCCGGTTTTCAGTTCTATCGATCGCCAGATCGTAAGCTCGATCCCAAGTTGCGAGAGCTGGGTCAAACCAGGGCCGGGTTCGCCGTCGGATCGAAGTTTGTGTTCAGCCAGCACAGTAAAGCCATGCGTGACATCGGCTTCACCGATGAGCAGGTGGCGGCGATCCCGGCATGGTCGGTTGCCGAGTGCTTCAGCCCGGTTGAGCGTGCCGTCTTGGCCTACACGGATTGTCTGGTGCTGCAGCATGGCCGAGTGCCCGAGACACTCTTTGATCAGCTCAAAGAGCACCTGTCAGACGAAGAGATCCTCGAGTTCACCTACGTCACGTGCACCTACGCGATGCACGCCACGATGACCAAGGCGCTGCGTCTCGAATATGACGACGTCGATGATCGAGTCGTCGAAGCGCCAGACCCCGACGGCAACTACGCCGGCCTCGACGTGATGAGCGTCGTCGACGACTGACCTCGGTCTGCCGAACCTTCTGCCGAACTGGAGGCCTGTACCGGCTGAAACGCCGGTGGGACACTCCAGATCCAATGAGGGCGTGCGAACTGGAGGCCCCTGCCGACTGAAACGCCGGTGTGAGACTCCAGAACGGGTGAAGCGGGTCAGCTCGAGACTTTGAGCTCGTTGAAGGGGACGCCCTTGTCGACGCTGATGTCGCGTGGGAGTCCGAGCACACGGTCACCGATGATGTTCTTCTGAATCTCGTCGGTGCCGCCGGCGATGTTGGCGCCGAAGCTGCGAAGCGTCGTTTGTGACAGTCGCTGGGTGATCTCGTCGCCGTCGATCCACGCCGCTCCGGCCGGACCACCGAGATTCATGGCGAGATCGCGTGTCATGCGAGCGATCTTTGCGCCGTGAAGCTTGCCGAGGGATCCGCCCGGTCCGGGGGTCTTGCCGGCCTTCATCTCGGCGCGAGTCCGCATCGACACGAGACTCTTGGTGGTCTCTTCCATGTAGATCGCCATGAGTGCCTGGCGGGTGACGTGATCGTCAGTCTTGCCATGCTTCTTGGCCGTCTTCATCAGGTAGTCAGACGTCGGGGTCTTGATGCCCGAGCTCGACCCGGTGCCGATGGCAACGCGCTCATACATGAGCATGGCCGTGGCCAGTCGCCAACCGTTGTTCAGGTCGCCGATGAGTGCATCCTTCGGCAACCGGACATCGGTGAAGAAGATCTCGTTGAAGTGCATGCCACCATCGATCTGGTGAATCGGACGAATCTCGACCCCGGGTTGATCCATCTTGATGATGAACATCGACAAACCTGCGTGCTTTGACACTTCTGGGTCGGTCCGGGCCACGATCAGGCCGTAGTCGGAGACGTGAGCGAGGGTCGTCCATACCTTCTGCCCGTTGAGCGTCCACTCGTCGCCGTCGAGCACTGCCTTGCTCTGCAGGCTTGCAACGTCAGAGCCGGCTCCGGGCTCGGAGAACATTTGACACCACACGGTGCGGCCGGCGATCGCGTCGGGAAGGTATTTGGCCTTCTGCTCGTCTGTGCCGTACTCGCTGAGCATGGGCACGCACATGCCGTGGCTGATCGTGAGCTGCCCGGTCATGTCGTTGGCCTTGGCGTACTCCTCGCGCCAAATCCGGTCGTAGCTCTTGTCGAGCCCCTGGCCGCCGTACTCGGTCGGGTAGGTGATGCCGGCGAGGTTGGCGTCGGCCACCTTCTGCTGGAAGGCCTTGCAGGCTTCGAGCTCGTTGGCGCCCCGAGGATCGGGCAGTTCGAACTTGAGTCCGGTTGCATGCTCGGCCAAGAACTCCTTGGCTCGAGCTCGGAATTCTTCCTCGGTTTCGGTTGCAGACATGCGCCAATCCTCTCAGGCTGCGGTGATCGTGACGGGGACACCGTTGAGCGCAATGTTGCCACTGAGCTCGTCACGGAACGCCTCGTCGGTCAGAACGTTTGTATTGATACCGCGATATTCGGTCGCAGTACGAAGTCGGACGCCAGGCAGATTCTGACCAAAGCCGTGGGGGATGCTCACCACGCCGGGGCGAATGCCATCGGTGACCTCGACATCGATGATCACTTCGCCCACTCGTGAGGTGACTTTGGCCGGCTCGCCGTCGTCGATGCCATGGCGGGCTGCGTCGTGAGGATGCATCTGCATGGTGCAGCGATTGCGGCCCTTCATGAGCACCGGAACGTTGTGCATCCACGAATTGTTCGAGCGCACGTGTCGGCGGCCGACGAGCACCATTGAGTCGTGCCAGTCGCGGTCGAGCGAGGCGACCAGCCGAGGCATGTCGCCCAAGATCTGCTCGGGTGTGAGCTCGATCTTGCCCGATGGCGTCCGCAACAGGTCAGGGATGCGCTCTGGTTCGAGGGCCCCGAGATCGACGCCATTCGGATTGGCGCGCAGCTTGGCCAGCGAGAGACCGTCGGGGTCGGCGCCGAACCCGGCGCCGTAGGGTCCGGTCTGCAGCATGATGTCGAGCAGGCGTTCGGGGCCGGTCTCGCCGTCGAGTTGTTCGAAGAGCTCGTCGACATCACGACCGTGCACGTTTCCGTACTCGTCGCGGGTCGCGGCCGACAGGATGGCTCGAGCCGCTGCCTCGTCTGATGTGGTCGCTGCCTCTTCGAGGTCGCCCAGCTCAGCACCGTCGAGCAGGGCGCTGAGCCGCAGCATGATCTCGCCCTCGCTCAGCTGGCCGTCGTCGAGCGGCAGAACGGGCGGCGAATAGTTGGCCACGTTGTGTACGGCGAAGTTGAGGAGCGCAAGGTCGTAGTGGCTCTTCTGTAGTGGAGGAGGGGGTGGCAAGATGACGTCGGCGTGGCGGGTCGTCTCGTTGATGTACGGATCAATCGACACCATGAAATCGAGCGTCGCCAGCGCAGCATCGAGTCGGCCCGAGTTCGGATTCGACGACACCGGGTTGCCGGCCACTGTCACAAGGGCCTTGACCTGCCCCGGTCCCTCGGTCTCGATCTCTTCCGGCAAGGCGGCGACGGAGAACTCGCCAAGGCTCTCGGGATGCTCACCGACGCGAGAGACCGCTCGGCCCATCCGAAACCCTCGACCCGATCCTGGCTTTCCTTTCGTCGACGGCTGGCCAACGGCACCCATCGAGAACATCGCTCCACCGACCTTGTCGAGATTGCCGGACAACAGGTTGACAATGTCGACCAACCAAGACGCCAGCGTGCCGAACTCCTGGGTGCAGGTGCCGATGCGGCCGTACACCGCTGCCGTCGGGGCTGCCGCAAGTTCGGTGGCCAGCATTCGGATCTCGTCGGCGTTGATGCCGCAAATCGACTCGACCGATTCGGGCGTAAACGGCGCAAGCAGCTCAGGCAAGGCATCGAGGCCATTGCAATGCTCGGCCACGTTCGACGGGTCGGCCAAGCCGTCGGTGAGCAGCACGTTGGCAATCGCCGCCAACAGGTGGGCGTCGGTTCCCGGACGGATGGCAACGTGTTGGTCAGCTTTGAGCGCCGTCTCAGAACGCCGGGGGTCGACAACGACAACCTTGCCGCCGCGAGCCTGAATGGCTTCGAGCCGACCAGGGAAGTCGGGTGCGGTGCACAGCGAGCCGTTCGACGCGTAAGGGTTCGCGCCGAGCAGCACGATGTGATCGGTGCGGTTCAAGTCGGGCACTGGCACTGTGACGGAGCCGAACATGAGCGCGGCGGAGATCTCTTTTGGTCGCTGGTCAACCGTGGAGGCAGAGAAACGGTTGCGAGTGCCGAGCGACTTGATGAGGTTGCGGTTGTAGAGCATCGGGGCGATCGAGTGAGCGCCAGGGTTGCCGAGATAGATCGCCGAGGCGTCTCGGCCGTGCTCTTCGAGAACCGGCAGAAGTCCGGCAGCGATCGTGGCGAACGCTTCGTCCCACTCGACTTCGACGAATTCGCCGTCGCGCTTCACAACGGGGAGGCGCAGTCGGTCGGGGTCGGCTTGGAACTGCTTGAGCGTCGACCCCTTGGGGCAGATGAAACCCTTGGAGAACACATCGTTCATGTCGCCCCGGATACGGGTGACTTCTTGCTGTGGGCCCTCTCCTTTGACCGTGATCTCGAGCCCGCACCCTGCTTCACACAGTGGACAGGTGCGGAACGCGGTTCGGGTTGGTCCGTCGTGCGTGTCGATGGCCGTCGGTTCATCGGTGCTGAGAGTGCCCATGCGGCATTGTCACACACGCTGGCTTCGGATCCTGAAACGACTGGCCGCGGCGAGGGTGTACGGCGAATCGCTCGCCCCACTTCGCACTCAACCGCCGGTCAGTGCCAAGATGCACAGATCTAACTGCAACGAAGCAGAGCTTGCTCGCCACTCCTCAAGGGGGACCCCTCATATGCCAGTCCAGCCAATGAACCTGAATGACTTCGACGGTGAACTGAATCAGTTGGCCATGTCGCAAGAGGCGAGGCCCTTTCTCGAGAAGGTCAAGACCTTTATCGAAGAAGAGGTCACCCCGATGGCCGTCAAGTTCCACGAGCTCGACGCCAACAAGGAAGACGAGTGGAGCTACGCCCCCGGCCAGCTCGAGATGCTCGAAGAGGTGAAGGAAAAGGCCAAGGCCAACGGCCTGTGGAACTTCTTCCTCCCAGACTCAGAGGTCGGTGGTCTCTCCAACCTCGACTACGCGTACATCGCCACCGAGCTCGGCAAGCAGCCGCTCGCATCGCAGGCCCTGAACTGCTCGGCCCCCGATACCGGCAACATGGAAGTGCTCGAGCGCGTCGGCACCCCTGAGCAGAAGAAGGAGTGGCTCGAGCCGCTGCTCGAAGGCAAGATCCGTTCGGCGTTCGCCATGACCGAGCCAGATCACGCGTCTTCCGATGCGAAGAACGTGCAGCTCAGCGCCGTGGCCGATGGCGACGAATACGTCCTCAACGGTCAGAAGTACTACATCTCTGGCGCTGGCGACCCTCGCTGCAAGATCATGATCGTGATGTGCCGCACCAATCCTGATGCGGCTCCACACCTTCAGCAGAGCCAGATTCTGGTTCCGATTGACACGCCCGGCGTGACGATCCTCGGACCCATGCACGTGTTCGGTAACACCGACGCCCCGCACGGTCACATGCACATCGACTTCACCGACGTGCGCGTGCCCAAGTCCAACATGCTCCTCGGCGAAGGCCGCGGTTTCGAGATCTCACAGCTCCGCCTCGGCCCAGGCCGAATCCACCACTGCATGCGCTCGATCGGTGCGGCCGAGAAGGCACTCGAACTCATGGTGACGCGAGGCTTGTCTCGTGAGGCGTTCGGCAAGCCGCTCGTCGCTCTTGGTGGCAACACCGAGACCATCGCCAAGGCACGTATCGAGATCGAATCGATGCGTCTGATGGTGCTGAAGGCCGCCCGAGCCATGGACCTCATGGGCAACGCCGAAGCTCGCGTGTGGGTGTCGGCCGTGAAGGCCATGGTGCCGATCCGTGTCTGCGAGATCATCGACCAAGCCATCCAGATGCACGGCGCCACTGGCGTTTCGCAATGGACCCCGCTCCCCGACATGTATCACTCGCAGCGCACGCTGCGTCTTGCTGACGGACCGGACGAGGTCCATTGGATGGTGGTGGGTCGGGCCGAGATCGCTCGCTACCAGCGCCAGGACGCACCGAAGGCCACTGACCACACCGACGTCGGCCGCAACTAGGGAGGTTGCGCAGAAAGTTCGATTGAGTAAAGCGCTCGGGGCATCGGCTCCGGGCGCTTTGCGTTCTGGCGTTCGTTCTGAACGCAACACTCGCTGAGGAGTCCATTCGATGCCATTGCGAAGCGATACGACATTCACGGTCACTGGGCCCTTCCGCGCTCCTCGGCAGATGCTGGCCGAGCAGGAGTACAGCGGGCATGTGAGTGTCCACGACGACGCGATGGCGGCCGAGCTCGGCCTTCCCGGAGCACCGATTGAAGGCCCAACGCACTTCAGTCAGTTCGAACCGCTGCTTGCCTCGATGTGGGGCGAGCGGTGGTTCGCTGAAGGCTGTATCAGCGCTCACTTTCTCAACATGGTCGTGGAGGGTGAAGAGGTGCAGGCTTCGGTGACGGCGCCCGGCCCTGATGCGCCCATCGTCCGGATCGATGCGATCAAGCCAGATGGCACGCCGGTGCTCACCGGTACGGCTTCGATTGGTGAGCAGCCACAAACGGCGCTGAGCGCTCGGTTGGCGAAGCATCAGGCCAACCCGCCAGCCGAGCTCCACATCTTGGACCAAATCTCTGTCGGCCAAGTCGGGGCCGAGGCCGATGTGGTGCCGGTCGAGTTCGATCATCACTACGGCGACCTGTATCCGTTCACGCTGGCCTACAAGCTCACCTCCATCACCGAGTTGGTGTCGTGGTTCACTCCAGAAGAAGGCCCCGACTCACCCTGGGGTGCCCCCGTTGTGCCGTTCGAGATGCTGAGCGTGTTGACGGGGTCTGGCTCCGCCGCGTCCGGCTTCAAGACCCGGCAGCCCTCCGTTGGCCTGTTCATTGATCTCGAAGTGAAGACGCTCGGCGCTCCCGTGCTGGTCGGGCGCAGCTATCGGGTCGAGCGCACCGTTGTGGCAATGGGGGAGAGTCGGCGCACCGAGTCGTACTGGGTTTCGAGCGACCTGGTAGACGTCGAGACTGACGTGGCGGTGGCCAACGTGTTGCTCCACTCCGGAGTGTTCAAAGACTCCTACCCCGACTACCCGTCCCAAGACTCTTAGCGCCCTCCCACCCCCGCTTCCCGTTCTGGAGGCCGTAGAGCACGTTTTGGTGGCCTACGGCCTCCAGTTCGGGTTTTCTGAGATTACGTATTGACATTGATCAATATGTAGGTATCGTATTGATTGTCATCAAATCGATGAATGTCAATGTGACTGCCGTGGTTGATGTACCCTGGTGGTCATCGAGAAAGGAAACCCCCAATGCGTCTACAACTCGCCCTCAACGTGAACGATCTCGACGAGTCGATCGACTTCTACACAAAGATGTTCGACACCCCGCCACTCAAGGTGAAAGACGGCTACGCCAACTTCGCCATCGAGAATCCACCACTGAAGTTGGTGCTGTTTGAAGCCGAGGGCCAGGGCGGCAGCTTGAACCACTTGGGTGTCGAGGTCGAAGAAGCCAGCCAGGTCGAAGCTGCTGAAGCTCGTATCACCGGGGCAGGGCTCGCCACGACCGGCGTCGACGACACGCTGTGTTGCTACGCGGCCAAGACCGAAACGTGGGTCGAGGGTCCCGACACTCGGTGGGAGTGGTACGTGAAGACTGGTGACTCAGACTCGGCCGAGAACATCGTGGTGACTGACGGTGGCACGGTGTGTTGCGCGCCCGAAACCGATGAGGTTGTGCAGAGCTGCTGCTGAGCCTCCGGTGCAGAAAGTCGGCATGCATGATCTCGTTTTTGAGCCCGACCTTGTGCACTACTCTCGCACGATGAGCGGGGACCGCATCCTGGACGAGGTCGAACAGTTCTGGTCCTCCAGTGCCGCAACCTTCGATGAAGAGCCCGACCATGGATTGACCGATCCCGTCGTGCGGGCCGCTTGGCGACGCCACCTCGAGTCGTGGCTTCCGCCCCAGCCGGGTCGTGTCGCTGATCTTGGCTGCGGCACTGGGTCGTTGTCGTTGCTCGCAGTCGAGCTTGGAGCGACGGTCATCGGCGTCGACCTGTCTCCGGCGATGATCGATGTCGCCAACGTCAAGTCCGCCGCTGCTGGTCACGACCATGCGCGCTTCGAAGTTGGTGACGCATCAGACCCCGCCATCGATCCCGAGTCGCTCGACGTCGTGATGGCGAGGCATCTGATTTGGACGCTGCCTGATCCGACCGGTGCCCTCGATCGGTGGATACGCCTGCTCAAACCGGGAGGGCGAGCCATCTTCATCGAGGGCGTGTGGGGTCCCGAGATTCCCGCTGATGACCCGAGGCGCAACACCATCCCGTGGTCTGGCGGTGTCCCAGCAAATACGTTGCTGGCCGAGGTCGATGCCCGGTTCGAACAGGCAACCCTGTTGCCGCTCTCGAACGAAGACGATCTGTGGGGCAAACGCGTGAACGATGAGCGCTACGCCATCGTTGCCGATCGACCGGTCTGCTGACGAAGCTCTCAGCCCCAGCCGCTAGTCACCAGCTCGAATTGGCTCGATGGCGTCGATGTAATCGACCACGCGGCTGGCGATTTCGAACGCGAGGTCCTCATCGTCCCGATCGGTATCGGGCCAGAGTTCACTGATTCGTCGCCATGAATCTCGGCCGAGGAACTCACCGGCCACGGGTTCCTTGCCGAGCGTCTTCTTCCACACCTTCTTCTGGGCGAGCAGCCGCTTCAGCACTGCCTCGTTCTCCGGCTCCTTCGAGTGCTCGGCGTGGAAGCCGATCTCGAGAATCCAGCCGTCGCCGCCATCGACGTGCCGACGAGGGATGAACTGGGCCTCGTAATGCTCCCTCGTGGGCTTCTGCGGGCCAAACCAAACCTTGACGCCGCCCCGGCCCGATCGAGTTCGGAGCTCGCCGTACCCTTCCGGGCTCATCGATCGCACGAGGTCTCCAACCTCGGAGAACAGCGAAATTTCGAAGTCGGCCATCAGTCTCGGTTGGTCGGCTGGCCGTTTCGATAGCCGGCCTTGATCGCGGCCAGGCCACCTTCTGGGTAGCTGGCGAGTTGGGTCGCGATCTCGCGAGCCCTGGCCAGCACTTGGTCATCAGCCACCATCTCGGTGGCAAGACCGAGACGCAGCAGTTCGGGGCCGGCTACCCGGTCGCCCAGCAGCGTGAGCCGGGCGATCACGGCCTCGGAGTGGCGTTGGTTCAACCAGAACATGTTGCGAGGGGCCGCCATCCCCATTCGTGCCTCGCTCACTTCCATGAACGTGTTCTCGCCAACGATGCAGAGATCGCCAGCAAGGGCCAGCGCTGAGCCGCCGTTGATCGAGTAGCGCTCGACGGCAGTGATGATGGGCTGGGGGAGAGCGAAGAGCAGCTCGTGAGCTCGTCCCCACAACTCGCCGAAACCGGCAACCCAGGGTGCTGGCTCCTCGGCTCGGAACTCCGCCAGATCGAGCCCCGAGCAGAACGCGCCGCCGGCGCCGCCGATGAGCACAACCCGAGTGGCAGTGTCCTCGGCGAGGCTCTCGAGTGCCTCGATCATGTCGTCGGCGAGTGGCCCGGTGAGTGAGTTCTTTCGTTCGGGCCGATTCAGCATCACCTCGGCCCAACCATCGTGGCGAGCGAGGGTGACGAGTCCATTCGTTGTCATGGCGAGACCGTAGTGGCCGATCTCTCTAGCTGAACAGGTCGGCGAACTGCTCGCGAAGCTGCTTCTTCTGAATCTTGGCCATTGCGTTGCGAGGTAACTCAGGCACGACCACGTAGTGCTTTGGGTTCTTGAACCGGGCCAGGCTCGACCGGCATGCCTCATCAAGTTGCGCGAAAAGAGCAGCCT
This sequence comes from uncultured Acidimicrobiales bacterium, assembly GCA_937976305.1. GTDB lineage: Bacteria > Actinomycetota > Acidimicrobiia > Acidimicrobiales > SZUA-35 > CALEWY01. Next base: position 9,794 of record CALJSB010000019.1, read on the forward strand.
CTGCCTCGGCGTCAAGGCTGGTCTCGGTAGTGACCACCGCGACAACGCCCTCACCGAAGTCGGGGTGCGGCACACCCACGACGGCCGATTCTCCGACGCCGTCAACGTCGTCGAGCACGAGCTCTATCTCCTTGGGGTACACGTTGTAGCCACCCGAGATGATCATGTCGCTGGCCCGTCCGGCCAGGGTCACCCGACCGGACTCATCTGCCGTGCCGACGTCGCCCGTGCGGAACCAACCATCTGGCGTGAAGCTCTCGGCCGTCTTGTCTGGCAAGTCCCAGTAGCCGAGGAACGGTTGCGGCGGCCGTACCTGCACCTCACCCTCGGCCCCCGGCGCTTGTTCGACGCCCTGTTCGTTGCCGATGCGAAGGGCGCAGCCGGGAAGAGCAAAGCCCACGGTGCCGGCAACCCGCTCACCGTCGAGCGGGTTCGACGTAAGAATCAGTGTCTCGGACATGCCGTATCGCTCGACCAACCGGTGGCCGGAGCGAGCTGCGAACTCTTCCATGACGGGAGCGGTCATGGGTGCTGAGCCAGAGGTGAAGAGCCGCATACCGCTGCAGAGCTCGGGCGTGAAGCGATCGTCGGCCAGCAGGCGGATGTAGTGCGTCGGCACGCCCATCATCACGCTGGCGCGGGGCAGGTTGGCGAGCACGAGTTCGACATCGAAGCGAGGAGCGAAGATCACCTCGGAGCGGTTGATCATTGCGGTGTTGAGCGCGACGAACAATCCGTGGACGTGGAAGATCGGCAGGTTGTGCAGCAGCACGTCGCCCTCGACGTAACCCCAATAGGCATGCAGTGTCTCGGAATTGGCCAGGATGCTGGCGTGGCTCAACATGGCGCCCTTGGATCGTCCCGTCGTGCCTGACGTGTAGACAACGCAGGCCACGTCCTGATCGTCTCGTTCGACCACCGCATCGAACGGTGCGATGCCGTCAGATTGGTCGAGCAACGTGCCAGATCCGTCTGTCCCCATGGTGAGTACGGTGGCGGAGCCGGCGGCGGCAGAGAGTTCGTCTTCCCGACCGGGATCGCAGACGAAGACAGCAGCCGAGATGTCGCTCACGAAGAACTCGATCTCGGTTGCGGTGTAGGCGGTGTTGACCGGCACATAGATCAGGCCGGAGCGAAGGCAAGCGAGATAGAGGGCGACGGCGTCTGGGCACTTGTCGACCTGCACAACCACGCGATCGCCGATCTGGGGAGCATGGGCTCGCAACGCTGCTGAGAGCTGCGCTGACCGGTCGGCGACGTCCTGGTAGGACAGAGTCGTGTGCGAGACGGGGTCCGTCAGAAACGGACGGTTGTCCGGTTCGGCAAGCAGCCTGGTGTAGAGGTTCACGGCAACGGTGTAGCAAACTCCGCAGGTGGCTAACACTCTGACTGTCGGTGTCGTCAACCCCGGAGCGATGGGCGCAACCATCGGTGCGTGCTTGGGAGCAGCTGGTCATCGGGCTCTCTGGGTTGGCGAGGGCCGGTCGGAGCAGACCAGGGCAAGGGCCGAGGCTGCAGGCATGGTCGAGGTGGGCTCGCTCGATGAATTGGCAAACGAGAGTGCGATCGTGGTTTCGGTATGTCCGCCCGCTGCTGCTGGCGACGTTGCGAGCGCCGTGAGCGAAGCTGGTTTCAACGGTCTCTATGTCGATGCCAACGCCATCGCGCCTGCCACCGCCAAGGCATTGTGTGAACCATTCGGCCACGCCGTCGATGGCGGCATCGTCGGCCCACCCGTGAACACGGCTGGCACAACCCGGCTCTATGCGTCCGGCGATCGAGCCGACGAAGTTGTTGACTTGTTTGCGGGCTCTGATCTCGAAGTCAGAACGGTTGACGGGCCGATCGGTGCCGCGTCAGCGGTCAAGATGTGCTTCGCCGCCTGGACGAAAGGCACATCGGCTCTGCTCTTCGCCGTCAACGCACTCGCCGAGGCCGAAGGTGTCACAGACGCCATCGAGGGCGAGTGGGCGACGTCGATGCCCGATCTGCTCGAGCGGGCCAAGCACAGCCCGTCGAGGGTTGGCCCGAAGGCGTGGCGCTTCGCCCCAGAGATGGAAGAGATCGCAGCGACGTTCGCCGCCAATGATCTGCCGAGTGGGTTTCATCTTGCCGCTGCGGACACGTACGGTCGCATGGCGTCGCTCCAGGGCACCGATTCTGCGTCGCTGGCCGATGTGATTGATCTGATCTTGGGCAATGAGACGAACTAGGCAGCCATGAACCCGCACCTCAACGCCGACACCCATCTCATCGCCGACAGCAACTACATCGCTCGTTGTCGTCGCCAAGTCGACCGCGACGGGGCGCTTGTGTTGAAGAGCTTCTTCACCGCTGATGCCATCGCCGAGGTGATCGCCCAGTCGGAACCGCACGAGGCCGATGCGTTCTACGCCAGCTCGACCCACAACGTCTACCTCACCCCACCGAATCCGGACCTCGCAGCCGATCATCCGTTCAACCGACAAATCGTCAGCACCAAGGGGCTGATCGCCGATGATGAGATCCCTGAGGACTCACCGCTGCGCTCGGTCTACAACGATGCGACGTTCCGGTCGTTCCTGTGCGGGGTGCTTGGCATCGATGAGATTCATCCGTATGCCGACAACGTGTCGTCGATCAACGTGCACTTCGCATCGAAGGGAAGAGAGCTCGGCTGGCACTTCGACAACTCGTCGTTTGCCGTCACCATGTTGCTCCGTGCTCCCGAGGGAGGGGGCACTTTTGAGTACGTCCCGGCGGTGCGTGATGCCGAAGCGGGCGACATGGCGTACGAGCGGGTCGCCAGCGTTCTCGATGGCAACGAGCCGGTGCAGCAACTCGACTTCGAGCCGGGCGACCTCGTGCTTTTCCGAGGTCGCAACGCCATGCACCGGGTGACACCAACCGAAGGCGCCGTCACCCGCTTGCTCGTTGTGTTTGCCTACAATGATGAGCCCGGCATCGGCTTGTCTGACTCGGCCCTCAAGACCTTCTACGGCCGCACAAGCTGACCCTCGCTTCCCCGTTCTGGAGTCCCGTACCGGCTGAAACGCCGGTGGGAGCCTCCAGTTCGAATCAGGGTGCGCGTTCTGGAGGCCCGTACCGACTGAAACGCCGGTGGGAGACTCCAGTTCGGGAAGGGCGGGGGCTAGATGCGTTCGAGGTCGGAGCCGTCGAAGAGGGGAGTGACGCCGTAGGTGTCCATGTCAGCCCTCACCTCGTCGGCGGTCGCTGCGGGGACACCCTCGCCGAATGCCTTTGCCGCGTCGAACACCATGGCGAGCTTGGTCGCATCGCTGGTGGAGTTGACGTAGAGGTTTGGCTGGCCGAGTACAAAGCTCGTGGCCCGGGCGATCGCCTCGGGGTCGGTCAGCGGTTCGTACCAACTGAAGCGTCGGCCCTCGTAGTCGGCTGGCCAGCGGCCACAAGCGATCGACTTGATCGTCTGCACGGCGACGTTTCGCTCGGCACACACGGCCAGGAGCTGTTCGACGTCGTGGCGATACGCCGGGTTGTCGAGCATCGAGAGGTTGTAGGGGAACAGCACCGAATCGTAGTCGAACGCCTCGAGGCTGCGGAGGTGCATGCCGGGGATCCGAACTCCGTGGCCCGTGACACCGATGTGCTTGACGAGGCCCTCGTCTCGAGCGGCGATCATCGCTGCGGCGGCGCCCCCGGAGTCATGCGCGATCTCCCACTCGGCGTCCTCAACCAGGTTGTGCAGTTGAATGAGGTCGACGTTGTCGACGCCCATGCGGGTGAGTGATTTCTCGAGCTCGGCGCGAGCGGCATCGCCCGATCGCTGACCGGTCTTGGTGGCGAGGAAGATTTCGTCGCGATGCTCCGACAGCCACGGGGCCAGGAGGATCTCAGAGTCGCCGTACCCAGCGGCCGTGTCGAAGTGGTTGATACCAGCCTCCACGACCTGGGCGATCGTGGCGTCGGCTCGATCTTGCGACATGGCGCCGAGCGCTGCGGCGCCGAAGAGCACTCGGGTGCTCTCGTGGCCGGTTCGGCCGAAGGTCTGTGTGGGGATCATGTGGAGTCTCTCTTCGAGGGGTCGGAGGGTCTAGGTCGACGGGCTGAGACCGGGGATCTCACAGGCCTGATCGGTGATGATCGGAGCGTGAACGGCGACGTTGCTATGGGCACCGGCGGCCCACGAGGGCATCACGTGTGAGTACAGGCCGGAACCTCCGCCGACAAGAACGAGGACATCTTCGGGTCGACGAACAGCGTGGGACACGTCGGTCTTGCTCCGAGCGAATGCCGGATTCAGCTCACGGATCCGCTCGGTCGGGTTGACGGCGTACTCGCAGATCTTGGCCTGCACGTCGGCCCGGCTCATCTGCGCGTCGGCGAGCACTTGCGCATGCTCGGGGTTGAGCACAACCGTCTGCATGCCGATCCGAAAGTGGGCATTGTTCGAGCCGAGGTTGGCCAATGTCGCCCCCAGCGTCTTGAGCAACCGATCGGGTGATGTCGGGTCGTCGGCGTCGTTCTGAAAGATGACCGAGTGCGGTGGCTCGGCTCCGATCACCGTCACGGCTGAATCGTTTACGGCGTAGCCGTGCGTGGTGTGCAGCGGCTCCCACGGCGACGATGCTTCGTCCTCGGCCATACAGAACGTGAACTTGCCGCCGTGTCCGAGCAACGCCATGTCGGACTGGCCTGGCCGGGCCATGCCGATGTTGATCATGCACAGCCGCACTGCCCGCCCGATCGAGGCGTTGGCCCGATGGCCAGGGCCGAGCGCCCCGAAGCCACAAGCGACCCCGCAAGCGTGAGCCATCGGCCCGTTCACGATGATCAGCGGCGCCGTGGCGTGCGTGGTGCCTTGCATCTCGCCGAGGTCGAATGCGGGGTCGAGCATCGCGGTCAGCGCAGCGACGACGATGGGCATGTCGTCCGGACGACAGCCTGCCATGACTGCGTTGGTCGCGATTGCTTCGATCGTTGCCGCGCCACCGCCTGGCCCCATCGACCCGAGCGACAACTCGGCGTCGACTCCAGAGGCCAAGGCCATCCGTTCGACCCGAGCCGGCGTTGGAATGATGACGGGCAATCCGTCGGTGCAGCCGTTGGCGTGCAGCAGCTCCAATGCGGCTGCTTCGTTCTCGGCTTCGAGGAGCCGACTGGTTTCGCTCACGCGGCAGCCGGTGTTTCGATGCCCTGGAGGCGGGCGATGATCTGAGGCGCGAGGCGGCGAGCGAGTTCGCCCATCGCGTCGCTGCCCGTGCCGGCGACGGGGTGGGGCAGTTGCACCCGAGGCAGCTCGGGCATGCCGCGAGCTTCCGCCACGAAGTTGCCCTGCTCCCAGAACTGCGTCGTCACCAACGCCACGGTTGGCTTGTTGCGGAGGGCCATCTGGATTCCGTCACTCACGGTGCCGGAGGTGCAGCTGCCTCAATGCCCGTAGGCAGCAACGACAGCGTCGCATTCTGCGGCCGCGGTCAGCATCTCGTCGGAGGCCAACGCTGATGCGTTGCCCTTGTCGAAGGGGACGAACGTGACGTCGTCGAGCAGCTCTGACAATGCCGCCGAGATGTGGTCGAGGAAGTTGACCGAGTCGGGAAACCCGTTGGCCATAAGGGCGATCGTTGAACCGCCGCCCAACGGATGACTGAGCTCATAGGGCGTTGCCTCGATCGATGGCACGCCGCGTGGATCGTGGAACTGGAGCATGTGATGGAAGCTAGCAGCCGCTGCTTGGCGGCTCGAATGAAGTACTTCTGATGTTCGGCGACAGCTACGGTTGGCCATCGCTCACCACGATGCAGACGTCGCTGCAGTGAGCCGAGGCAGGATCGGAAATGACTTCGACTGAACTGCACCACCAACCATTCGCCCTCACGCCACAGCCCTCGCCTGGGATGATCGTGAAGGCAGAGGGTTGTGAGCTGATCACCGACTCTGGGCGCAGAATTCTTGACGCCGCTGGGGGAGCGGTCGTCAACAACATCGGTCATGGTCGGGCGGAGGTGGCAGATGCTGTCGCTGCCGCCATGCGTGATGTCAACTACGTGGTGCCGCTTTGGCCCACGCCCAACCGGAGCGCACTGGCCCAACATCTCGTCGAGCGGTGGCTGCCCGAAGGCTTCGGCCAGGTGTTCTTTGCCGGCGGAGGCAGCGAGGCCAACGACACGGCCATGCGGCTGGCCCGGATGTATCACCTCAGCCGAGGCGACACGGAGCGGCATCGGGTGATTGGTCGAGTGCCGAGCTACCACGGCTCGACACTGGCCACGCTCGCCATTGGCGGTCACATGGACCGTCGAGACGGGTTCGACCCGATGCTCGCTGAGCACCCGAAGGCGCCGTGGGATTCAGCTGATGCGGTGGCCGCAGCCATCGAGGCTGCCGGGCCCGACACGGTGTCGGCATTCATCGCCGAACCCGTGATCGGCGCCGCTGGCCCTGGTCTTGTCGCCCCGCTCGACTACTGGGCCGATGTCACGCGGATCTGCAAGTCATACGGCGTGTTGATGATCAGCGACGAGGTCATGACCGGGTTCGGCCGCACGGGCACGAAGTGGGGTTTTGAGCACGATCATTGGGAGCCCGACATCATCGTTGCGGCCAAGGGGCTCACCGGTGGCTACGCCCCGCTCTCGATGGTGGCGGCTCACGATCACGTCGTTGCTCCACTCGCAGTAGCGGGCAAGGGCGTCATGTTCTTCACCTACAGCGGACACGACTCCGCCTGCGCAGCCTCGCTCGCCGTACTCGAGATTCTCGAAGCCGAGGGCCTGATGGAGCGAGCAGCAAGCCAGGGAGAGCGCCTGCGGCACTCACTCATCGACGCGATAGGTACAAGTCCGAACGTTCGCTCGATCCGAGGCAGGGGGCTGCTTCTCGGCGTCGAGTTGGACGGCGTCACCTCATCGGCCGTTGTCGGTGCTGCGCTCGAGCGTGATGTTTGGATCTACCCCGGTGGTTCCGGCCCAGCCGGCGCCGACGGGTTGTTGTTCGCCCCGCCAATGATCGTGACTGATGATGAGATCGACCGGATCGTCGCGGTGACCGCCGAGGCGATCGCAGCGGTGGCCTGATCGACACCCAGATATGAGAGGACGCACACCATGACCGAATCGACATTGCCCAGAGTCATGCTGATCACCGGTGGAAGTCGTGGCATCGGTGCCGCGACGGCACTCAAAGCGGCCGCCGATGGGTGGGATGTTTGCGTGAACTACACGGCGAACACCCAGGCCGCTGAAGAGGTTGTGGCGCAATGCCGGGCTGCTGGTGTGTCTGCGATGGCGATCCGTGCTGACGTCGCTGTCGAGTCAGACGTGATCGAGATGTTCGATGAGAGCGAAGCTGAGCTCGGGCCGCTGACGTGCTTGGTCAACAACGCCGGGATCCTCCACCCGATGTCGCGGGTCGAAGATATGAGTGTCGAACGACTACGCGAGGTGCTCGACGTCAACGTGCTCGGAGCGTTCATCTGCGCTCGCGAAGCCGTACGCCGCATGTCGACCAACAACGGTGGCACCGGCGGCTCGATCGTCAACGTTTCGTCGGCGGCGTCCTATCTCGGAAGCCCCAACGAGTTCATCGACTACGCAGCCACCAAGGGAGCAGTCGACACGCTCACCATTGGTCTGGCCAAGGAGGTGGCGACCGAGTCGATCCGCGTCAACGGGGTGCGGCCCGGCCTCATCGACACCGAGATCCATGCCAGCTCTGGCGTGCCCGACCGGGTCGACCGACTTGCTCCGAACGTGCCGATGCAGCGTGGTGGCACGGCCGACGAGGTCGCGGATCTGATCCTGTACCTGGCGTCAGATGCCTCGTCCTACGTGACCGGTTCGCTCGTCAACATCAGCGGAGGTCGCTGAGATGGATCGTCACCTCCGGCTTCTCCAGTTGGCCGTCCTCTCGCTCGTGCTTGTCGTATCGGCGTGTAGCAGTAGCGAAACCACCCAGTCCGACGACTTCGACGCCGTCACCCAGGCCGTGCAGGCCTTTGTTGACGAGAATGGTCTGACCGGCGCAAGCCTGATCGTGGTCCATCGCGATGACGGCGTGCTCTACGAGGAGTACTTCGGCGAGTTCGAGCCCGGTCGGATCAGCCTGATTGCGTCGTCGTCAAAGATGGTGGCAGCAGGGGTGCTGTTGCGGCTGCAGGAGGATGGGCTGATCGATCTCGATGCGCCCGTCGCGGACCAGGTCGAGTGGGCAACCGGCAATCCCGACGTCACACCGGCCCAGCTCCTCTCGAACAGTTCCGGTCTCGTCGGACTCGGCCCCAACTTTCTGTATGCGCCCTACGTCTGCCAATGGAGCCCTGATGGCACCTTGAACGAGTGTGCGACCCAGATCTTCACGACGGCCGACGATGACAGCGATCAGATCACGCCCGACACAGAGTTTCGCTACGGCGGAGCCCAGTGGCAGGTGGCCGGTGCGGTTGCCGAGTCGGCTTCGGGGAAGACCTGGGACGAGCTCATCAATGAGATCTATGTCGAGCCCTGCGGAGTTGACTCGCTCGGCTTCATCAGCCTCGGTTCAGTGCTCACCGGCTCGCCCGGCTACCCGACGACGTTCGCCGGCGACCCCGGCGGCATCGAACCGACACAGAATCCCAATATCGAGGGCGGCGGCTACGTGTCGATGTCTGACTACGCCGAGCTGCTCCTGATGCATTTGCGAGGCGGCACATGCGGGTCAACCCAGGTGCTGTCGCAAGAGTCGCTCGACACGATGCACGCCGATCGAATCTCGACGGTCTACGGCGGTGACGCCGGTGGTTCCGACGTGGGGTACGGCATGGGCTGGTGGATCGATCGTGACACCGGCCGCATCGCCGACCCCGGTGCGTTCGGAACGGTTCCGTGGCTCGATCTCGACGATGGCTACGGCGCCTATCTCGTTGTCGAAGACGACTCCGACACGGGGCAAACCCTGAAGGAACAGATCGAGGAGATGGTGCACACAGCGGTTGTCGAGCGCTAGCGCCTGATTGGCATCTCGACGACGGTCATTCGGTGGGCGGCAGCCGGTGAGCGTGATCGCGCTTGATGGCTTCGAGCCGACGCTCGAGCAGCGGTAGGTGCTCTTCGATATGGGTGAGGATCCAGAACCGTTCTTCGAGCACGGCATCGAGCACGAGGTCGCCCACCTCATCCGGCTCAAGGCCGTCTGACAGCACGTTGTTGAGATCGCCGGCGAACTTCTTCTGCTTGTCGCCGGCCTTCTCTCTCGGCAGATGCTCGGGGCGGTTCCGTTCGCTGAAGGCCACCTTGGTGTCGACTGGACCAGGGCACAGCACGCTGGCGCGAACGGCTGACTTCGCCATCTTCAGCTCGATGCGCAGCGAGTCCATCAGGCCGACGACCCCGTGCTTACTCACGTGATAGGCGCCGAGCATCGGGCCGCCCACGAGCCCGGCCATCGACGCGGTGGCGCTGATGTGCCCTTCGCCCTGTTCTTTGAGGATTGGCACGAAGGTTCGGATCCCGTAGATGACACCCCAGAGGTTGACGTTGAAGGTCCACGTCCAATCGTTGAGACCCATCTTGTCGACCGGTCCGCCAACGCCGACTCCAGCGTTGTTCGACACCACGTGGATAGCTCCGAACTCGGCCAAGGCTGCGTCGGCGAGCGCCTGCACCTGGGTTTCCTCTGACACGTCGGTCTTCACGCCGATCGCCTTGTGTCCGTCAGCCGTGAACTGCTCGACGACCGAGTCCAACTGCTCAGATTCGATGTCGCCGAGGACCAGCGACATACCGGCCCCCGCAAACGCTCGAGCCATGCCCAGACCGATACCGCTGGCACCTCCGGTGATGACGGCGGTCTTTCCTTCGACGCTGTACATGGTTCCTCGACTCGGCTCGACAACTCGGCTGTCTCGGAATCCTCGCGCTCCTTCGCCGTCAACGTAAAAGGCTGCACCCTGCCGACGAGGTACGCCGTCCCCGAACTGGAGGCGGGAGGGCACGAAAACGTGCTCTACGGCCTCCAGAACGGGGGGAGCCGGCAGTTCCTGAGCACAACCCGAGGCAAGGTCATCGTGATCGGAGGAATCCTCGGGCTGTTCGGAATCGGTGCCTTCTATGCGTTCACAACCACCGACGTCGGCACCATCAAACCCGGTCAGTGTTTCGCCGATTGGGATGACTTTGCGGGCCGCGGGAGCAGGACTGTCGCTGATTCACCGAAGAACGCGGACTGTGACGATCCACATGCGGTCCAGGCCTATTGGGTCGCTGAACCCGAGAACGGCTTCGAGTGTTCTTCGCGTTTTGAGAGCGACGTCGTTGTGCCACCAGGGAGCGATCTCGATTGGCTCGCCATCGAAGTCGAACGCTTCGGCACAACTGAGAAGATCATCTGCTTGGTCGGCCACAGCGACGAACAAACGCTGATAACTGGCTCGGTTGTGCCAGGCGCCGACTGAGCTACTTCTTCCTCGAACTGGAGGTAGGAGGGCACAAAAACGTGCTCTACGGCCTCCAGAACGGAAGCAGCTAGGCCTTGTCTGGCATCACGGCCAGCCCGGGGTCTGCTTGCACACCGAGGGTGTTGAGCGCCATCGACACGAGGTTGTACTGGCCAACGGTGAAGACCAGATCCATCTTCTGCTGATCGTCGAGCTCGCTGAGACGGGCCCAGGTGGCGTCGGTGATGAACGCGTCGCTGTGCAGTTCGTCGGTGGCATCGAGTAGCGCCTGATCGAGGGCGCTCCAGCCTTCGGCACTACTGCCGGCCGGAATGCGGTCGATCTCAACTTGGGTGAGGCCGGCGTCGAGCCCGATACGCACGTGCTGGCCCCACTCATACCCCGCCTGGCAGAGCCAGCCGATCCGCAGGATCGCGAGCTCGCGCTCACGCTCGGGCAGCGTCGACTTCGACAAGATGTGGTTGGCGAACACCATCCACCGCCGCATGAGGTCGGGATGGTTGGCCATCGTGCGAAAGATGTTGAGCACAGGCCCATCGCCGAGCCGATCGGTGACGGAGTCGGGCATCTCGTCGTCGCTGAGAGCGGGGACACGGGGCTCGTCTAGTCGCATGCGACATCTTTGCTTGTGCCGCTGGCGAGAGCCAGACGAGCTGATGAAGCGGTGGAGCTAGATGTCGTCGAGCCAGGCCGGCGAATGGTCGAGCAAGAACTCGCTCACCGTGTGGCACCGATCAAACGTCTCGCACAGTCCCTCGCGTCGCATCAACACGTCAGCCAACGACAGTTCGACTCTCGCCATGATCGAGAGCGTGCGCTCAGCAGCATCGGTGACCGAGACGGTCGAGTCGATCGCCGACACCTCGAGTGGAAGGTCCGGACCTCCAAGTCCGGCGAGGTCGGTGGCGAGAACCAAGAGATCGGGAGGCTTGGGCAGCGGCGGCAGGGCCCAGTTGAACACCAGCGGGACGTTGAACCCGTTCGGGGGTTCTTCGGTCTCGGGCAACTCCATCACCGCATCTTCGAACGAGAGCAAGACTCTCGGATCGAGTTCGACGGCGAGGTGCAGATCGAGGGGGCCACCACACGCACGCTCAGGATGAAGATCGACCTCCCACGCTTGGCGCATGGAGTAGGTCTCAACAAAGTGACGCTCATCGTGCACGTGAAAGCCGTGGTCGATTGCATGCTCTTTTAGCTCGGCCACAAAGCCGGGGACATCGACGATTGCCACAGCTCTCCTTCTCAGCGAGTCATAGCCTGCCAGATTTCCGGCAAGATGCGAACGTGTCTTCCATCGACCCAAACCAAACACTCGAACTGTTCGACACATTGTCGTCTGAGTTGGCCGATGCACTCGCTGATCTCGACGATTGGGGTCTCAGCGGCGTGAAGCCCGGGCAGTACAACCATGACGTCGTTGCTGACGAATTGATTCTCGAGCCGCTACTGGGCCAAGGGTTTCGTGTGCTGACCGAGGAGTCGGGCGTCGTTGAGCCCGAGGTCGATCGACAGCCTGGAATCACGATCGTCGTCGATCCAGTCGACGGGTCGACGAACGCCTCGCACGGATTGCCCTGGTACGCCACGAGCCTGTGCGCCGTCGATGCACGGGGCCCGCTTGCCGCCCACGTCGTCAACCTGGCGAGCGGCAAGCGTTACCAGGCGATCCGAGGCTCGGGCGTGGAGATTGATGCCGACCAGCCTTCGGATCGTGCCTTCGCTCCTTCGGGGGTCACAGAAATGGGCGAGGCGTTCCTTGCCTTCTCCGGCCTTCCGCCTACACACGGTGGCTGGCGGCAATACCGCGCCTACGGTGCGTCGGCTCTCGACATCTGCGCTGTGGCTGGCGGGACCTTCGATGGGTTCGTCGACATCAACTCAGCGCACGGCGTATGGGACTACGTCGGAGCCCAGCTCGTCCTGAACGAAGCTGGCGGAGTGATGGCTGATGCTCTCGGCCGCGATCTCATCGTGTTGGATGCCGACGAGCGTCGGGCGCCCGTTGCTGCGTCAACACCTGAACTGCTTGAGCAGCTGTTGGCGATGCGTCAAGCATGGAGTTCAGAGAGCTGAACTCGCCTGACCGAACCCGTGCCGTTTGCTCAGGTGGCCGGAGGGCAGGACACCTCGAGATGAGCCTGCGCTGGGGGAGCGTCCGGATGATTGCGATCCAGAAGCTCAGCGTCGACGATGACGATGCGATCGTCTTGCAGCTCCCAGGTGACGTCGCCGCTTGTTGACCACCACGGTGAATCGGCGTCGGGTGTGTCGATCTCAGAAGAGATGCCGAAGGCAAGCTCGATATTCGTCGACGAGGCGGTGACGACGTAGTCGGTCTCGTCGACCGAGCCGGGCCCCGTGACGATGAAGTCATCTTCGGTCACCTGACAGGTGGCTGGCTCGAACGCATAGCTCGTGCCGTTGACCTCGAGAATGCTCGGGGCAACAACAGCATCGGTGCGGCTGCCCGACAAGGCGAGGACCGCGACAACAGCAGCGACAACGAGCCCAATGGCAATCCAGGGGATCGCCGGCTTCGAAAGGTTTTTCGTCGTGACTGCCATAGCTGAGGGAGAGAGCAGATGCGACTCGCATCGACCTTCTTACAGCGTAGGGATGAGCAGCCTCGGCGTCGGTTGCCGTTGCGTAACGATGCAGTGACGAATGGACTCGCGAATCGTCCCTGGCTGTCATGTCTGGGCAGGTATGCTCTCGGCCTCAGGGCGTTTAGCTCAGTTGGCTAGAGCATCGCGTTTACACCGCGCAGGTCGGGGGTTCAAGTCCCTCAACGCCCACTCCTCGCTGCGCTTCGTGCTCGGCGTTGAGGGACAGGTCCCTCGCCAGTCTCTCCGCTCCACGGTGTCAGAGATCGATGATTGCGATGTGTGAATCTTCGAGGGTGCCGATGTAGAGGCTGCCGTTGA
>CALJSB010000020.1 GCA_937976305.1 uncultured Acidimicrobiales bacterium
GTCGACGCATCCGATTGATTTGGATGACACGTTCACCTTTGATGTGGTGTGTGTGGCGCGGGATGGTTCGGTGTTGTTCTCGGGCGAGCAGGCGATTTCGACGTCTGGTCAGGCTGGTTCGTGGGCGACGCCTGATACGCCGCTGCTGCCCCCCGGCACGGAATGCACCGTCACCGAACAGACGCCACCCACCGGCTGGACCAACACGAGTGGCGACACCCAGGTTGTTACTACTGAGGTCGCTACCGACCTCGACCCGATCAAAGACGCTCCGTTCGTCAACGATCGCGACGTGGCAGCGCTCACCATCAACAAGACCGTCTTGGGCGCTCCCGAAGGCATCGATCTCAACGACGACTTGTTCGACGTGACCATCACCTGCACCGGCGATTTCGACACCGGCACCCACGTCGTGACCGGCCAAGTGTCGGCGAACACTCCGCTTGACATCAGCGATCTGCCGACCGGAGCATCGTGCGAAATTGTCGAAACTGCCGATAGTCGATTCCAAACCAGCTACTTCCCCGAGTCGGCCGGAGGTGACAGCGCGACGGTCGTGATCGAAGGCGCCGCCAACAGCGCAACGATCACCAACAGCACTGGCGCAGTGATCGTGGCCAAGCAGACCATCGTGTCGCCGCTTCACCCGATCGACCCGGTCGACGACTTCACGTTCACGATCGATTGCGGTGCGGTCTACAACGCTGACCACACCCTCACCACCGACTCGCTGACCTCCTCTGGTGCGAGCGGCGTCATCTTCTACACCGAGCTGCCACTCATCCCCGAAGGCACGGTCTGTGAGATCACCGAGCTCGATGAGACGCCGAACTGGACGCTCGCGACCGACCGCACCGTCACGCTCACTGCCTCGAGTGACGATCCCGTCACGGCAGAGTTCATCAACACTCGAAACCAGACCTCACTCACGATCAACAAGGCCGTCGAAGGACCAGACAACGTCGACCTCTCGACGGAGCTGTTCGAGGTCACCGTCAGCTGCAGCGGTGGTTTCACCGAAGATCCGTACGTGATCGTTGGTCAGGTGAGCGCGACGTCGCCGTTTGTGATCGACGAGCTTCCGTTCGGCGCTGAGTGTTCCGCCGTCGAAACGGCCGACCCGCGATTCGCCACCACCGATCTGACCGGCCCAGTGATCCTCGCCGATGACCCCGCAGCGATCGACATTCTCAATCAAACCGGTTCGTTCACGATCGATCTCGACTCGATCGTCGATTCCACTCGCCCGATCGACCCAGATGACGACTTCGAAATCACGATCGAGGCGACGCTGCCAGACGGAACGGTCGTGACCGAGACCATCACGATCAGCACCACGGACGGCAACGGAACCTGGGAGTCGCCGTTGTTCCCGACCGGAACCGTGATCACCGTGTCGCTCGAGCCGGCAGACGGCTGGACGCTCACCGATCGAGACGGCGACGCCGTTGGCAGCAACGGTATTGAGCTCACCATCGGCACCGGGGTTGAGGAGATCGGCTTCGAAGTCCGGCGTGACCTTGTGGCCCTGACGATCACGAAAGAGCTGGTCGATGTTCCAGAGGGTGCTGACTTCGCTGATGTCGCGTTCGACGTGACGATCACGTGTGAGACCGAGTTCGACACCGCTGACTACGAGCTGCCAGAGACCCTGCAGGTGTCGAGCACGCAACCGCTCGTGGTCGAAGAGCTTCCGAGCGGGTCAACCTGTGAGATCGTTGAAGCTGCTCACGAGTTCTTTGACGCCAGCTACGCGCCGGCGGGAACCGTCACGATCGACGACTCAGCCAACGAACTGACGATCACGAACACCGGCAACGCCGCTTTGCAGGTCGAGTTCGCGCCCACTCCGCCACCGTTGGCCTTCACGGGTGGCAACGCCGGAAGGCTCGCCTCTGTCGGCGCCATCCTCATGGGTATCGGCTTCTTCTTGTTCCTCGGGAGCCGCCGGCGCACCGAATACGAAGTGAGCGAGAGCTGAGCGGTGAACGCCCGTGACCACCGATCAGGTGGCGCGTAGCTCGAGCCCGTCAGGCCGCCAACGGCGACCCGCAAACACGAACTGATTCACCGTGCAGTGGCGCTCGAGAAAGCCGGCTTCGCAGTACGCGAGGTAGAAGCGCCAGAGACGCACGAACCGCTTGTCGAGCCCGAGGGCGTAGACCTCATCGACTCGGTCATCGAAGGTTTCTCGCCACCGTCGAAGTGTCTCGGCGTAGTGGGCCGAAAGATCCTCGACGTCGATGATCTGCATCTTGGTGGCCGAGCTGACCGACTTCGTGATGGCCCCGATGGACGGTAGAAACCCGCCGGGGAAGATGAATCGACGGATGAAGTCTTCGGTGTTCTTTGTTCGCTCGTAGCGACGATCGGGCACACAGATGGCCTGGATGGCGGCGATGCCGTCGTCCTCGAGGCACCGCTCGATGGTGGCGAAGTAGCGGTCGTAGTCCCGCCAGTCGACAGCCTCGATCATCTCGATCGAGACCACGCGATCGAAGCGCCCTTCGAGATCCCGCCAGTCGCTGTCGAGCAGCGTGACATCGTTTGATCGCCCGGCGATGCCGACTCGTCGCTTGGCTTCCTTGAGCTGCTCGGCTGAGATGGTTGTTGTTGTCACCCGACATCCCGCCGTGTCGACGGCACGAAGAGCGAACCCGCCCCAACCGGTGCCGATCTCGAGCACGGAGTGTTCGGCCGAGACGCCGAGCTTGTTGAGTAGGCGGTCGTACTTGTGGCGGCTGCCTTCGGCCAACGCCGCTTCTGCGGAAGGGAAGATGGCGGAGGAGTAGGTGAGCGTCTCGTCGAGAAAGATCTGGAAGAAGTCGTTGCCGAGGTCGTAGTGGCTGGCGATGTCTTCACGGTTGCGTGATCGCGATGGTGTCGGGAGTGCGGCTCGAACTCGATCAGTGGCCCAGCCAGTGGCGTTCGAGACTCGGTTGCGCACCTCGTCGATGGGCTCGAGGCTGCGAATGATTGACCGCACCACAGTGACGGGATCGTCGCTGTCCCACCAGCACTCGAAGTAGCCCCGACCCAACCCGATCGACCCCTCTTTCAGCACGGCGGTCCAGGCTCGGGCGTCAAGAATCTCGATGGTCGCCGTGAGCTGGTCGTCATCGAGATGGAGCGGTGCTCCGAGCGTGGTGATGCGATCGGTGCCTCGTAGCTCGCTCTCGCCGGCGACGGCCGGAAGCGCCGCCCCGTTGCGTTCGATGACCAGCACTCGATCGCGCTGAATCTTGTCGAGCAGTCGCAACACGACTGATCGGGCCAAGCGGCTCGATCGTGATGGAGCGTCGGCGCTGTGGGTGGGAGAACCACCGGCTCGGGCCAAGAGCCGCTCGGGGCGAACTCGGGTCTGGTCGGTGCCAAGAGCGGAGTGTTCGTTCATGAGGAGGCCTCGGGTGATGTCTTTTTCGGGTGGGAAACAAACGGCACGCCTTTGCGCCACAGGCGTGCGGCCTGGAAGTGAATACCGGCGCTGACCCGATGGGTGGGCGGCAGCGTCGACCGCAACGAGCGGTCGAGGTTGTCGTGGGTCGCGGCCTCTCGGCCCGTGCGCAGCCCAGTGGTGAGGGCAACGTCGCCGTCAGCGTCGATGACGTCGATGTCGAGGACGATTCGGTCGTCTCGGTCAGCGAGGCGAAACTCGTAGCGAAAATCCATGCCGAGGAACGGGCTCACGTGCAGCGCCTTGTCGAAGCGAGCGACGAGGTCGGTGCCGCTCTGCGCGAGCGCCAGCGGATAGCGGTGGCGCTCCTTCCAGGGCGTGTTGGACACCTCGAGTACCGCACTCGACGGCGTGGTGGCGTCAGTGTTGTTCCAGGCCAGAAAGACCGTGATCGGGTTGAACAGCCAGCCCCAACGCCTGACTTGGGTGAGCATGCGAACCGGGCCTTCGACTGAGTGGCCGAGCACCTGGGCGGCATCGGCCCGCACCTCGTCGGCGAGGCTGATGGCGCCCGGGCGGGCGAGTCCGTAGTCGGTCCGACGAAAGCGTGCGGGCGCCGGTCGTTTTGCCGACCATGCCCAGTGCATCTCGCAAAGCTGGTTGGGCTCGTCGGGATCAAGCCACACCTGGCTGACGGGATAGTCGAAGCGGTGGCCGGTGTGTTCGTTGCGCCGGTGGCTGACCGTGCCCTCGCACAGCGCTGGTGGCCCCGGCCTCACCAGTCGACTCCGAGCTTCTTACACACACGCAAGGCCGCGGTGATCCCGTCCTCATGGAAGCCGTAGCCCCAGTAGGCGCCACAGAAGTGCGTGTGGCGGTGACCGTCGATCTCGTCGAACCGCTGCTGTGCTGCGATTGCGGGCCCATCGAAGACGGGGTGGTCGTAGTCGAACTGGGCGAGCACGGTGGAGGGATCGATGCGATGGTCGCTGTTGAGGCTCACCAGATACCGTCGCTCGCCGGGCAGGCGCTGCAGGTCGGTCATGTCGTAGGTGAGCGTGCTGAACCCTGTCGGCTCAGCGTCGATCTGGGGCCGGTCGTAGTTCCACGCTGACCACGTTGCCTGAATTGGTGAGAGCACGGAGGTGTCGGTGTGCAGCGTGGCCCGGTTTGGTTGATACCGAATGGAGCCGAGGACGTCCTTCTCGTCGGCCGTTGGGTCGCTGAGCAGTTCGAGGGCTTGATCTGAGTGGCACGCCAGAACGACACGGTCGAAGAACTCGGCGCCGCCGGCAGAACTGGCTACGACTCCGTCGTCGGTCCGAGCGAGGCTGGTGACGGCGGCTGACAAGCGGATGTCGCCTGAGAAGCGGGCTGCGATGGCGTTGACGTAGACCCGGCTGCCACCAACGATGGTGCGCCACTGCGGTCGATTGCCGACGCCGAGAAGGCCGTGGTTCTTGAGAAAGCGGAGCAGGCTCACCGCGGGAAACGCATCGAAGGTTGCCGGGTCGGCTGACCACACCGACGCCCCCATCGGGATGAGGTGGAGATCACGAAACGCGGTGGAGTAGCGACCGTCGGCAAGAAACTCGCCGATGGTCTGTTCGAGGTCGATCTCCTCTGCGTTCTGTTCTGTGGCACTGCTGCCGGTTGTGTCGCGGGCGGCTGCGGCGACGAGACGGTTGCCGGCTCGATAGAAGCGAGCGATGTCGATGAGCATTCGCCACATCGTTGGCTTGAACAGGTTCGACTTGTCGGCGAAGAGGGTGGCCAGACTCGTGGCCCGATACGAGAAGTTGGTGCCCCGGTCATGGACACCAA
Organism: uncultured Acidimicrobiales bacterium; assembly: GCA_937976305.1. GTDB lineage: Bacteria > Actinomycetota > Acidimicrobiia > Acidimicrobiales > SZUA-35 > CALEWY01. The sequence continues at coordinate 5,219 of CALJSB010000020.1, forward strand.
AGCTCATCTCGGTGTCCTGCACCGGAATCTCGAGTTCGTTGAACAGCCGAACGAGATTCGGGTAGTTGCGATCGTTGTGCACGATGAAGCCGGTGTCGACGTGTAGTTCACCGGCTTGAGGATCCGTGACCGGCACCGTGTTCGAGTGGCCGCCCAGCCGATCAGCGGCTTCGAAGAGCGTCACATCGTGGTGCGGCCCGAGCACATGGGCGCAGCTCAGGCCGGCAATGCCTGACCCGATGATCGCAATCTTCATACGCGAGGTTTCGTGTGAGCCGATCGTTTGGATGCACCCATCGAAGCGGATGCGATCGGGTCACGCACGGAGAACCACGAGAGTTACCGAGGGACATCTGCTGGTCGGCTGACCTAGCGGTAGTCGATCACGCCGCGAAGAATGTCCCCGGCATGAAGGTCGGCGTAGCCCTCGTTGATCTGCTCGAGCGAGTAGGTGCGGGTCACGAGTTCGTCGAGCAAGAGTTGGCCGTTGCGATAGAGGTCGAGCATCGCCGGGATGTCTCTCGTGGGGTTCGATTCGCCAAAGACTGAGCCCTGAATTCGCTTCTGGAACAGCGTCAGTTCTCGTGCGTTCACCGCAACCTCGGTGTCCGCGTGCCCGAGTGCGGTGACGACCACGATGCCGGCCTTGCGGATGGCGGCAAAGGCCTCTCGGACGTGCTGTTGTTCGAGCACGCCGGTGCACACCACGGCGGCGTCAGCTCCCTGCCCGTTTGTCAGGCTCCGAGCGTGGTCGATCGCCTCGGTCATCGTCTCAAAGGTCGTGGTGGCACCCACCTTGCTCGCCAGTTCGCGCTTCAAGGGCACAGGGTCGACGGCAATGACGTGGCTGGCGCCAGCATGGCGGGCGCCCTGCACAGCGTGAATACCAATGCCGCCGGTGCCCATCACGATCACGGTCTGCCCTGGCTTGATGTCGCCGGAGTTCACTGCGGAACCCCAGCCGGTGCCGACACCACAACCGGCAAGGCAGGCTGAGGTGAGGGGCATGTCGTTTGGCACCTTGATGGCTGCTGCAACGTCGATGAGTGTGTGCCGGCTGAAGGTCGAGATGCCGCACATCTGCGCCAGGGTTCGGCTGTCGTCAGCCAGCGACATGCGGAAGCTGCCGTCCTCCCGGCAACCATCTCGCAGAAAGCGGCCCATGTCGCACAGGTTCTGCTGGCCAGACGAGCACCAGCGGCAACGACCGCAGGCGGGCAGGAACGACATCACGACGTGGTCGCCCACCTCCCAGCCCGGCGTGTTCGGGCCAACCTCCATCACCACGCCAGCACCTTCATGACCCCCGGCGAGCGGCAGCGGGGCAATGCTGTCTGCCTTCACGTAGTGATCGTCGGAGTGGCAAAGCCCGGCAGCGATCATCTCGATCAACAACTCGTTCTGGCGGGGGGCTTCGACCTCGATCTCGGCAAGCTCCCACTGACCGGGGGCTTCGAACAGCACAGCACCTGTGGTCCTCATGGCCGAACGCTAGCTCAGCGGGTGAATCCTGTCGCGAGCCAGAAGTAGTCGAACTCCCGTGTCTCGATGTCCATGAGGTGCGGTTCGAGTGTTGCCCTCACCTCGTCTGGGCTCGGGAAGTTCTTCAACACTTCCCATTCTGTGCCGTCGCTGAGACGTCGCTGTTGAAAGGTGTTGCCATCGGTGTCGGTGCGGGTCACGGGATGGTTGCTGCCCTCGACATAGCGATTGTCGATGAACAAGACCGGGCTCCTCGGCGTCAGCTGCGCCGTGAGATGTTCAACGAACGTCGGTAGCTGCGTGAGGAGGAGGTGGGACCACAGGAAGCCAGCGAATGCTGCGTCGAAGGACCCATCGAGGTGACCGAGCTCGAACGCGTTGGCGAGGCGAAACTCCGCTGTTGGCCACGGACGACGTTGGCGGGCGACGTCGAGAACCTCGTCGTTGACATCGGTTGCCGTGACGGATGCGGCTCCGTCGGCATAGAACTGGGTCCAGTAGCCGGTGCCAGTGGCGACTTCGAGGACATCTCGCCCGGCAAAGACTGGCGGCAGCAGTGCTTCGATCTGGCGCAGATCGCTCTGACGCTCTGGTTTGTCGTAGACCCGGTCGTATTCACGGGCCCGCTCGGCGTAGTAGGTCTCGGTCCCGGTTTTGGTCAATCTGCTCCCGCTTGTTCGGTGGATTGGACCTCGTGGATTGGGCCTGGTGGATTGGGCCAAGAATCGCTTGGCCCCCTATGCCTAGGGGAGTCGACTCGTGAGATCCCCGATTCACAAGGGCCGCAGCAATCGTAGGTTCTGTTTCAGCGCCCCACTCGTTCTGAGCGGGCGCTCGTGGGAGGGAAACCATGGGACTACTCAACTCGATGAGCCTGCTTGTCTTTGCCGGACTTCTCGGCTTTGCGACCTACGCCGTGTCGTTCGCACTCGTGCAGCTCGGTCGGATGGACGGCAACGGCTTGGCCTACACGCTCTGCAACATCGCAGCAGCTTCGTTGGTGCTGGTGAGCATGTTCGACCAGTTCAATCTCGGATCGCTGCTCACCCAGCTGACCTGGATCGGCGTTGGCATCGTTGGTGTCGGCCGCCGACTGTTGGATGTCCACGATTCGGAGCCCAGCGAGGATCACGAGCAGCCCAAGGTCGCTAACGCACGTTGAGAATCTGATTGAGTGTGTGCTCCATGACATCGGCCAGGAGGTGCCCTCGAGGTCGGTAGTAGAGGATGCCGCCAACGGTGTGCTCGAGTTCGTTCGTTCTGGCTCGGAGCCAGGCGGCCTCGTCTTGATCGACGACGTCGCGGAACATGGCGCGGGCTTGTCCTTCGAAGATGGCCCAATACGGCGCCAAGTCCTGGGCCCGATCGCCGTAGCCGGCGGCACCCCAGTCGATCAGAGCGGTTCCGTTGTCGACGCCTGCCAGGATGTTTCCTGGCAGGAGATCGCCGTGCACGAAGCTCGTGTTGCTGGTGTCGCTGACGAGCTCTGCTGCTTCATCTGCGAGGCGCCGAATGGCAGAGACGTCCACCAGGTCGGTCGCAGACAGATCAGGGTTGGACAGCCACTGGTCGAGCGATTCGAGCACGCCAGCGAGAGGGCCACCCCGTTCGCCGTAGTGCCGTTGCGGCACCGGCATGCCAGAGATGTGAGGCAGCTCGTTCACCAGCTGGCCGAGAATGGTTGCGAGCTGTTCCTGGTGTGGCGGTGATTGGGCCCACAAGTCGTTCCCGTCAATCCAGTCGAGGGCAGCCCAATGGAACGGGAAGGCGTCGGTTGGCTCACCGTGGTGCAGCAGAACCGGAATGCGAGTGAGCGTCGGTACATGGGTCTTGGCCAGCGCGGGCAAGAGGGTGGCCTCCATCTCGATCGACCGAGAAGCGCCTGCCGTGCGAGGCAGACGTAGGGCGATGTCGGTGCCGTCATCGATCGCAATACGAAACAAGGCGTTGGTGGTGCCCGACGAGCTGACGTAGTGGATCGGTCGGTCAACCCACGCCGGCGCGTGCTCGTCGAGCAGGGCTTGAACGGCCGCCAGTGACAGATCTGGCTCGCTGTCGTGAATCCTTGGCGTCACCGTGCCATCGTGGCAGACCTGCCACCACTAGGGTCGAGTTTCATGGCCCTTGGTTCCCGCTTCACCGACGTGCTCACCGCAGTCGACGTGCACGCCGAGGGTGAGCCGGGTCGGGTCATCACCGGCGGCCTGCCTGACATTCCCGGTGCCACGATGCTCGACAAGGCCAAGTGGATGGAGCAGAACCTCGATGCCGTGAGGTTGCGGATGCTTCGGGAGCCGGCCGGATATCCAGCGCTCTGTTGCAACGCCATCGTCGAGCCGACCGTGCTCGAGGCCGACGCCGGGTTCATCATCATGGAACAGACCGAGTACCCGCCGATGTCTGGCAGCAACACGATGTGTGTGGTGACGGCCCTGCTCGAAACCGGCATCGTCGAGATGGTCGAACCGGTGACCGATCTGGTGCTCGAAGCACCGGCGGGACTCATCCGAGTGCGGGCGACGTGCACTGGCGGCAAAGTCACCAACGTCTCGTTTCGCAACGTTCCCGCGTTTGCCATCCACGTCGACCGCGTCGTCGATGTGCCGTCGATCGGGCCGGTCACGGTCGACGTCGCGTGGGGTGGGATGTTCTACGTCATCGCTGACGGCGACGAGCTCGGGATCGACCTCGGGGCGTCAAACGGGGCCGAGATCGCTCGGGTCAGCGAGATGATTCGGTTGGCGACCCTCGAACAGGCTCCGGTGTCTCACCCGGATCATCCTGAGTTGACAGGTCCAACGATTTCGCAGCTTTCGGGCACGCCAACCGTTGCTGGCGCTCACCGGCGCAACGCCGTCACGGTGGCTACCGGTCTCCCGACGTGGGACCGACCCGAGAGCTTCACGGGTGCCCTCGATCGGTGTCCGTGTGGCACCGGAACGTCGGCGGCGATGGCGGTGCTGCACGCGAAGGGCGACCTCGCCGTCGGCGATGACTTCGTGCACGAGGGCCCGCTCGGCACGACATTCCAGTGCCGGGTGCTCGAGGAGTCGACGGTCGGTCCGTACCAGGCGATCGTGCCCGAGATCAGCGGACAGGCGTGGATCACGGGGATCGGCGAGTACGTCGTTGATCCAACAGACCCGTTCCCAGCTGGCTACCGAGTCGGCGACCTCTGGGGCTAGAGCCACCAGACGGTGTGAGTAGTAGGGGTCTGGAACGGCTTGGACTGAGAGCGTGACGGCTCCGTTCCTGACCTCTAGGTGGTTGTGCGGCGGCCGAAGCGGTCGTGGGGAGTGTCGAGGTCGACGCCGGCTTGTTCAGCTGCGGCGATGATCTGCGTTGTGGGGAGTGATTGCGGTTCTCGCTGGAGCGCGGCGGCGAGCACGTCGACCCGATCGCCGAGATCGTCGATCTTCCACGATGTTGGCTCGACCGTGTTGAGTTCGTCCCAGCGAAGTGGAACAGCCACCGGCGCACCGGATCGAGGGCGGAGCGACAACGGCACCACGACTGTGGCCGTGGGGTTGTTTCGCAGCCAATCGACGAAGACACGGCCCTTGCGTTCCTTCTTCAGAAACTCGGTTGTCATCACGGCGGGGGAGCGGCTGGCGGCAAGGCCTCCGATGGCTCGGGCGGTACGAGAGACGTCGTTGAAGTGCAGCGATCCGTCGAGCGCCAACCACACGTGAAAGCCCTTTGAACCAGTGGCGACGGGAAAACCCTCGAGATCAAACTCCGCCAGCACGTCCGCCACGTTGCGAGTGGCGGTGCGAACCCCGGCGAGATCGCCGTCCTCGGGGTCGAGGTCGATCACCATCCAATCGGGGTAGCCGGGACGGGCTGCCGATGAGGTCCACATGTGGAACGTGACGGTGTTTTGATTGGCCAAGTAGGCGACGTCGTGAGCCTGGGTCACGACCGGGTAGAGCGTCTCGCCGCCACCGCGTTTGGGCACTGCGCAACGTTCGATCGACGCGGGAAAGTACTTCGCTGCGTTCTTCTGCATGAACCCCTTGGCCGTGATGCCGTTGGGGAAGCGCTGCAAGGTCAGTGGTCGACCAGCGAGCAGCGGCGGCCGACCCGACACACCCAGCATGGCCGTCGCGACCCGCTCATAGTGAGCAACGACGTGTGCCTTGGTGACGCCGTCCGCTGGATACAGCAGCTTTTGCGGGCTCGAGACCTCCATGAGGAGAACTGTAGGTCTCGAGCCCGAGGGGCAGTCTCGAAGGAGGAGAGGTTCGAGACGGCGACTGTGTGAAAGCGATCGGGTAGGAGGGGCGGGGTAGAAGTGACTGTGTGGAAGCGAACTGTGTAGAGGAGGACAGTGTGGCTACGACTCGGGAGCGGCAAAGAACCCGAGCCGTAGCCACGAACGTTCTCAGCCGAGTTGGTTGAGAGCGTCTTCGATCCCTCGCCAGAAGGTGGGGTAGGCGAAGATCATCGAGCGGATCTGCGGAACGGGGATCTCTGCGTGCACGGCGAGAGCCAGCATCGCGATCATCTCGCCGCCGTGTGGCCCAGCGGTGGTGGCGCCGATGACGACGTTGCGATCGGCGTCGATCACGATCTTGATGACGCCTTCGTTCCCTGGCCCGTGGAGCCAGCCACGAGCGGTGTGAGCGACGTTTTGCACGACTGTCTGGACGTTGAGCCCAGCCTCGCGGGCAGCTGCCTCGGTGAGGCCGACCGAACCTACCTCGGGGTCGGTAAACGTTGCCCGAGACATGGCGCTGTAGTCAGCCTCACCGTGGTCCTCGCCCAGAATTGAGCCAATGGCGATGTTGGCTTGGTACATCCCGACGTGGGTGAAGAGCCCTTCGCCGGTTGCATCGCCTACCGCCCACAGGCCGTCGGCTGCTTTCAGTTGTTCGTCGGTTTCGACTCGTCGGGCGTCAGCGTCGATGCCGTAGACATCGAGACCGAGCCCGGCGACATTGATGCTTCGGCCAGTTGCGACGAGAAGTCGTTCGGCCACGATCTCGGTGCCGTCAGCAAGCGTCACTTGCACGCCTTCACCGGCACCAGCAACGGCGTCAGCTCGAACGCCGACGTGGATGTCGATCCCTTCCGCCTTCCACGCCTCGGCGACGACTTCGCTGGCTTCCGGTTCTTCATTTGGGAGCACCCGATCGAGGGCCTCGACGACGGTCACCTTGGTGCCGAATCGACTCATGACCTGGGCCATCTCGGCGCCGATGGCGCCGGCGCCCAACACGATCAAGGAAGAAGGAAGCTCCTTCGCCTTGACCGCTTCTCGATTGGTCCAATAATCGACGCCATCGAGCCCGGGGATTGGTGGCACAGCGGGCGACGTGCCGGTGGCAACAACGACGGCCTTGCTGGCGGTGAACTGTTGGTCTCCGACCTCGACGACGCCAGGGGCGATGATCTTGCCCCGACCCCGCACGAAGGTTCCGCCTTTGCCGACGAAGCGATCGACGGCGACTTGGTCGTTCCAGTCGTCTGTTGCCGAGTCACGAATGCGATCGGCGATGGGTGTCCAATCGGGAGTCACGGTGGCAGAACCGGAAACACCGTCGATCCGGCGAGCCTCCTGTAGCAAGTTGGCGCCGCGGATCATCATCTTGGAAGGAATGCAGCCGTAGTAGGGGCACTCGCCACCGACTAGATCGGCTTCGATACCGACGACCGAAAGGCCGCGCTCAGCCAGGCTGCCAGCGACGTGTTCACCCGCCGGACCCATGCCGATAACGACGACGTCTACCTCGTTCGATTCACTCATGCTTGTCTCCTGTTTGCCAGGGAGCAGCGGTCCCTCGTCTTCGGGCGCTGTCTCCACCTGGTTGAGAACAGAACCAGAACCACCGCTGTCGACTTCCCACGAACGCGGGAATATTCACTGACGCCAAGCAGTTGGGCGGCCTCGGATGCAGAGAGAGGGCGGTCTGGACCGAGCCCCTGAGCCTCGCTAGGTTCGCATTCAGATCGGGGCCTGCCCGGCGAGCCACCAAGGAGAAATCATGAGCGAGAACGCACAAGCTGCCTACGACGCGATGCAAGGTCTCGTCGGCCAAGACCCGGTCGCCGGCGAATGGTTCGAGATGACCCAAGAGCGAATCAACGATTTCGCTGATGCAACGCTCGATCATCAGTTCATTCACATTGATCCCGAGAAGGCGGCCCAGACCCCGTTCGGCGGCACCATCGCTCACGGGTTTCTCACGCTCAGCATGCTTGTCCATCTGCAGACGACGATCCCGTCCGACCTGCCATCCTTGGATGGTGTCTTGATGGGCGTGAACTACGGCATGAACAAGGTTCGGTTCGTCAGCCCAGTACCCGCAGGTTCGCGGGTGCGAGCCACGGCGGCGACCGTTGGTGTCGAACTCAAGGGCAACGCGGTTGATCAGACCCGGGCGATGACCATCGAGATCGAGGGTGTCGAAAAGCCAGCTCTTGTTGCCGAATGGATCGGCCGCACGGTCTTCGCTTAGCTCACGCTGTGCTGTCTCACGACCTTGGCGGAAGAGGGACCAGCACCGACGTTGACTTCGTGTACTCCTGAAACGCCTCTTCGTCGCCCCATCGCTTCTTGGCTCGGCGCTCGAGCAGAGGAATGCCACTCACCCTGGTGAGCAAGAGGAAGACAAATACCGGTGAGATGAGGACGACCCAGCGCCAGCCGCTGAGCACGGGCACAGCCAGGATGGCCATGCCCGTCCACAGGACGATCTCGCCGAAGTAGTTCGGGTGACGCGACCACGACCACAGTCCGGTCGTGATGAATCGGCCCTCGTTTGCTGGGTCCTGCTTGAAGGCTGTCTTCTGACGGTCCGCGGTCACTTCGATGGCAAACCCGACGAGCCACACCACGATGCCAACAATGCCGATGACGCCTACTTCGACACGATCCTCTGCGGTGATGATGGCCAGCGCAGCGGCCATGGTGAGCGACACCCACAAGCCCTGGATCGTCCACGTCATCAAGAACTGCCAGAAGTCGAACTTCATCTCATCGAAGCGGCCGTCGCCACCATCTCTGGTGACTCGGCGATAGAGGAAGAGTCCGAGCCTTGTGGCCCACACCGCGACCAAGAGTCCGGCAATGACCGAGCGAGTATCGAGGTTTGGCGAGAAGATCAGCGCGGCCAAGGTGACGGTGAGATACGTGACCGAGCCGGTGAGGTCGAAGTACTGCTCGGTGTGGCTCAGCCACGACGGTGTGAACACGATCCAGTTGAAGACGAACGCCCATGCGACACAAAGGCTGAACACGGCGATACCGCCGGCCGTCACGCTTCCTTGACCGCCGGCGGCGGCGAGGAGGGCACCGAGCACGATGCACACGGCGGCGCTCGCGATCCATGTCGGTGACTTGCTCTTGCTCATGTGGCGGCTCCCCAGGTCTCGGCGATGGCCAAGCCATCCTCGAGCAAATGTGAGCGTAGGGAGAACCCGGGCTCCGGTGGCCAACCGGAGGCGAAATGGCCACACGTGCAAACACCCGACCCACAGATGGGCCGGGTGTTCATTGTCTCCGGATGGGGGTCTGGAGAGACAGCGGGTTGTGGGTGAGTCTTCGCTTAGAAGACGCTGAGCACGAGGGCCACCAAGACCCAGGCGCCGATGGCGAGGGGCAAGCCGTACTGGCTCCAAATGCCCGGCTTCGGAAGGTCGGACCCGTAGCGCTGTTCGAGCTCGTCCCGAGTGAACTGAGCATCCTGGCTGCGGCTGTCGCCGAGCACGAACCACTTCTTCTTGTACGCAATCTTGAACAGGAACATCAGAGAGAAGTAGCTGTAGGCGAAGACGAGGCGGTTGCCATCGTCGAGGTTCCATTCCTGGCTTGAGTTTCCCCATCCGTAGAACATGTTGTTGTCTCCTTCGTAGTTGTTTTGTTGACATCAATGAGATGCAACGAACACGAGGGGGAGTTTCAACAATCTGGAATTTCTTTGGCAGTCCTGTCTGCCGATGTGCCGTCTACCGATGTGCCGTCTACCGATGTGCTGGCTATCGGTAGCGCTCGCTGGAGAGGTTGCTTCGCCAGCTGAGGTTGCCTGCTGCGTCTCGTGCTCTGACGGCGTAGGTGTAGGTGGTGCCGGCGTTGACGTTGTTGTCGGTCCAGGTGGTGCTGGTGCTGGTGGCGTATTGGTTGCCGAGGGTGCCGTTGGTTGAGCGGTAGATGACGTAGGTGGTGACGCCGACGTTGTCGGTGGATTGGGTCCAGTTGAGGCGGACGCCGTTTTGGGTGTCTGTGGTGCTGAGGCCTCGGGGTGTCGAGGGTCGCTGCGTGTCGTTCCCGCCACCGGCCGTCCGATACACGGCAACGAGGTCAGCATCAGCTTCGGTGCTGAACTCAACGAAGCGGTCCGTGCTCAGACGGTTGCCGTTGAGACGCCACTCGACGAACTCATACGTGGTGCCGCCGACGGTCTGGGTTGCGGTCACTGAGGCGTTTGTCGTGGCAGCTCTGGCGACGGGGCGGGTGAACGGCCCGTCTTGGCTTGCCGAGCCGACCAGTACTTCGAGCCCGGCCGGTTGGGTCGTCACGTCGATGTCGACAACTCGGTAGTCGATCTCGAGTGTGGTGGTGACGGCCGCCGCATCTGGCGGATTCACCGTGAGCGTTGCTTCAACGAACGACGGGAACTCGTGATCGGGCATCACGAAAGTGCCCCGCGAGCCGTTGATGGTCGCCTGGTCGTGCTGATGGCACGAGTCGGGTGCGTTGGGTACGCAGTGCACGAGATCGAAGTCCCATGAGAACGCCGAGCTCGGTACCGAACGGCCATCGGCGTAGGTCGCCGTGGCCCGAGCGGGCACGGTGGCTCCAACCTTGAAGGTGCGGCCGTCTGCTGGCTCGACAACCACGATGGCGATGTCGCCCTCACCGACCGAGATGGTTCGAGTCGTCGTGTTGGTGAGGCCACCCTGATCGGTCACCCGCAGCCGGGCCTCGTAGCTTCCCGACTGGGTGTAGGTGTGGCTTGTTGTACGTCCTGTGGCGTCGGTTGTGCCGTTGCCGTCGAAGTCCCATGCGTAGGTGAGCTGGTCTCCGTCCGGGTCACTCGATGCCGAGGCGTTGAAGTTCACGGCGAGGGGCGGTGCTCCCGCAGCTGGTGTGGCTGAAAAGCGGGCCACGGGTGCGGAGTTGCCGCCGGTCTCGGTGAACTGGAGGATGCGATCCTGGGCGATGTCGACGGCGTAGAGATTTCCATCGGGGCCGAATTCGAGGTCAACGATGGCGCCAACCTCGGTGGCAAAGAGTGTCGGGTTGTTGGGATTTGGCTGGCCGTTGCCGCCCGCAGGCAGGTACCAGATGCAGTTGCGAGTGAAGTCGCTGAAGAACAACGCACCGTCGAGAGACTGCGGCCCGAATCCCGAACGGTTCAGAGCGAGGCCGGAGACGGCGAGGCCTCCGTTGGGGCATGATTCACCAGGTGCGATCGCCTGGTTGCGGCCGTAGCTGAACATCGGTGCATCGTGGTCGCCCGAGTTGATCAACTGCTGACAGATGTTGACGGTGAGCCAGAAGGTGTTTCGAGTTGTTCCCGGTCCTTCGTAGCAAGGCCAACCGCTGTTGAACAGCTCGTCGTCGTTTGGTTGGATCACGTTGATCTCGTCGGCTCCGGCCCCACCAACGTTGCCCACGTAGATGCGTCCGGTCTGGCTGTCGACTTCCATGCGGAACGGGTTGCGAAGGCCAGTCGCGATCATGCGAGCGGCGTTGGCTTCGTTGTCGTTACCGAGTGGGTTCGAGGAGATGGCACTGAAGTTGCCAGGGTTGACTCGCAGCACCGAGCCGTGGACGCCGGTCGGGTCGTTACGGGTGAGGATGTCCTGAGAGCGGGCCTGGCCGCCCTCGGTGGTTGGTCGGTCGAGGTTGGTGCCCACCGGACCGTCCGGATCACCACAGAGGTTCTGACGCTGTCCGTACTCGACAAACGAGCCGGTTGAACCGTCGCCGAAGCTGGCAAGCAAGTTGCCATCTCCGTCAAACTCGAGATCGCCGACCGTGTGATTGTTGAACTGCTGGCAGTGCCCCTGGAAGAGAACGGTTTCGGGAGCATTCGCACGCGTCCCGTTGAACCGAACGACTCGACTTTGGGCGGGGCAACCGGTGGTGCCGCCGTTCGGGCATGGGTCAGAGTTGCCACCAACTGATCCGTAGGTGGGGATCGGCCCGCCACCAGGAGCTTGGTCGAGCGTGTAGCTCACATAGATCCACGGCACGGCCGGAAAGTCGGGGTGGATCGCCAGCCCGAGCATGCCGCGGTCAGCACTGTTGTGGGTCTGGGTGCGACGGTCGGCGACGATCGTCGGGGTCTGATCGTTGATGCTGTCGAAGCGAAGGACTCGCCCCCGTTTCTCGGTCACGAAGATCGAGCCGTCAGCGGCGAATTCCATGCCGGTCGGGGTGTCGAGACCGCTGATGACGGTGTCCATCGCAAATCCGGGTGGCACATCTGCGCCCGCTGGTGCGATGGGGACAGAGGTGAGTACACCGATGAAACCGAGCATCGTGAGCATCAGCGCCCATGCACTGTTGCTCCCTCGACCTCGTCGTCGCCTGATTTCGCCTGATGCACTCATAGTGAGAAGTATCTCACTCACAGTGGGACTAGTGCACGAAGCGGTAGTACCCAGAATCCTCTGTTTTGCTGGGTCTTTTGGCAGAACGGGGCGTTCCAAACGAGCAGAGCTTCCTAGGCTCGCAGGGTGAACGAGTTCGATGCAGAGGCCAAGGAACGAGCGTTGCTTGCCGAGGCGACGTCGTGGGACACGTCTCGGCCCGAGGCCGCAGAGGAAGGCGACATACCAATCGTCGACGTCGGTGCGTACTTCGAAACAGGGTCAGACACCGCGCTGGCCAAGGCCGCAGCGGCACTGAACCGAGCAAGCGAGCAGGTGGGCTTCCACCAACTGATCGGCCACGGCATCAGCTCCGAACTGATCGCCGACATGTTTGCCGAGGTTCGGCGGTTTCACGCCCTGCCGCTCGATGTGAAGCAGCAGATCAACATCGACAACCCCGACGCGCCGATCTCAGGTGCCGGGTACCTCCCCATTGGCGAGCGCCGCCTGCCTCGTCGCGACAAGGGCAATCTGAACGAAGCGTTCCTGATCAAGTCCGACCGAGACATCGAGCTCGACGACAACCAGTGGCTGGCCGAGGAGCTACTGCCGGGGTTTCGGGCATCAGTCGAAGAGTTCGCCAGGCGCACGAGCGACCTCGCTCTTCGCTTGTTGCCCGTCTACGCCGTGGCTCTCGATCTCGAGCCTGACTTCTTTGCTCCAGCGTTCGAGGATCCGTTCTGGCGTCTTCGCATGACGCACTACCCACCCGACCTCGATCGGGATGACGACGAGTTCGGTATTGCGCCCCACGTCGACACCACCTTCTTCACCCTGCTCCTGCAGGATTCGCCCGGCCTCACGATCTTCAGCGCCGAGCGGGGCAAGTGGATCAACGTGCCGTTGATCGCCGATGCCTTTGTCGTCAACTCAGGCGAGTTGTTACGGCAATGGTCGAACGACCGCTTCTTGAGCACCCGCCACTTTGCGAACAACAACAACTCGGGTGCGTCTCGCTATTCGATTCCGCTCTTCTTCAATGCGACCGGTGACTTTCCCATGGAATGCCTGCCGTCGTGTACCGACGAGAACAATCCGCCGAAGTATCCCACGATCAGCTACCTCGAGAGCCAAGGCGTCATTCAGGGAGAGTGAGCACCAGCTTCCCGACAAAGTCTTTCGACAGAAACTTCTCTTGGGCCGCGGCAATGTTGTGAAGCGGGAACGTTGCCGCCACAACCGGCCGCAGTTCGCCGGCTTCGATGTAGCCCACCAGGTTCTTGAACACGATCGGTTCTTGAAACGTGCAACCGAAAAACGACAAGTCCTTGAGGTAGAGGTCGCGAACGTCGAGCTCGACGAGCGGGCCGGCGATGGCGCCCGACACGGCATAGCGACCACCGGTCTTGAGCACCTCGATGAGTCCTTTGAAGGCAGGGCCGGCGACGAGATCGATCACCACATCGACACTTGTTGGACCGAGTTCGGCGACGAGGTCAGCGTTGCGGTCGATCACACGATCGGCCCCGAGATCGCGGACAGCCTCCGCTTTTGCCGCCCCCGAAACGGCGATCACCGTGGCACCCCGCCGCTTGGCCAGTTGCACCGCTGCTGACCCGACGCCACCTGAAGCGCCGGTGATCAGCACGGTCTCGGCCCCGACCCTGGCCCGATGCAGGAGCCCTTCTGCTGTTGAGTAAGCGCACGGGACCGACGCCAGTTCGACATCGGTCCAATCGCAGTCGACGGCGTGCGCTTGGCTTGATCGGGCGACGGCGTATTGGGCGAAGCCTCCGTCCATCTCGGAACCGAACACGACACACGCGAAGTCATCTGCACCCTTTTCAACCGGCTGCTCCTCTACCGGTTGCATCGTTCGGACAATCACCCGCTCACCGATACGGACTGGGCTGACGCCAGCGCCAACCCCGACGATGGTTCCGCAACAGTCGGCGCCTTGAATCCGGGGAAAGGTCAGCCCGCCCCCGCTCCAGTCGCCCGTCTCTGAATCGGCGCTGTCTGATTCGCAAGTCTCTGATTCGGTAGCGCCTGCGCCTTCCTCTGGCCCGGCGGCGTCGTCGGTTGAGCTGGTGACCGACTTCGAGTACCAGCCGACACGGGTGTTGATGTCGGTGTTGTTGACGCCCGCCGCGCTCACCTTGATGAGCACTTCGTCTTCTCCCGGGGACGGCGTCGGCACGTCGGTCCGGTACTCGAGCATGTCTGGCCCGCCATGCCCATGCAGAAGAACGGCGGCCATCGTTGTTGGCGGAAGGGGGGTGTCGGGATGGGATTGGGCTTCGGGAAGGTCAGAAGTGGTGTCGGACACCGCCCTAGTTTGCCGCCTTGTCAACCAGCTGCGAGGCGAGCGCCGATCGATCTCACTTGGTGCATCGCCTCGTGCACGTCGACGGTCGTGCACGTGCGGTCTGCGACTACTTGGTGGCCGGC
>CALJSB010000021.1 GCA_937976305.1 uncultured Acidimicrobiales bacterium
GCGCGGGTCGTACGTGCCGGCGTTTGCCATCGCGCTCTTGCCACCCTTCGCGTTGAACCCGGCGAGTACACAGAACGTGGGGAGCACCTGCTGGTCGACCCCAGCGGTGTTCTCGGTGGTGAACTCGAGCTCATCACCAACCGGATCGGAGACGCCGGCGCCCACACCAAGGGCGTAGAGCAACGCGTCACGTGAGTCCCACGACCAAACACGGGCCTCACCTTTGGATCCAACAGCATCAGGATTAACAGGCATGGTTTCTTACCTCGCAGTTCGTAGTGAAGGTTTCAGGTTCTTCGGGTTTGCAAGCTTGGTCGCCGGAGGCGACAAGCCCCGAGCGCTCGACTCGATCGCGAGCAGCTCGGAGCGATAGCGGAGACAAATGACCTAGTAGGGCGTTGGGTAGCCGGGGCCGGTTGTTGGGCTGCCGGCCATATTCGAGTTGGGTTGAGCGTCGGCCATCATCTGCTTGACCAGGGCACCAACATCGGTGGGCTCTGCCGGTGCCTCGACCGACGGGCCACGGTGCCACGTGTTGGCGATCGCAAACTCACGGCCGCTCGAGAGGAACACGCGACCGGTGACCGGCGCCGACTCTTCACTTGCCAGCCACGTGGCGATCGGGGCGATCCACCGCGGATCCATCATGGCCTTGCCTTCGTCGTCCATCTGGCCCATGCCGAGATCCTCGGTCATGCGGGTGAGGGCGCCAGGAGAAATCGCGTTGACGGTGACCCCGTACCGCTGCAGTTCTTGGGCCGCAATCACCGTGAACGAGGCGATACCCGCCTTGGCTGCGCCGTAGTTGGTCTGGCCGGGGTTTCCGAAGATGCCAGACACCGAAGTGGTGTTGATGATTCGGGCGTCGTTGGTTTCGCCTGCCTTGGCCCGCTCCCGCCAGTAGGCGGCAGCCCAACGAGATGGAGCGAACGTGCCCTTGAGATGCACTTTGATCACAGCATCCCATTCGGCTTCGGTCATGTTCGTCAACATGCGGTCACGCAAGATGCCGGCGTTGTTGACCACGACGTCGAGACCGCCGAAGGTCTCGACGGCCTGGTTGATCATCCGCTGGGCGCCTTCCCAGTCAGAAACATCGTCAGCGTTCGCCGCGGCTTGGCCACCCGAGTCGTTGATCTCAGCAACGACTTCTTCTGCCGGCGACAGGTTGGTGTCTCCCGTGCCGTCCCGGGCGCCCCCGAGGTCGTTCACGATCACCTTGGCCCCGTGGGCCGCCAACATCAGGGCATGCTCACGACCAATTCCGCGACCGGCTCCGGTCACAATCGCTACTCGGTCCTCGCACAAACGACTCATTACTTCTCCTCGAACAGGGCTAGATGTGTGGATCTTGTCACAGCTCGATGAAGAAGCGAAAAGTGTGACGCCAAGTCGGCCCAGTTAGGTGGCAGAATCAAGCGCTGTGTCACGGAAAAGGCGGATTGCGCTCATCGGGGGAGGAATACCACTTGTCGCCCTCCTGCTTCTGGTCGCCGTCTGGGGCATCGACACCGCCGTTTCTGGCGATCGAGTCATCCGAAACGTCCAGACAGAGAGCGGCACTGCGCTCGGCGGCCTGAGCCGGGCCGACATCGAAGCCACCGCCGCCGATCTCACTGCCGCCTTGGCAAGAGAGCCGGCAACGCTCACGGTCGGCACCACAACCTTCACGTCCGACCCTGTCACCCTCGGTGCTCGCGTCGATGCCGATGCGCTTGCTGATGCCGCACTCGAGGCTCGTCGGGGCGGCAATGTGATCACCGCTCCGTTCCGCTGGGTCGGCACCTTCTTCAGCACGGTGGAGGTGCCCGTCACCTACGCCTTCGACGAAGATCAATCGGCGACGGCAACCACCGAATTCATCGAGCCGCTGCTGGCCGAACCGATCGAGCCTCAGATCGGTCTCGTCTCCGGCGAGTTGCTCGTCACCCCAGGCGCCGACGGTGCCCGCCTCGAGGCCAACGCCCTCTACGACGAGCTGCCGGCGATGATGGAGAACGGTCAGCCCTACGAGATCACGCTCGACCCAGAGCCGCTTTTCCCTGACGTCGAAGACGCAGCCCTGATGGCCGTCGCCGACGAAGCAAACGAAGCAACCGCTGATCCCGTCGAGTTCCGGGTGCTCTCGTCGAGAGCCGTCATCGACGGCGACACGGTGCGAACCTGGGTGCTGCTCGACCAAACCACGACGCCCCCTTCATGGACCATCGATCAGGACGCTGCCCTCGCCGAACTGCGGCCGCTCTTCACCGGGCTCGGGGCCGACGATCAGCAGGCTCGGTTCGATGTCACCGACGGCCGCCCCATCATCATTCCGGCATCTGAATCGGTGGTGTGCTGCGATGACGACACCGCCGAACGCATCAAAGAAGGGCTACTCGCCGAACCGATCCCCATCGAGGTCGTCGACGACGAGACCGACGAAGAAGGTTCCACCACCGAAGAAGATGACGACGCCGACGACGAGGAGGACGACGACGAGCCGGTGTTGGTCGCCGCTCGCCGCATCGAACTCGCTCCCCGAATTGCTGAGAGCGACGCTGGTGTTGCCGAACTCGAGGCCTTGGGCATCGTCGAAGAAGTCGCCACCTTCACCACCAACCACAGCTGTTGCGAGGGTCGAGTCACCAACATTCAGCTCATGGCCGACGTCGTGCGCGGCTATGTGATCGAACCCGGCGAGCGCTTCGACCTCAACGAAATCGTCGGCCGTCGCACATCAGCCAACGGCTTCGTCCCAGCCGGCGCCATCGCTCAAGGTGTTCTCGAGTCACAGGTGGGCGGCGGCGTCAGCCAGTTCACCACCACGATGTTCAACGCAGCGTTCTTCGGCGGGCTCGACTTCATCGAGTACCAGAGCCACTCGCTGTACTTCAGTCGTTACCCGCGAGGGCGGGAAGCAACGATCTCGTTCCCGAAGCCCGACTTCATCGTTGAGAACAACACCCCCTACGGCATCTTGGTATGGCCGTCCTACACCGACACGTCGATCACCGTGACGCTCTACTCGACCAAAAACGTCGAGGTGTCGTGTGTCAAGAGCGACGGCACGCTCGTGCAGGGTGAAGACGCATGCGACGACGCCGTCCGTTGGGGCAGCCAAGGAGCGTGCACCCGCAACACGACGGTTCGCCAGCGCGATTTCGAAGACGGCCGCTCGATCGAGGACTCCGTGTTTGCGGTGTATCGACCCGGCGAGGGCCTCGATTGCAACGGCAACTCGACGCAGCCCACGACGCCGCCAGCCACGACAGTGCCCGGCGAGACCGTCCCTGGGGAAACCACCACACCCGGCGACACGACGGCGCCGGGGAGCACCGTTGACGGAGGGGGAGACACAACGGCCCCAGCACCCACAACCGCTCCCCCAACGACGGCGCCGCCACCGACAACAGCGCCGCCTACTACCGCTCCCCCGAGCTCCGACGGCTAGCTCTACAGAGTTCCTCGACGGCCAGCCCACCGTGAGTTGGTGGACCATAAGTTGCGCCCGCCGCTAGACTTAGCTCATGGCCGAGTACATCTCACCCGAACACCATCCTGCGTTCGAGGAGTACTGCGAGACCATCTTCGAACTCGAAGAGGACGGCCAGCGCGTCATTCAGGCTCGCATCGCTGAACGGCTGCAGGTCTCAAGGCCAGCAGTATCCGAGATGGTTCGTCGCCTCACCGACGAGAGCCTCGTGTCGGTTGACGACGGCGAGATCAAGCTCACCACGTCAGGGCGTACGCTCGCCCGCACCATGGTCCGTCGGCACCGGCTCGCCGAGCGCTTCCTCACCGACATCTTGGGTCTGTCGTGGGCTGAGGCTCACCACGAGGCCGGCAAGTGGGAGCACGTCATCAGCCCAAAGGTCGAGCTGGCGATCTCTGAGCGCCTCGACGACCCAACCACCTGCCCGCACGGCAACCCGATTCCTGGCTCTGGCTATGTCGAGCCTGATGTGATCACCCTGTCGGCTGTGCCTCAGGGCGCAGCGGGAACGGTCACGCGGATTCCCGAAGAACTCGAGTTCACTCCTGGTCTGTTGGAGTTCCTCGAAGAGAACCATGTCGTGCCCGGCGCCTCGGCCACGGTGCTTGCATCGTCGCCAGACGGCACAACCACCATCGACATCGAGGGCTCCGTCGTCGGCCTCAGCGCCTTCACCGCAGAACGAATTCTCGTCACCACGGGCTGAGTTCACAGAGCGGGCGCAAGCGCCCGAGGGCGCTGCTTCTTTGCGGCGAGCCGCTGTGGCCTAGTTCTGGGCGTAGTCGCGCAGCATCATCATCAACTCGAGCTGATGCTGCTCTTCGGCCTCGACCTGACCGCGGGCGTACTCCTCGAGGAAGATCGAGCGACCCTCGACCTCGGCCAGCAGGTCCTTGTAGAGCTGGGTGGCATGACGCTCGTGGTCGAGGCTCTCGGACAGCACGTTCTCAATCGAGTGATTGTGTGTTTCTTCGATGCTGTCGATGGACGCGGAGGGGTGGCCGCCGAGGCCGGACAGAATCTCGCCGACCTGTTGGGCGTGCAGCAGTGACTCCGCGGCCTGAGCCTTCATGAAGTCGACGAGCGGAATGCGATTCGGCCCGGTGATCACCAGCGAGTAGTGCGTGTAGCGCACGACTCCCGACAGCTCAGCCATGAGAATCTTGTCGAGTGCTGCGTTGACTTTGTCGTTGTCGAGATCTTGATCCACGTGCGTCCTTCTGCTCGTTTCGTACCGTACAGGACCACTGCGGGAATGCTTCGGCCAGCGGTCGATTACCGAAGCGCCGACTTCGTCGGCAGTGATCGAAGCGACTGGCAGGACTGGATCAGCCCGAAACACCGGCTCGTTTGAGAGCCTTGCTTCGCTTGCCGCCTTGCACAACTCGCTTCTTGAGTCGATCAGACGTGCCGGCACCATCTCGCACCATGGCCTCGAGATCGCGGCGTTCCTTGGGTGTGCGCACACGGGCGATCACGGTGGCCTTCACGGCAGGCTTGTTGCCTGCCTTCTTGGAGGTCTTCGTGCTGGAGTTCAGCACCACGACTGGACCCCGACAGATCCCGAGGCACCCAGACGTTTCGACGTCGGCGATGTTGGCCAAGTGGCGAATCAGATCTTTGGTTTCGCTGCGCTTGCGACAGTCGCCACCTCGACACACTGTCACCTTGTCATTACTCACGAGATCGCCCTGTCCTACGTTGCGAAGTTAACCAACCTTACCATCTGCTGTGCAGGGTGCAAGTGCGGCTACAGGGCGCACCGTTCGTTCGGCGCCCGAACCGACATCAATTGCAACACCCTCCTACGCTGGAGGGGTGACTGACTCCCCCATCCTCGATCTCGTGATCGTCGGAGCTGGTCCTGCGGGCTCGGCTGCTGCAATCGAGGCCGAACGGGCCGGTCTCAGCGCTGTCTGCATCGACAAGGCCACATTCCCGCGGGACAAGTGTTGCGGTGACGGACTCACCGCAGGAGCGCTCCGACACCTCGAGCAACTCGGGCTCGATCCAACCGATGTACCAAGCTGGCAGCCCGTCGACGACGTGCTCATCAGCTCCCCAAAGAAGGCCGTCACGCGGTTCCCGCTGCCCCGAGACCGGGGCCAGTTCGCCGCCATCGCCCGGCGGAGCGAACTCGATGCTGCGCTCGTCGACCTCGCCCGCAAACAAGGGGCAACGATCCACGAAAACACGCTCCTGTCCGACATCACTACCTACCCCGACCACATGCGCCTCACCGTTGACGCTGCCGACGGAACGAGCAGCGAACTGCGGGCCCGGTTCATCGTTGCCGCCGACGGCATGTGGTCGCCGGTTCGCAAACTACTCGGTGTCGGCCTTCCTGAGTACCGCGGTGATTGGCACGCTTTTCGCCAGTACTTCACCAACGTGAGCGAGAGCGCCTCCCGAGAGCTGTGCGTCTGGTTCGAGGAAGACCTTCTCCCCGGTTACGCATGGTCGTTTCCGCTGGCTGACGGAACGGCCAATGTCGGCTTCGGTATTCAACGAGGGCGCAACCACCGCATCCAAGACATGAAGGCGCTGTGGCCCGAACTGCTGGCCCGGCCCCACATCCGCGAGTTCCTCGGAGCCGACGCAACACCTGAGTCGCCCCACAAGGCATGGCCCATCCCGGCTCGCCTCGGTGAGATTGCAACCAGCCACGGACGAGTGCTGTTCGTCGGCGATGCGTCAGCCGCCACCGACCCGATGACGGGCGAAGGCATTGGACAGGCAATCGAGACGGGCCGTTTGGCCGTCGAGTCGCTCGTCCAGGCTGGCCAAGCAAGAACGCTCGAGCACGCAGCTCCCCCTGCAGCCAGACGCCTCTACGACGAAACACTTCGCACCGGTATGGCCCGAGACCACTCGCTTGCCGGAGCGCTCTCGGGGATCTTGTCGAACGCTCTCGGAGCGCGGCTCAGCATCGAAACGGCTGGGCTCACCGACTGGACCCGCCGCAACTTTGCTCGCTGGCTCTTCGAGGACTATCCCCGGGCCGTACTCGGCACACCCAGTCGGTGGACGAGCTCGATGTTCTCCGAGGCGGGTGCCTACAGCGACTGAGGCTCAGACCGTTCCGGGCTATCAGCTTTGATGACGGAGAGGCACGGGCACCTGCTCGTGGCCTTTCAACAGTTCGAGGTCGCCCTGGGAACCGATCTCCGGCGGGTCGAGATGCGATGTTGCCACCAGAACATCGGTGCCGTCGCCCAGTCGGGCGGTCGCCAGCCAGCCGGAGCCTCCGTACTGCCGATCGACGATGGTCGCCGACCCGGTAGCTGACGCCCGGAAGGTGACATCGTCTGGTCGGACCATCGCAACGATGCTGTTGATGTCGACTCCGGCATCGACGCGGAGGGGTCCAAGCGCCGACGAGATCTGACCCGTCGAGGTGGCGACGGGCAGAAAGCTTGCGTCTCCCATGAACTCACCAACAAACCGATCGGTGGGTTGGTGAAACACCGTCTCCGGCAAGCCCACCTGCACCAGGTGACCAGCCCGCATCACGGCAATGCGATCGCCGATCGCCAGCGCCTCGGTCTGGTCGTGGGTGACAAAGACGGCAGCTGTTCCCGTTGAACGGAGGGCCCGACCAACATCGAGTCGAAGCTGCACTCGCAAGTTGTGATCGAGGCTGGCAAAGGGCTCGTCGAAGAGCATCAGGCCAGGGCCAGGAGCAAGCGCCCGGGCCAAGGCGACGCGCTGGCGTTCCCCTCCGGAGAGCTCGTGGGGGTAGCGATCTCCGAAGTCGGCAAGCGACACCAGGTCGAGCATCTCGGCGACCCGGGCGGCGGCCTCGCTACCCGAACGGCCTCGAAGCCCGAACCCGACGTTGTCTCGAACGCTCATGTGCGGAAAGAGTGCGTGTTCCTGGAAGACCAGCCCGGCCCCTCTGCGTTCGGGCGGAAGGTGTCTCACTCCATCATCGACCAACGTTCCATCGAGTTCGATGGCACCGGCGTCGATGTCGAGCAGGCCGGCCACCGATCGCAGCAACGTCGACTTGCCACAGCCGCTCGGCCCGACGAGAGCAAGGAGCTCACCGGGCTGCAGTTCGATCGAGACGTCGTTGACAGCAACGACGTCTCCGAACTGCTTCACGACGTTCGAAACGACGAGCGGCGAGGTCATTCGATCTCAGGCCCCTGCGCGAGCTGGCGTGACAGAAGGGCCACCGGAACGAGGGCAACCACGATGATGGCGAGCGCCGGCAGCGATGCTTGTTGGAATCTCGACTCTGAGGCCAGGTTGAACGTCCACACCGACAGGGTGTCGAATCCGATCGGCCGCAACAACAGTGCGATCGGAAGTTCTTTCACAGCATCTATGGCAACGAGTACCGATCCCGTCAGCACGCTGGCCCGAGAAAGAGGCATGTGGATGCGTCCGATGATCGAACTCGGCCGCGTTCCGAGGCTGCGGGCCGACGCCGTGACCTCTTCTGACACCTGGTCGAGCCCGGCCTCGACAGCATTCAAACCGGGGGCAATGAAGCGGACGCTGTAGGCGTAGACGAGACCGAGCACGGATCCCGTGGCAATCACACCGGGAAGGTTGAGCCCGATCGCTTCGAGGCCGTCGTCGAGAGCAACCAGAGCCAGAACGACGCCGATTGCGACAACCGGACCCGGCATGGCGTAGCCGATCGCGGTGAACCTCGTCGCCCATCTCGTGACTCGGCTCCTGCTGAACCGTGCGGCATTGACAACCACCACAGCGGCGATCATGCAAGTCACCGCCGTCAGGGTGGCCAGCACCAGCGAGTTGCCGAGAAAGTCGAGGAACCGACCGACCAAAGGTGTTCCTCTCGAGCCGGTCGCCTCATCAATCGCCCACATCACGAGTTGGGCGGTCGGTGCACCAAACGACAGCGCAAGCACAGCGACGCACGCGACGGTCGCCGACACTGCTTTGAATCCCGTGAGCTTCGTGGCACTCACGCCAGCGGCCTTGCCAGCCGCCTCACCGAACCGGGCTTTTCCGCGTAGCGCTCGCTCAAGGCCAATCACCGCCAACGCAACGACCAGCACCAGGGTTGCGAACTCGGCCGCGGCATCACGGTCGAAGGTGCCTCGCCAGATCCGAAACACGCCGACCGATACGGTGTCGACGCCGAAGTACTGCACAGTGGCAAAGTCGGTCAGCGTTTCCATCAGAACGATGCCGACACCTGCGGCCAAGGCCGGCCGCAGCATTGGAAAAACCACTCGTCGGGCTGCCTCCCCTGGGCTGGCCCCGAGGCTGCGGGCCACGGCGTAGGCACCGCCCGCTTGTTCGGCGAGCGCGGTGCGAGCCAGAAGAAACACGTACGGGTACAGCACCAGCGTGAAAACGATGATGGCGCCGCCCATCGAGCGGATCTGCGGGAACCACGCGTCGTCTCCAAACGCTGATCTCCATACACCGGCGATGGGACCGCCGAAGCCGAACACCGACAGCGTGACAAAACCGAGCACGTAGGACGGCATCGCCAACGGGGCGATGAGCAACCATCCAAACACCCTCGAGCCGGGAAAGCGGTAGGCCGTCACGAGCCAGGCCATTGCCGTTCCCAAGAAGAGCGCCCCGAAGCCGACACCGACCAGTAGAACCGCTGTGTCGAGGAGCTGGCCCGGAAGCCTGGTTTGCCACTGCTGTCGCCACACGTCGGTGTTGGGTCGCAACACGCTGACCGACAAGAAGGCCACCGGCACGATCACCAGGAACGCAACAACGATCGCGATCGTCGGCCAGCTGCGCTGGCTGATCACATCGCGACGTTCGAGCTCCAGTCGACCCGGTCGTCGGTCGCCGGGCTCAGACTGGCCGACAGCTGTTGCGACCACTCGTGTTACTCGTACCCGGCCTCGTCGAGCAGTCTGACCGCATCGGCATTCCGACCGCCGAAGTCGGCCGCATTGAGCGGGTCGGTCACGAAGGCCTCACCGAAGCTCTGTGCGATCAGCGCTTCTGGTTGTACCTCAGGGTTCACCGGATACTCGTGGTTGCCATCGACGAAGATGTTCTGGCCTTCGGTCGCCAGCCACTCGAGCAAGTCTTGGGCGAGTTCGGGGTTGTCTGCGAACTTCGTGACGCCAGCGCCCGAAACGTTCACGTGCGTACCTCGGCCAGTCTGGTCGGCCCACACGAGATCGACGGGGAAGTCGGGCTCCTCTTCCATGAGACGGGCCAAGTAGTAGTGGTTGACGATGGCGACGTCACACTCACCTGCTGCGACCGATTCGAGCATGGTGGTGTCGCTGGCCAACATCTCGGCGTTGTTGGCCCAACCCTCGACGATCTCGAGCGTTTCGTCGTATCCGACGTTGCCGATGAAGCTGGCTACGAGGGACTGCGTGTAGATGTTGGACGAGTTGCGTAGACAAACACGCCCCTCCCACTCGGGCTGGGCCAGCTCGACGTAGGTCGATGGAACCTCGCTCGGATCGACTCGCTCGTTGCTGTAGACGATCGTGCGGGCCCGAGCGCTCAGACCAAACCACTCGCCGTTGGGATCGCGGAGGTTCTCCGGCACTGCGGCTTCGAGAATCTCGGACTCGATGGGGGCGAAGATCCCGTCTTGGGAGGCTCGAGCCAGGTTGCCGGCGTCAACCGTCATGTAGATGTCGGCTTCGGTCTCGTCGCCTTCGGCGAGGATTCGCTCCCGCAGCTCGACGTCAGAGCCCTCGAGAAACTCAATCTTCACGCCAGTCTCTTCCGTGTATTGAGCAAACGCCTCTTCGAGGTCGTAGTGACGACCCGTGTAGATGCGGATCGTCTGCTCGTCGCCTTCACTCGAACATGCCGCAGCCAGCAGGGCGAGTGCAAGAGCGACAACGATCACTCGCATCGCGCTCAACGTGTTTCGCATCAAGAATCTCTTTCGGTGGGGTACTGCATCCTCCGCCGACAGGGGATGCTAAGCACACCTTACGACTTGGATGCATGTAACCGCACACCTGATTCGGTGATTCCCGACACAAACGTCGCCAAGCGACGGGTGCGGCTTAGCCGATGAGCTCGCGGAGCTTGCGAATAGAGCCCATTGGGTCGGGCCCGACGGCACCGACGTTGAGGTAGGTCACGCCGGCCTCTTCGTACGCAGCGAGGCGATCCTTGATGTAGCTCTCGTCGCCGATCAGCGAGCTGGACTCGAGGAAGTCGGCTGGCACAGCGGCCTCGGCTTCCTTCTTCTTTCCGGACAGGTAGAGGCTCTGAATCTCGTGGGCCTCGGACTCCCAGCCGTACTTGCTGAACACGTTGTTGTAGAAGTTCTTGCCAACAGCGCCCATGCCACCGACGTACAACGCGGTGGAACCACGCCCGTAGTCACGCAGCGGAGCCACTTCGTCCTGCTTGCCGATGGCGAGCATGCCGCCGGCCATCACGTCGAGCTTGCCGAGCGACGCATCGCGCTTGGCTTCACCGGCGGCGAGGTCGTCACCCCACACAATCGAGGCCTTCTCAGGTACGAACAGAGTTGGGAGCCAGCCATCAGCCATCTCAGCGGTGAGCTGCACGTTCTTCGAACCAAGCGAGGCCAAAAGGATCGGAATGTCCGGCCGCGGAGGATGGGTGATGATCTTGAGCGGCTTGCCGAGGCCGGTGCCTTCGCCCTCGGGAAGCGGCATGTTGTAGCGCTTGCCGTTATGCACGAGCTTGTCTTCACGAGCCCAGATCTTGCGGCAGATCTCGATGATCTCTCGGGTTCGGCCGATCGGTGCGTCGTAGGGAATGCCGTGGAAGCCCTCGATCACCTGTGGACCCGAAGCTCCGAGGCCGAGCACGCAACGACCCTCGCTCAACACGTCGACACCGACGGCCGTCATGGCGAGCAGCGTGGGCGAACGGGTGTAGATCGGCAGGATGCCCGATGCGATCTCGATCTTCTCGGTGATGGCGGCGAGGTAACCCATGACCGAGACGGCGTCCATGCCGTAGGCCTCGGCCACCCACACGAGGTCGACCCCGGCTTCCTCGTAGGCAACGACCTGATTGGCCATCGCTTTCACATCGCCGGCGTAGTTGAGAGACATGCTGAGCTTCATGGCTCGAACCTACTCGTTGCCTGCTGCGCGGACTTAGAAGCGTCGCGGATTAGTTCGGCGTGATCGCCGCCAGCAGGTCGCCAGGTTCGACCGATCGCACTTCTGGACCGCCCAGCCGCTCAACCGTTCCAGAGACCGGAGCTGAAATGACTGACTCCATCTTCATGGCCTCGATGACGGCAACGGGCTGGTTGGCTTCGACTTTGTCGCCCGGCTCCACCTGCATTCGGACGACGCCAGTGAAGGGCGCACCGACATGGCCAGGGTTGGCGGGGTCGACCTGTTCGACTGCACCAGTTGTGGCATCGATAGAGCGATCACGCACATCGATCGGCCGCAACTGACCATTGAGCCGGAAGACCACTCGACGCATGCCTTTCTCGTCGGGTTCGCCGATGGCTTCGAGCCCGATAAGCAGCCTGACACCTCGTCCGAGGCTGATGGGCACGTCGTCGTCGCCAACCTCGAGGCCGTACCAGAACAGGTGGGTTGGCAGGCGGGACAGATCGCCGTAGGTCTCGGCGTGTTCCATGAAGTCGGTGGCCTGCTTAGGGAACAGCAGCGTCGACAATGTCGAACGAACCACCGAGGGGTCCGAATCGTTCAGGCGGACACCGAGCTCGTCGGGAATCGGCACCGGGTCGTTCTTGGGTCGACGCCCTTGCAGTGCGGTCGTACGGAACGGCTCGGGGAATCCGGCGACAGGGTCACCGAGTTCGCCATGCAAGAAGCCAACGACGCTGTCTGGGAGGTCGGCGCCTGCCGGATCGTTCTCGAGCTCCTCGGCACTCACGCCATTGGCCGCGAGTTGCAAGGCGAGGTCGCCAACGACCTTCGACGTTGGAGTGACCTTGATGATGCGACCAAGCAACTTGTCGCAGGCTGCATAGAGCCCTTCGATCTCTTCGAAGCGGTGGCCGAGCCCGACAGCGATGGCCTGCTGACGCAGGTTCGAGAGCTGCCCGCCGGGGATCTCGTGTTGGTACACCGTGCCCGTTGGAGCGCTCAGGCCAGCCTCGAACGGGCGGTAGAGACGCCGCACCGACTCCCAATACGGCTCGAGGGCAGCGAATCCGTCGATCGAGAGCTCAGTGTCGCGATCGGTGTGAGCGAATCCGGCAGCAATGGCTGAGATCGAAGGCTGGGAGGTCATGCCCGAAAGCGGAGCAGCAGCTCCGTCGACCGCATCGACGCCGGCGAGGGCAGCGGCGATGTAGGTGCCGAGCTGACCACCGGCGGTGTCGTGGGTGTGCAGATGCACGGGTGCTTCGAACCGCTCTCGCAGCGCGGTCACCAACTCATGAGCGGCGGGTGCCCGCAAGAGGCCCGCCATGTCCTTGACGCAGAGCACGTGGGCGCCGGCATCGACGAGCCCCTCGGCCACTCGCAGGTAGTAATCGAGGGTGTAGATGTCTTCGGCTGGGTTCGCAAGGTCACCCGAATAGCAGACCGTTCCCTCGACGAGGGCGTCGTTCTCGAGCACGGCCTCGATCGCAGGACGCATCTGCTCGATGTTGTTGAGCGCATCAAACACTCGGAACACGTCGACGCCTGAGCGGCGAGCTTCGGCCACGAATCGTTGGGCCACAACCGTTGGGTAGGCGGTGTAGCCGACGGTGTTGCGCCCCCGCAACAACATCTGCAGGCAGATGTTTGGCACCGCCTCACGAATACGTTCGAGTCGATCCCATGGGTCTTCGTGGAGGAACCGCAGGGCGACGTCGTAGGTGGCGCCACCCCAACATTCGAGGCTGAGCAGGCCGGGATTCAGGTGGGCTAGGTGGCGAGCGCCACCCACGAGATCGTAGGAGCGAACTCGCGTGGCCAGGATCGACTGGTGAGCATCACGAAGGGTCGTGTCGGTGACCAGCAGCGACGATGAATCACGCATCCACTTAGCGAACCCGGCGGGGCCGAGCTCATCGAGCTTCTGCTTGGTACCAGGTGCGGGATCAGCCTGGGGGCGAGGGGGCAACTTGTCGGTGGCGTCCTCGGAGGTGATGGCGGTGCCGTTTGGCCGGTTGACCGTGACGTCGGCCATCCAACGCAGCAGCTTGGTGGCGCGGTCGAGGCTGCCTGGCCCTTCGAGTAGTTGAGGGCGCTCGTCGATGAACGACGTGGTGACACCGCCGGCACGGAAGTCGGGGTCGTCGAGCACGGCCTGGATGAAGGCGATGTTCGTGATCGGGCCTCGCACTCGGAACTCGGCGAGTGCTCGCTGGGCTCGGGCGATGGCGTCTTCGAATGACTGACCTCGGCACGTCAGCTTGGTGAGAAGCGAATCAAAGAACGGAGTGATCTGTGCGCCCTGGTAGCCGCCACCACCATCGAGCCGAACGCCAGCGCCGCCGGGCTCCCGGTAGGCGAGGATGCGGCCCGTATCTGGACGGAAGCCGTTGGCTGGGTCTTCGGTGGTGACCCGGCACTGCAGAGCGAAGCCCCGTTGGTAGACGGTGTCTTGTGACAGCCCGAGGTCGGCGAGCGACTCGCCACCGGCGATGCGGAGCTGCGACTGCACAATGTCAACGTCGGTGGTCTCTTCGGTGACGGTGTGCTCGACCTGAATGCGGGGGTTCAGTTCGATGAAGACAAACGGGCTGTCGCCGTCGCCGGAGGGATTCGACCCAACCAGAAACTCGACCGTGCCGGCATTGACGTAGCCAGCATGACGCCCGAACTTCACCGCGGATTCGCAGATCTGATCTCTCAGTTCGCGATCGAGCGCCGGGGCCGGGGCGAGCTCGACCACCTTCTGGTGCCGACGCTGCACCGAGCAATCGCGCTCGAAGAGGTGCATCACGTCTGAGCCGTCTGCGAGGAGCTGCACTTCGATGTGGCGGGGATCGATCACGGCTTGTTCGAGGAACACGGTGGGGTCGCCAAAGGCCGATTGCGCCTCGCTTCGAGAGGTCTCGACGGCGGCAACGAGATCGTCGACTGAGTCGATGCGACGGATGCCTTTGCCTCCACCACCTGATGCCGCCTTCACGAAGAGCGGAAAACCGATGGGTTCGGCCGCCGCGACGGCGGTTTCGGGCGTGACCTCGGGCGATTGCAGCAACACGGGCACGCCCGCAGCCTCAGCGGCCTCGCGGGCTCGCATCTTGTTGCCACACAAGCGCAACACGTCAGACGGAGGACCCACGAAGGTGATGCCGGCGGCTGCGCAGGCGTCGGCGAGCAGTGGGTTCTCCGACAGGAAGCCGTAGCCGGGATGGATGGCGTCGCACTCAGCCTCGACGGCCGTTTGCACGATCAGTTCAGGATCGAGGTAGGGCTTCAGCGGAAGGCTGTTGTCGCCAATCTGGTAGGCCTCATCGGCCTTCAACCGGTGGAGCGACTGACGGTCTTCCCAGGTGTAGACGGCGACCGTCTCGATACCGAGTTCATAGGCAGCGCGAAAGACGCGGATGGCGATTTCGCCTCGGTTCGCGACAAGAAGTTTTGTGATTGCGGGCACCTCTTGATGGTGCCACGGCCACACACGATTCGCTCACGAAACCGCGAGCAACATTTCTCCCCCAGAGCAGATGGGCAGTAGGTGGTCAGCCTCGACGGGAGTCTTTCCAGCTGACGCCACGTTCAGGGTCGGGTTCAGCAGGGAGCTGCAGCACCCGTTCACCAACGATGTTGCGCTGCACGTCTCCGGTGCCACCCCCGATGGTCAGTGCCTGCGAGAACAGGTAGCCCCAGTGCCAGTCGTGAGCGTTCTGTCCGAGGCCGCCGCCATCTTCTGAGCTCGCGAGCATGCCGTGGGCACCGCGTCGATCTTTGTTGATGGCCATGACCTTTTGGCCGTGTTCGTCGGCCAAGATCTTGCGAATCGAGGCTTCGGGCCCTGGCTGCTTACCGGCAAGTCGAGCCATCAAGGTGCGTTGGCGGATCAGATCGAGCACCTTGCCCTCTATGTCGGCATCGGCGAGCCGTTGACGGGCCAGCGGATCGTCGTCTCCCCCGCCATCCCTGACGATGTCAATCAAGTCAGCGGTTGTCGGTCCCATCCCCCACAGCACCCCGCCGGTTGAAAGTGACACCCGCTCGTTCGCCAGGGTCACTTTGGCCAGACGCCAGCCATCGTTCTCGGTACCCACGAGATTCTCAGCTGGCAACTCCACGTCGTCGTAGAACACCTCGTTGAAGGAGTAGGCCGTGGTCATGTCGATGATCGGGCGCAGTTCCATACCTGGCAGGTCGGTCGGGCAGATGAAGTACGAGATGCCCCGGTGCTTTGGCGCATCAGCATCAGTCCGGGCGATCAAGATGCCGAACTTGGAGTTGTGAGCGCCAGAGGTCCAGATCTTCTGACCGTTCACCCGGTAGATGTCGCCGTCTCGTTCGGCTCTCGTGCTGAGCGATGCGAGGTCTGAACCCGATCCCGGTTCGGAGAACATCTGGCACCAGATCTCATCGCCCGAGAGCATCGGCTTGAGGTAGCGCTCTTTCTGCTCTTCGGTGCCGGCGTGGAGAATCGTCGGGCCGGCCCAGCCAATGGCGATCTGGTTGGTGGGCCGCTGCACGTTTGCGGCCTTGAGTTCCTCGTCGACGATCAATTGATCGAGTGGCCCGGCGCCGATGCCATAGGGCTCGGGCCAGTGCGGCACGACGAATCCCGAGTCGGCCAGATCATGGCGGGTGTAGTTGGGATTGTCCGCCAGCCAGTCACGAACACGTTGGCGAGTTGGATGGTCATCCGGAGCCAGTTCCATCCGCTGAACGTAATGCAGCGCGAACTCTGGCAGCGAACGCGGTTGGCCGCACTGGCCTGCGAGCCGATTGATTTCACGGTGGCCAAGGTGTTTGTTGCAGCAGTTCGCTAGGTTCTTGATGTGCCCGCAGCACAAGGTCTTCTCGCAGGTGTCATCGCCTGGCTCGTTGTTGTTGTTCTCTTCGCGATCTACGACGCCCTCGCGGCGCGTAAAGAACGCAGTTCGCTTCTTGCCGTTTCGACACCGCCCCTGATCGGCCGTGCCCTCGACTCGGTGCTTGCCAGCCGCACCGAGTTCGCCGGAGCCGTCACCCGATTCGAAACCGCTCTTGCTCGTAAACGGGAGTCGGTTGGCGCCGGACCAACCTCTGAGGGCGGACCCTCGACCGGCAGTCAACTCTTCCCTACCGAACTACCCGATCTCGAAGAGGCCAAAGAACGAGCACGAGAGAAGCTCCTCGACGCGCAGCGTCTGTGGGAATCGGTCAAGCCCGGCGAGGGCCCCAACTCTGAGGTCGACATATGGATGGGCTTCGGCTTCATGCGGGGTTGGCAGATCGGGCCGATCGGCTACGAGCGCATGTTCGTGCGGATGGACCATGCCGTCGATTCCAACTGCTGGGTCGTGTGGGAGTTCCGTCGGCCTCGCATCGGCCTGGGGCTCGGCTACGAGCGCCAACGGCTTGCTCTGTTCTGTGTTCGGGCCGACGATGTCACCCTCCCAAGTCTTGTCAGTCGGGCCTTCGACGGGCATGAGGTTGCCGTACGTCCAGGTTTCGTGCCGAGCCGCTTCTGGCGACGCTTTCGGCGAGAAGATGGTGCGAAAGCAGCAAACAAGGCGTTGCTCAAGCGCCATCAGCTGAGCGATCTGATCTCGGGTCCCGACCTACCGACTCGCCGAGTTGTCGCCGCAGCGTTCGAAGACGAGTTGGGCGCAAAGCTCGACCAGATTCGGTCTCTTCCGGCCGGGCCTGGAATCCTCAGCATTCACGCCAAGGGCCCCTCGCTGAGCCTCGGTGCGTGGACGGGCCGGTCGCCTCGTGCCGAACTGCGGGCTTCGTCTGGACACAAGACCTGGCACGCGTAAGCCTGCGGGGGTGACTTCCCCCTCTTCCCGTTACGGCATCTCTGTTCCCTTCGGAGGCGTGCACCTCGTCGACCACCAGGACGCATACCGAGAGGTCGTCGACCTCGGGTACACCGACGTCTGGTCATCTGAGGCCGACGGCGCCGACGGCTTCACACCACTCGCCCTCGCTGCCGCGTGGGCCCCCGAACTTCGGCTTGGTGTCGCCATCATCCCCGCCTTCACTCGTGGCCCAGCGTTGCTCGCCCAGAGCGTCGCCTCGCTGGCCGACGCCGCACCTGGCCGATTCGTGATGGGCATCGGATCGTCATCGAATGTGATCGTCGAGCGGTGGAACGACATCGACTTTGACGAGCCCTACAAGAAAACTCGTGACGCTGTCCGCTTCCTGAAAACTGCGATGGAGGGCGAGAAGGTCACCGAAACCTACGACACGTTCGACATCAAGGGTTTCCGGCTCGGCATTCGCCCGAAGGTCAAGCCACCGATTCTTGTTGCTGCCCTGCGAGGCGGCATGCTCCGGCTGGCGGGGCGTGAGGGCGATGGCGCCATCATCAACTGGCTCTCTGCAGATGACGTGTCGACAGTTGCACCCATCGTGCAAGAGGCAGCCACAAAGGCCGGCAAACCAGACCCCGAGATCGCTGCCCGCCTCTTCGTGTGCCCGAGCACCGACTCCGACATGGTTCGAGAATCAGCCAAGTTCGCCATCGCCGCCTACCTCAACGTGCCGGTCTACGCCGAGTTCCACCGGTGGCTCGGCCGCGACGAAAAGCTCAACGACATGTGGAAGCACTGGGCCGACGGTGATCGCAAGGCCGCACTCGCCGCCATTCCGGACGAGGTCGTCGATGAGCTGATCATTCACGGATCTCCTGAAGAGTGCCGCGAACACGTGGCTCGGTACGTCGAAAACGGTGTGACGACTCCCGCCTTGTCGGTCATGCCCTTCGGCGGCCTCGACATCATGCAAGCAGTGCGAGACCTCGCCCCGCAATAAGCGGGAAGAGGGCGTCAGCTCTTGGCGTATGAGCTGATCTCGGCGAGAGCGTCACGACGATCGGCGTCGCTCAGTCGTTCGCCGAGATAGGCATAGCCAACGCTGCTCATATAGATGCTGAGCGCTCGGCCGCGAGCCTCCTGTGACGTCAAGCCCGCTTGCTCGAGAAGGTGGGCGACATAGGCGATCCGCTGCTCGTCGACCACGGCGATGGTGTCTCGCACCTCTGGGTCGCTGAATCCCCATGCTCGGATGGCCCGCTCGAGCTCGCTGCCCATCCCCTGGCTTGCGATCTCGATCAGGGCCACGAGCTGCGCGACGGGATCGTCGAACTTCTGCGCCTCCAAGTCGGACACCACGGCCACCACGGTCACTTCCAGCCATCGCTCGAGCACCGACTGGTGAAAGGCTCCGAGATCTTCGAAGTGGTGATAGAAGCTCCCGCGCGACACCCCAAGTGTCTTGACCATTCGGTCGGCCTTGAGACCGGTAAAGCCCTCGCTGGCGAGCGTGTTGAGCCCGTGGTCGAGCCAGTCCTGCTTCGAGAGTCGGCCTTTAGAACGTGTCGGTGCGGTTGCCATGTGACACACACCATACAGAACTGTCTTGACGCGAGCAAACAGTCATGTATGGTTTGACCATACAGAAGTGTTTGGAACCAATGGGTCCCACGAACCAAGGAAAGCGACAACATGATCAGAAACCTCGCACTACGCCTAGCCGGTACGACCGCCTTGGCCACCGCCGCATACCACGGCATCTCGGGCGACAACATTCTCCGAGGAATCGAGATGGCTGAGGACGACCTCGCCTTCGTGACCGGCACCTACCAGCTGGGCACCATGGGGTGGGTTGCTGGCGGCGTCTTGTTGATCGGTGCGGCACGGATGGACTCCGCTGAGGCCCGCAACTGGATCGTCGGAGTCCTTGCCGTGCTCTACGGCATCCCTGCCGTCGGCACCTTGGCCCTCACGGGCGGCGAGATCAACCTTGGTGGCGTTCTCCTCGCCATCGTCGTCGGTCTCGCCCTGTACGGCCGTCCCCTCGATCCCGACGATGGCGCTGCGGCCGACCCTGCCAGACCTGCCCGTGCAGCGATGGTGTCACCATGATCACCTCTCCCCCTCGTGGGCTGATCGAAGCGTTCATCGACGCCCACCCAACCAAGCAACCACTCATCTTCGATCGCCATGAGGCCAACGTCTCGAACCCCGATCACGCCACAATCGACGACGCCTGCAATGCCTTCTTCACCAACACACCGCCTTGGCTGGTGCGGCTGATGCAAGTCCGCAATGCCGTCGTGAAGCGACTGGGCTTTGCCGTCGAGGCTTCAGGGCCGCCCCACGTGACGGTGCCGATCTCGGTGGGTGACGTTCTGAGCGTGTTCACCGTGATCGACCGGACCGAACGTGAAATTCTGCTCGGCGGCGACGACGATCGATTCTCGATGCGGCTCTCGCTCGAACTCGACGAGGGCGTCCTCTCCATGACCACGGCAGCCCTCGCCCACGATCGGCTCGGAGCCGCCTACCTGCGGCTGGTCAAGTTCCCTCACGGACCCATCGCCGCAATGATGACAAGACGAGTCGCTTCGAGTGTCTGACGGCGCCTCGTTAACGTTTCAGACCTGACCCCTACGAAAACGCCG
>CALJSB010000022.1 GCA_937976305.1 uncultured Acidimicrobiales bacterium
CGGTTTCGCCCTGCTCGTGGCCGTTGTTGGAGCGGGAGCCATCATCGTCGAGTTCATCACCACTGACTGGGCTGCCCTGCGGTTTGTCGAGGATCTCGGGGCCACCGAGAGCCGGGCCGCACTCGGCTTTGTCGCCTTCACCGTTGGCATGGTCGTTGGCCGCTTCAGCGGCGATGCTCTGACGCACCGATTCGGTGCCGCGACCCACACCCGCTGGTCGATCTTGATCGCCGCAATCGGCATGGCAATGGCCAATCTTGTTCCAAACATCACGCTGTCGATGATTGGACTTCTCATCGCCGGGCTTGGCGTCGGGGTGCTGTTTCCGAAGCTGTACGACGAAGCTGCCCAGGCCCCCGGGCGGCCGGGTGTTGCTCTTGGAGCGATGACCGCCGGCTCTCGCGTCGGCACGCTTGTTGCCCCCGTCATGGTCGGTGGGCTGGCATCGCTCGACTCGGTCTCGGTCGGTATGGCGGTCGCCATCGTGACGCTCCCGGCTGCTGCCCTCGTGTTTTTCATTCGGGAGTACAAACTCGTCATCCGCTAGCGAGCGGCCCACGTGTCCTGTCGCAGCCAGGCAGTCCGAGTGCTCATGCCCCTCGAAGTGAATACGGTCTCATCGAGCTCTCTCCATGAACTGCGATACTGCTGCGATGAACGAGCAGTCACGCCGGATTCTTATCACGGGAGCAGCCCGAGCAATAGGGTCAGCTCTTGCTCACGAGCTGGCCCACCGTGGTCACGAGGTCATCGCCACCGCACGAAACGTCGAAGACATTAGCCCGTACCGCAACGTGCGGCGGTTGCAGCTCGACGTCACCGACGAACAATCAGTGACAACTTGCATCGAGGACGCTGGAGAGATCGACGTGTTGGTCAACAACGCCGCACTCGCTGGAGCTGGGCCACTCGAAGACTTCCCTCTCGACCGTCTTCGATCAATCCTCGAAACCAACACGATCGGACCGCTGAGAATGATCCAAGCAGTCGTACCAGCATGGCGAGATCGTGGCCAGGGACTCATCGTCAACGTATCGAGTGTGCAGGGCCAGGTCGGGTCTCCGACCGAAGGGCCTTACTGCGCGTCGAAGTCCGGACTAGAGGCGCTCTCAGAGTCGCTGCACTACGAGCTCGGTCACTTCGGCATCCGGATGCTGATTGTTCAACCCGGCTACATCGCGCCCGGCATGAAGCACTCAGAACGTCACGAAGGACCCGCCGTCTATCAGGAGCTCTGGCGCCAGTGGGCGGGAACCGACGACAAAGTCACTGGAGGCAGCGGCCGAACAACCGCAGCAGCGGCAGCAGTAACGATTGCAGACGCAATCGAGGACCCAGAGGCTCCTCTCCGGGTTCGGGTAGGCGCTGATGCGGAACTCATCCTCGACACATGGAAGGCGTTGAGCGACGCCGACTTTGAGGCCGCAATGC
Organism: uncultured Acidimicrobiales bacterium; assembly: GCA_937976305.1. Taxonomy (GTDB): domain Bacteria; phylum Actinomycetota; class Acidimicrobiia; order Acidimicrobiales; family SZUA-35; genus CALEWY01. The sequence continues at coordinate 1,432 of CALJSB010000022.1, forward strand.
GTTCCACACTTTCACTCGACTGGTAACCGGCCGATCGAGTTGCCATCGGCACTCGCGGACGAAACTCCTTGGCCAACACCCGGGCGGTCGGTGCTGCCGGGCGGCAGGGGTTGCTTCCCACTCGACGCGTTGGACGTACGCAGCGCCGGACAGCCAGACTCGGGCGACGCAAACACGTTGGGAGTCGCCGTGAGTACCGCATCGTTTGATTGGATTCAGCACCACGCATCCATTCGTGGCGACCAGATCGCCATGATCGACCTCGCCACCGATCGCACGTTCACCTGGATTGAGATGAACGAGCGCACCATGAAGTTGGCGAATGCGCTATCGAACGAGTTCGGTGTCGGGCCCGGGGACCGGGTCGCCGTACTGGCCAACAACAACAGCAACTTCTTCGAGGTGCAGTTTGCCTGTTGGAAGCTCGGCGCCATCTTCGTGCCCCTCAACTGGCGGCTTGCGATCCCCGAGCTCGAGTACATCGTGGGCGACTGCGGACCAAACGTGATCATCTTCGACAACGACTTCGTCGAGGCCGCCGATGCCCTCGCGACGTCATGCGAGATCTCGCATCTCATCAACTGGGACGGCGGTTCCGCAAACCACGCTGGCTATGAAGACGTGTTGGAAGCGGCAGCTCCCGAGGTCGTGAACCACCCCTGCACCCACGACACGGTGCTCACGATCATGTACACCTCGGGCACCACGGGCCGGCCCAAGGGCGCCATGATCACCCAGGGAATGACGCTGTGGAATGCCGTGAACTGCGTCGAGTTCTACAGCCTCCACGCCAACATGGTGAACCTCGCCTTCCTGCCGTTGTTCCACACCGGTGGCCTCAACGTGTTCGCCAACCCCGCCTTTCACTTCGGTGGTACCAACATCATCGTGCGCACCTTCGACCCGGCCGAGTGTTTGTCTCTACTGTCCGATGAAGAAGTCGGCGTCACCCACTTCATCGGCGTACCTGCGAACTATCTCTTTATGAGCCAGGTGCCAGCGTTCGACACAGCGACGTTCCCCACGATCGAGGCCGCGTGCGTCGGCGGCTCCCCTACCCCAACACCGTTGATCGAAGCCTGGGACGCCAAAGGACTGCCGCTGCAGCAAGGCTTCGGCATGACCGAAACCAGCCCGCTTGTGCTTGCTCTCAAGCCCGAAGACTGCTCGACCAAGATCGGGTCTGCGGGCCAGCCGTGCATGCACACCGAAGTCCGGATTGTCGACGACGACGGCAACGACGTCGCCCAAGGCGACATCGGCGAACTCTGGGTTCGCGGCCCCAACATCACTCCCGGCTACTGGAACAAACCAGAGGCCACCGAGTCGTCCTTCCACGACGGCTTCTTGAAGACGGGCGATGCCGCACGGCAAGACGACGACGGCTTCTACTACGTGGTCGACCGCTGGAAAGACATGTACATCTCCGGCGGCGAGAACGTGTATCCGGCTGAGGTCGAGTCGGTCATCTTCCAGCTCGAGGCCGTCGGAGAGGTCGCCATCATCGGTGTTCCGGACGACAAGTGGGTCGAGGTTGGCAGAGCCATCGTGGTCAAGAAGGAGGGCGCCGAACTCGACGAGGCAACGGTGATCAACCATTGCCGACAAAACCTGGCTCGCTTCAAGGTGCCGCAGTCGGTCGTATTCATCGACGAGATCCCCCACAACGCCACGGGCAAGGTGCTCAAGCGAGAGCTGCGCGACTCCCACGGCAACTAGATGCTCGAGGTTGTTGATCCCGACAGTCCGGTTGCCGAGCAAGCCGAGATCATGGCAACGGCGTGCGAAACAACGGGCTTCTTTCTGGTGCCGGTCTCGGCCATCGACACGAAGGTGGCCATCGATGCGTGGGATGCCGCAACCCGCTTCTTCGCCAAACCCGAACACGAAAAACTCGCCGTTGCCTTTCCTGAGCCCGGGTACCCCTACGGGTACTCACCGTTCAAGCACGAGACGCTCGCAGCCTCGCTCGGAGACGTGGCGGCCGCCCCAGACCTCAAGGAGTCGTTCTCGGTGGGCCCCGACTGCGGGACCCACACAATCGACGGCGATCTGTGGGTCAACTCGCCAAGCATCTGGTCGCCAACGGCCGACGACCTCAAGGCCAGCTGGACCGCCTACTACCGCTTGCTCACAACCCTCAGCAACCACTTGGCACTGGTGATGGCCCGCGCCTTGGATCTACCGGCCGACTATTTCGACGCCAAGATCGACCGGCCCATCACCTCGATGCGAGCGCTGCACTACCCCGAGATCACCGGCGATGTCGGCGAGTCGTTACGAGCCGGCGCTCATTCGGACTACGGCATGTTCACGATCCTGCGAACCGATGACGTTCCCGGCCTTCAGATCGAGAACATCGATGGCAGCTGGACCGATATCGAGCCCAACAGCGACATGTTCATCGTCAACCTAGGCGACTCGATCGCCCAGTGGACCAACGATCGATGGCGGTCGACCAAGCATCGAGTCACTGCGGCCGACCCGCGACCTCGCCAATCGTTCGCCTTTTTCCAGATGGCCAACTGGGATGCGCGTATTGAGTGTCTGCCATCGTGTCTCACCCGCGGCGAGGCACCTCGACATCAGCCCGTTGTTGCCGGTCCCTGGCTGATGCAGAAGTTCCAGTCCACCGTCTGATCCAAACGCCCCACGAGGTGTGGAGGACGACCCAGTGACCGGCGACACATCAGGCCGTATCGTCGATGTATTGCCCGACAACGGCGTCGGTCAACGAAAGGCGGAAATCGATGTTGCGGATTCCATTCGACGGGCCGAGTCTCGAGGGTAAGCGAGCCTTGGTACATACCCGGAGCGGGATGTTGCGAGGCATCGTGATTGCGCTCGCACCGGAAGGTTTGGACCTTGCCGTCGATGGCATGGTTCGTCACCTCGAACGTGACCAAATTCGAGCCATCGCCCCAATGTGAAGTTGAGTGGCGGGTCCTGGGGGTCCCGCCACTCGTCTTCGCGTTTATTCAGTCTGCGCTGAGGTCAGAGCTTCAGTCTTCGAGGTCGACTTCGTCGAACGCAGCGTCGACCTGAAGCGCAACTTGGATCTCGTCAAGAGCGGCGCTGAAGTCTTCGGCCTTGCGAACATTGCCGTTCGAGAACGCCGGCAAGATGTGCTGTACGACGTCCTTCACATCAGGGCGAACAGCTGCGTTGAAGCAATCGAGCAGGGTGTCGACACAGTCGGCGACAGGCACGTAGTCCTCGCCGTCGATGCGGTCTCGTGCTTGTTCGATCGTGGCGGCAACGGTGGGGTAGGCAGAGCTTGGGATTGGCTTGGTGACAGTCATTGTTGTTGCCTCCTTCGGGCGAAGAACAGGGGTTGAGGATGTGACTGATACAACCTCTGACGGGCCCAGATCGTTCCCGGTTCCCGGCGACGTGCCGAAAGACACGTCACGGTCATGTGTTCGTCACAACGCTGCTTCGTCACAACACTGATTCGCCACAACCGGAGCGAACAGATGCAGAGCATCACTTGACGAGGCGACCCACTTTGCCCTTGGCCCATGCCGCGAACTCGCGGTGGATGTTCGGCAGCGCTTCGCCCATGTAGAGGTCGACGGCCTTGCCGATGCCGTCTGAATACGACGGGTAGGGCCAGACCGTTCCGTACCACTTCGAGAACTTGATGTCGTTCTTCATGGCGAGGCTGAAGGTCGAGATGAGCTCACCGGCTCGCGGACCAACAACCGTTGCGCCGAGAACCGTTCCACGGAAGCGCCGTACATCGACAACGATGATTCCCTCACCGACCTCGTCGGTGTACGAGCGGTCGATGGCGCCATAGTCGACGACCACCCGACGCACGTCGCTCGGCACTTCTTCGGGCTGCTCCCCGATGGTCGCGGCCTCGGGGTTGGAGAAGGTCACTGCTGGATGCAGCGGCGCAGGCCCAGCCGGTGCCGGTGGAGCGATGATGTGCTTGATGATGCGGCGTCCCCATGCATTGGCGGCATGGGTGGTTGCGCCCTCGGTCGTCACATCGCCGCAGGCCCAGATGCCGTCGATAGACGAGCGACCCTTCGCATCAATGACGATGCGGCCCCGCTCCATTTCGACACCGATCTCTTCGAGACCAAGGTCTTCAGAGTTGGGCACCCGACCAACCGCAACCAAGACTCGATCGACGCCGGTGATCTCGGCAGTGGCATCCCCATCGAGGGGGCCAATCTGCATCGTCTGGGTCGCCTCGTCGAAACTCTTGGCCACCATTCCGGCTCGGACGTCAATGCCCTGCTTGGTGAGCTCTCGCTCGACGATGGCGCTGGCTTCCGGCAGATAGAGCGGAAGGATGCGAGGGGCCGCGTCCAGCACGACGACCCCAGAGCCGAGACGCCGAAAGGCGGTTGCCATCTCGACGCCGATCGGCCCGGCGCCGACGATCACCAACTTGCCTGGCGCGTCGTGCTCCTCGAAGAGTTCGGCATTCGTGAGATATCGATCCTCGGCGAGCCCCTCAATCGGGATCCGACGGGCCCTCGACCCGGTCGCAACAACGATGTGCTTTGCGACGACCGATGTGGTCGAAGCGTCGGCGTGGGTGACGGTGATGTGATCGACCGCGTCGATCTTGGCTCGGCCCCACACCATGTTGACGCCGTCTTTGTTGTTGAACTCTTCGGTCTCGTGGTCTCGAAGCGAATCTCGACGCTCGCGCACCTTCGCCAACACTTCTGATGCGAGGCGATCGTCTTGATGGGCCGTGTGGTGGAGCAGCGACTTCGACGGAATGCAGCCGACGTTGGTGCAGTCACCGCCGATCTCGGCAGCTTCGATGAGCGCCACGGACTTGCCGAACTGGCTGAGGCCGATGGCGACCGTCAGGCCACCGGAGCCAGCGCCGATGATTGCGGCATCGACCTGCACGCTGGCTGTTGCGGTGGTCATAGCGATTCCTTTGCGGGTTTGGTCATCTGGGGTGAAGGTGACAGCTCGCCCGTTTCGTTTGACCGGTCGGTGCGATTTCGCAACCAACGAGCGAAGAGCGAACCGGCAACGGCGAGCAACGCTGAGGCCCCGAGAATGCGAAAGTCGAACGACGGGGTGCCCTCGTTGAGAGAGTCAACCGATGCGCCGAATCCGACAAAGGCAACCGTGCCGGGGATCGTCCCAATGAACGAGCCGACAAGAAACGGCAGCATCTTCAGCCGGGCGAATCCGGCGACGTAGCCGACAGCATCGAATGGTAGATAGAGCAACCTCATCACCAGCGCCGATTCGAAGGGGCGCTCACGAGCACGGTCGATCAGTGGGCCGATCAGTGACGTGAGGCGGGGGGACAGCATGTCGGGCGAGAAGAAGCGTCCGATGAGGTAGGTGAGAGCGGTTGAAAGACTGGAGCCGACCAGGGTGAGCAACGTGCCAGAGACCGGCCCAAACACCAAGCCAGCGAAAATCGTGAGCACGGTCGCCGGAAAGAGCACGAGCGGGCGGGCCATGTAGAAGACAACAAACGCAAGAGGTGCCCACCAGGCGCCACTCAGCGTTTGCCGCAACTCCTCGGCGGCGTCAATTGGCCCAAGCCCTCGCGAGCGAGCAAACAAGAAGTAGCCACCAATAAACGACGCCCAGACCGCCAACCCCAACATCCGGCGGACCCGAGAGGACCGAGAGCCTGACGAGGCTGAGTCTGCGGACCCAGTGTCTGCATCGACTTGGCCCTGACGAGCCTTGTCTGCATGGTCGAGCGACTGATCGACGAGGTCTTCAATGGGGGTGGGAGATGACATAGACAGGGTGAACAACCTCCCACACCGCATGGCCATTCCGGTGCAGGCCACCGAAGGTCGATGCCCCGACGGGCCAATACGCTCAGCTCGATATGGAACGCCACGACCTCGACGCGATCCGTGCCGACACCCAAGCTGTTTACGAGCGCCAGGCTGCCGTCTTTGACCAGCATCGCAACCGTTCCGGACTCGAATCGGCATGGCTTGCCACCTTTGCCGAACGGCTGCCAGAGACAGGTTCGGTACTCGACCTCGGCTGCGGAGCTGGTGAACCGGTTGCTTCGGAGCTGATCGCTCGTGGTTTCTCGCTCACCGGGGTCGACTACGCGAACGCCATGTTGGAGCTTGCTCGCTCACGCTTTCCTGATCACGAGTGGCTCGAGGCAGATATACGCACACTCGTCATCGATCGACAGTTCGATGGAGTGATCAGCTGGGATGGCTTCTTTCACCTCTCACCAGATGAACAGCGTCGAGTACTTCCACGGTTCGCCGACTACGTCACAGCCGGCGGGCCGCTACTGCTCACCGTCGGTCCAGGAGCGGGCGAGGTGACCGGCCAGGTCGGCAACGAGTCCGTGTATCACGCGAGCCTTGATCCAGCTGAGTACCAGCAGCTACTGCAGGAGGCCGGGTTTGGCGAACTGACCTTTGTCGCCCGAGACGAAAACAGTGGCGGACGCTCGATCGTGCTTGCTATTCGCCAATGAAGTTGGGAGACCGCTTCTCAACAAAGGCCGCTGCAGCCTCTCGATGATCGGCAGTGCTCATTGACCGGGTCATCGCTACGGCCTCGGCATCGAGCGCGGTGGCAAGGTCGCTTGTAATGGCCCGATTGAGGTTCTCCTTCATGTAGCCCATCGCGATCGGGGCCCGGCTCGCAAGGTCGTGGCACCAGTCGAGAGCAGCCCGCTCGAAGTTGTCATCAGGTAGGACGTGGTTGACGAGGCCGAGCTCGTGGCCTTGTGCCGCGGTCAATCGGGGCGACGTGAAGTACAGCTCCTTGGCCTTGGCCGGCCCGACGAGTTGGGTGAGAAACCAACTACCACCGAAGTCACCAGAGGCTCCCACGTTTGCGAACGCTGTCACGAGCAACGCCCGTTCGGCGGCGAGGCGAATGTCGGCCGCCAACGCAATCGAGAAGCCGGCTCCGGCCGCTGCGCCTGGCAGGGCAGCAATCACCGGCTTGCGGAATTGGTGGATGGCAAGCGACACCGCTCGTTGGTTGGCGCGAAGGTGAGCGATGTTCGACTCGGGGTCAGTGCTGCGCCCGGCGCGTGGGGTGCCCGTCACGTGCGACTCATTCATCGCCTTGACGTCACCACCGGCGCAGAACGCTCCACCGGCGCCTGTCATCATCACGGCGCGAACCTCGCGGTCGGCCGCCATATCAGCGAGCGCAGCGTCAATACCGCCATACATCGCTTCAGACAACGCGTTTCGGCGATCCGGCCGATTGAAGGTGATGACCCCGAGGTGGCCCTCGACGTGGGCCTGCAAGTCGTCGGTACCGGTGTCAATCGCTCGTGTCATGGGATGAGGCTGTCAGAGCCATCAGAACAACATCAAGTTGAGCGGTTCGAGTTGAGCCGGCAGAGCCCGACCTCAACTGCGCGGCCGCAGCACGCCTTGGCCGAGCTTCACCTTCTGCCCCTTCTTGGTAGCGGGACGCCTTTTGGACCGTGTGTTCTTCGCGGCTCGTGTGTTCTTCGTGGTCCGTGTGCTCTTCGCCTTCTTGCCCGTCCGTGTGCTCTTCGACGGGGTCTGCTTCTTGGGCGTCGATCGCTTCTTCGAAGAGCTCTTTGCTGCCACCTTCTTTTTGTTCGTGGACTTTTTCTTCGTGCTGGCCTTCTTGGCGGTCTTGGTCCGCTTTGCCTTCGCAGTCGTGCGCTGGGGAGCCGAGCGCTTCTTGGTCTTCGAAGACGACGGCTTCTGCGCCTTGGCTTTCCGGGTTCTCGATGTTCGTTTCTTCGCCCCGCCGCCCGACAACTCGGTCAGGGCCAAGCCACTCGCTTCGACGTCAGCAGCCAGGGAGTTGATCCGTGTTCCAGCCGCGCCGAGGTTCGACTGCAACCGACCCAGTCCGTCGCCGGCAGCAGCAAGCGCTTCAGCCACCTCGCTCAGTTGGCGGGCGCCGGCCTTGACGTCACGAGCGGCTCCGGCGGCAACCCGATTGGACGTTACGTCGATGCCAGACACCACCGAGAGACCCATCACCTCGCTGCGCTCGATGTCGAACGCCGGAACGTTGATTCCGGCCAACTCGTTGCCCACTCGGTCGAGCAGACCCGCCACGGCACTGAGGTGCTCCTGGCAGACGGCCATCGCCATGCCTGCGCTCCCGGCGATGTCGTCGGCGTCGAGGCCATCACCCGCAGTCAGGAAGCTGCTCGCTTCGATGGCAGCTTCGGCCGCCGTGCCAAGCGCCTCTCCGGCGCGGTCGAGAATGTCGGGCAGCCGACCGAGCAGATCGATCAGACCCTCTCCGTGTTCGGCGATGAAGTCGACGGCCTGCATGAGGCCGTCCCAGTTGTCGTCGACCTGACGGACGACTTGCAGAACTCGTTGCACTTGGTCGCCACCAAGAGAACCCAGCAGATCTTCGATATCCATGCCCTGAGTGTTGCAGGGCAAGCACCACGTGGCGGGCTACTCGACGTACACCCGCTGATAGCGAGTGCCCAGATCGGTCAACAACTCGTTGGCGATCGAGCCAGCCCGCCCGGCAACGTCGTCGATGGGTGTGTTGTCGCCGATCAGCTCCACCGGCGCTCCGAGCCAGAGCGAAGCTTCGGGCACCGCAGCCACGTCCAGGGTGATGAGGTCCATGGAGACCCGCCCAATGATCGGGACTGGGTGGCCATCGACCCAACCCATTCCCCGGTTGGATGATGAGCGAAGAAACCCGTCGGCGTATCCGAGCGCCACGGTGGCCACCCGACCACCATCCTCCATGGTGTGGGTGGCGCCGTAACCGATCGTCTCTCCAGCGACCACGTTGCGAACCTGCACGATCGGCGCCTCGAGGGTCACCACCTGCACCATTGGGTTGGTGCCATCGGTGAGCGGGGTTCCGCCGTACAGCGCAATGCCGGGCCGCACCGTGTCGAAGCGAAACGCCGGGTCGAGGAAGATTCCTGCTGAGTTCGCGAGCGAGGCGGAGGCATCGGGAAAGCGATCTCGTAGCGGGCCAAACGAAGCGAGCTGGGCAGCCGACTGGTCGCTGCCGGCAACATCGGCCGAGGCAAGGTGGCTCATGACGTGTTCGATTCGCAGCCCGCTCAGCTGGTCGAGATCGTCCAGCAGCGTCGCCGTTTCGTCAGCAGCCAGCCCGAGCCGGCTCATGCCCGTGTCGAAGTGCAGTGTCGAAACGAGCTCTTGGCCGCTGGCTGTCGCCGCCAGCCGCCACAGCTCGATCTGTTCGAGGCTGTTCAGCACCGGCACGAGGTTGTGTTCGATGAGATCGTCTTCGGTTCCGGGCATGGCACCGTTGAGCACGTGGATCTTGGCGTCGGCAACCGCCGCGCGTACGGCGACGCCCTCGGCCACGTGGGCAACGAAAAACTCCACACAGCCAGCAGCCGCCAGAGCGGCCGACACCTCCACAGCACCAAGTCCGTAGCCGTTCGCCTTCACCATGGCTGCAACCGATGCTGGGCCTGCCTGTTCGGCAACGATCTCGTAGTTGCGCAGCAGGCGCCCGAGATCGATCGTCAGTTGGCTGGAGCGCAGGATTCGGTGGGAAGCCACAGGAACGCGAGACTACGCGTCGAAATCAGTCGTCAGCGCCAGCGTGCACGTACTGCCAGCCGAAGCGACCCTTGATGCACAGGTGGCCGCTGGTGACGCTGTGATCGTTGGGGCTGGTCACCTTGACGATCCGCTCGTCCTGAGTGTGCAGCTCGAGATTGCACCCGACACCGCAGTACGAGCACACGGTTTGGGTGACCGACTGGTCTTCTTCCCGCCAGTTGTCGGCCTTACGCAGGTCGAACTCGGTCTTGAACTGCAACGCGTTCGTTGGGCACACGGCGACGCAGTTGCCGCAATAGACACACGCCGACTCAGGCAAGGTCACATCGAACTCGGTCGCGATCCGAGCGCCGAATCCACGCCCCGACATCGAGATGGCAAAGGTGTGCTGTGCGTCGTCGCCGCAGGCCTCGACGCACTTGTAGCAAAGCACGCACTTGTCGTAGTCGCGGACGTAGAGATCGTCTTCGATGCGGACGCTCTCATTCATCGTCTCGACGTCGTCACCGAATCGCGTCGGATCAGCGCCGTAGGTCTCCATCCACGGAGCGATCTCGTCGGCTTGGCTCAGATCAACACCGGAACCGAGGAACTCGAGCACCATCTTGCGGCTGTGGCGCACTCGGTCAGAGTCGGTCTGCACGACCATGCCTTCTTCGGCCGTTCGGCTACACGACGGCACAAGCGTCCGAGAGTTCTCGACCTCGACCACGCAGACGCGGCAAGCGTTAACCGGTGTGAGGTTCTCGGCGTAGCAAATCGTTGGTGTGTCGATACCGGCAGCCGTGCACGCATCGAGGATCGACGAGCCGGCCGGGACGGCCACGTCGTTGCCGTTGACCGAGATCGTGACGGCGGTTTCGGTGAGGTTCGGATCGGTGGCTGTCATCAGATGAGTCCCAGTTCGATTGCCGACAACACGGCGGTTGATGCGGTATGGCCAAGGCCACAGATCGAGGCGTCTTTCATGGCCTGGTCGATGTCGTTCAACAACGTGACCTCTCCGTTGAGTTGAGCTCCGGCGGTGCGTACGAGCACTTCGTGCTGACGTACCGCACCGACTCGACACGGCACGCATTGGCCGCAGCTCTCGTTGCGGAAAAACTCGGCGATCCTGATGCAGACAGCAGAGAAGTCGGTCGTGTCGTTGAACGCCATCACGACGCCAGACCCGAGGCTGGCACCAGCAGCACGAGTGGCCTCCATCGTCAACGGCATGTCGAGGGCATCGGGGCCAACGAAGCTGCCAGCGGCACCGCCGAGCAGCACCGCCCGCAACGTCCCTTGGACGCCTCCGGCCAGTTCGAGCACCTCACGTAGAGTCGGCCCGAACGTCACTTCGTAAGTGCCAGGCGTGGCCACGTCGCCCGAGAGGCAGAAGAGCTTGTACCCGGAACTGCCTTCGGTGCCGAGCGCCTTGTAGGCCTCGCCGCCGTCGAGCACGATCGGGAGCACGTTGAGGAGCGTCTCGGGGTTGTTGATCGCGGTTGGCTGATCGAACAATCCGTTGGTTGTTGGAAACGGCGGCTTCTGTCGGGGTTCGCCGCGGAAGCCTTCAAGCGAGTTGAACAGTGCGGTCTCTTCACCACAGATATAGGCACCAGCACCACGACGAATCTCGATATCGAAATTGAACGAGGAGCGAGCGATGCCGTCGCCGACGAACCCGGCAGCTCGAGCCTCGTCAATGGCGTTCTGAAGACGCAGGGTGGCGAGCGGATACTCACCGCGGATGTAGATCCAGCCCTTCTGAGCACCGGTAGCAAACCCAGCAATCGTCATGGCCTCGATCAGTGCAAACGGGTCGTTCTCCATGATCGTGCGATCTTTGAACGTGCCGGGCTCTGACTCATCCGCGTTCACGACGATGTGCTTGGTGCCTGATTCAGCAGCAACGCCTCGCCACTTGATGCCCGTCGGAAACGCAGCGCCACCGCGGCCCATGAGCCCAGCGGTGGTGACTTCTTCGATGACCTGATCAGCGCCCATGCCGAAGGCCTTGGCCAGCGCCTTGTAACCGCCGGCACCCACGTAGGCGTCGAGCGACGTCGGATCAATCCGGCCGACGTTCTTCAACAGCGTGATGCCGAATTCGTGCTTCTGGGGGAGATCCCACAGTCCTGTCGCATCGTCGGATGGCACCGAGTTCTCTGCACCCCGGCCCTGAATGAACAGTGCCGGCCCGTGGTCGGCCGTGGCCCGATCGCATTGACCGAGGCAGGGGCTGCGGTGCACATGCTTGCCGGCTGCGGTCAGCTCGGCGATCTTCGCCTCTGCGTACTGGAGGCACGGCGAGTCGACACAGACGTGGACGACGTCGTCGTCATGGCCCGGCGCCTCGTCGACACGGAACATCTCATAGAAGCTCGCGACGCCGTAGATCTCGGCGGGAGGAATATTGAGTTTCTCGGCGATGTAGTTCGTGCCGCCACGAGAGATCCAGCCGGACTCGGTCTGGAGCGCGTGCAAGCACGGCAACAACGCATGACGTCGTTCGTTCTTGCGGTGGACACCACCGCGAACCACGCGCTCGGTCTCGACGACGATCGCTGGTGTCACACCGAGGTCGGCCAGTGTTTGGTCGATCGCTGCGGATTCTGCGACCGACGCACGGTCTTCAGTGAGATGGAGATCAGGCACCGGCGATCGGCTCCACGACGGCGGCCTGTTCACGCGTCTCGGCGGGGAGCTTCTCGATGCGGATCGACGCGGCCTTGAACTCAGCGGTGCCCGAACGCTTGTCCCAGGCGTCGTTGGTCAATTTGTTGATGTCGACCAGCTCAGGAAAGTGAAATGTCGTGAAGGTGAGTCCGACGGGGATGTCGGGCTGGAAGCGGATCGGCATTTCGACCGAACCACGAGGCGAGCTCACCAGAACCCTTTCGCCATCATCGAGTTCGAGACGAGCGGCATCGGCAGGGTTGATGTCGAGCGCGTCGCCGTAGCGGATCGGTGAGTCATAGCCGCCGGACTGCACGCCCGTGTTGTACGAATCGAGCGAACGGCCCGTGGTGAGCCGAATCGGGAACTGTTCGGTGAGCTCTTCTTTGGGGCCGGCGTGTTCGACAGTCGAGAACGGTGCAGGGCCACGACCCCCGAGGTCGTCTTCCCACAGCCAGCCATGGAGGAATGGGCTGCCCGGATGATCAACGTCGGGGCACGGCCACTGCAGCCCGCCTTCAGCTTCGAGCCGCTCATACGTCATGCCGCCGTGCAGTGGCGACAACGATCGCAACTCTTCCCACAGATCCTCAGACGTGGGGTGGCCCCAGTCGTAGCCCATCCGGCGAGCCAGCTCGCCAATGATGTCTTGATCGTGCCACGCCTCTCCGGGCGGAGGAACCGCAGCCCGCACTCGTTGCACCCTGCGCTCAGACGAGGTGACGGTGCCTTCACATTCGGCCCAGCCGACCGAGGCAGGGAGCACCACGTCGGCGAGCTCGGCCGTGCGGGTCATGAAGATGTCCTGCACAACAAGAAGATCAAGACCGGACAACATCTTTCGAGCGTGCTGAATGTCGGCCTCAGAATCAGCCGGGTTCTCACCGATCACGTAGGCGGCGGTGATGTCGCCCCGCTCCATGGCTTCAAACATCAGCGTCAGGTGAATCCCGTCTTCAGCGGGCAGTTCGACGCCATAGACCGCTTCGAACTTCGCTCGGTGAGCGTCGTCTGTGACGTTCTGGAAACCGGGGAACTTGTTGGGCAGGGCGCCCATGTCGCCACCGCCCTGCACGTTGTTCTGCCCTCGAAGCGGAACCAGGCCGCTCCCCCATCGACCGATGTGGCCGGTGAGCAGCGCCAAGTTGCAGAGGGCCAACACGTTGTCGACGGCGTTGTGATGCTCGGTGATGCCGAGGGTCCACAGGATCTGGGCCTTTTCGGCGGTGGCATACGCTTCGGCCATCTCGGCGATGACTTCAGCGGGCAAGCCAGTGAGCGCGGCCCCCCGCTCGAGCGTGTAGGTCGATACCGACTCTTTGAACGCCTCGTAGCCCTCGGTCGAGTGGGCAATGAACTCGTGGTTGACAAGGTCCTTGGTGATGATGTGATTGGCAACAGTGTTGGCCAAGGCCACATCGGACCCGAGCTCGAGACCGAGCCAAAGATCAGCAAACTTGGCAGACGAGGTTCGGCGCGGATCGACGGCGTACATCCGAGCGCCATTGTCGAGGCCGGTCATCAAGTGGTGAAAGAAGATCGGGTGAGCTTCCCGAGCGTTTGACCCCCAGAGAAGAACGACGTCTGTCTCTTCGATCTCTTTGTAGGAGACGGTGCCGCCCCCTGCTCCAAAGACTGTCGCCAGACCGACGACGGAGGGAGCGTGTCAAGTTCGATTACAAGAGTCGATGTTGTTCGTTTGCAGGACCGCGCGGCCGAACTTCTGGGCTGCGTAGTTCATCTCGTTCGTGCTTTTCGAGCACGAGAACATCGCGAATCCCTCGCCACCCTTGGTCTGCTTCACCTCGTTGAAGCCATCGACAACCCGAGTGAGAGCTTCATCCCAGGTCGCGGGCCGGAGCTCACCGTCGATACGAACCATCGGCGTGGTGAGGCGTTGCTTTGGCAGCTTCGTGCGCTTCGACATCTGCTGAGTCTAGGACTCCGACCGCGCCTCGTGAGGATCATGCCACTCGCCTCCCGCCCTCCGGAAGCCGGTGAAATTCGCTCTGTGCTCGCCTGCGCTTGATTACTCGGTATCGATCGGATTCGGCGAACCCGTGCGCTCGTAGAGCTCGACGTAGTGATCAGGACGCTCCGCCGTTCCCGTCACCCAAAGGGCGCCGGTAAACCGATCAACCAGCAGCGGCGAGTTCCCGGCGACCATTTGTGAGAAGTCCCCGGTGTCGAGGTACGCCACCGACTGGTACAGAAACACAAAGCCCCACGCGTACCGCAAGGTCGATGCATCGTCCTGGATTCGCACGACGCCGCTTGCCTCATCGATGTGGGTTGCAGCAATCTCTCGGCACTCGTCAGCCGACAACGTTCGCAGCGCCAATTGCTCATCATCGAGACGCTCGTGAAATGCGATCGCATCTGCCACTCGGTCAGCCATTGCCAGGGCGTGGACCTTTTGGCTGATGTCGGTTGCCGCCTCGAAAGCCGACACCTCATCGGCCGAGGCCTTGGGGTAGCGCAGCAAGAGGGCTCCGAGCGCAACGTTGGCTGCATCTCGGGCCACAACTGATGGGTACCCGGCTGGATCGGTGCTCTTGGACTCTGGTGTCACAAGGTTGACTCCCCAATGGTCCCAGAGACCCTTCATGATCTCGAGTCGAGACGCGCCACCAACAGCAGCTTCCATCACCGCTTCATCGGGACGGAGGCCACGATTGTGCAGAATCGCGAAGTCAACGTTGGCCACCGGTTCCAGTCGGCACTGGGCAGCCAAACCTGAGTTGGCCCTACTCGTGTGCCACCCCACGACAGCCGCCTCACGACAGCGCCGACGAAACTAATCGGCAAAGGTCCCTCAGCTCGGCACTACCCTCCGGGCATGCGCTGGTCCCAGCTGTTCTCACCCACACTTCGAGATGCCCCCAACGATGCCGTGGCCCCAAGCCACCAGCTGCTGGTACGCGGCGGATTCATGCGCCAGCTGCATGCGGGGCACTACTCGATGCTGCCGCTCGGATGGCGGGTGCATCAGAAGGTCGCTCAGATCGTCCGCGAAGAGATCGAAGCGATTGGCGGGCAGGAGTTCTTGCTGCCGACCATGCACCCCTCGGGTATCTGGAAGGAGTCAGGGCGCTGGGACACGATGGGCGAGATCATGTTCCGACTCGAAGACCGCAAGGGCGCCGAGTTGGCCCTCGGCATCACCCACGAAGAGATCTTCGCGACCGTTGCCTCCGAGCTGAGCTCCTACAAACAGCTGCCCCAGGTCTGGTACCACATCCAAACGAAGTTCCGCGATGAGGCGCGCCCGAAGAGCGGATTGCTACGGGTGCGAGAGTTCCACATGAAGGACTCCTACAGCTTCGACGTCGATCAAGCTGGTCTCGATGCAGCGTTCGACCGTCATGACGTTGCCTACCGCCGCATCTTCGAGCGCATCGAAGTGCCGGCGTTTGGCGTCGAGGCAAGCTCCGGAGCCATGGGAGGCAACGACTCGGTCGAATTCATGACCCCCTCTGAGGCGGGTGAAGACGACGTCGTGCGCTGTCCAGACTGCGGCTACTCAGCAAACATCGAAAAGGCCACCTCTGCCCTCCCTGCTATCGACGACGGCGCCGCTACCGCCCTCGAACAGTTCGACACCCCGGGTGTTCGTACCATCGCTGCGCTCGAGGAGTTCGACGGCGGTGCGGCGGCAGACCATCAGCTCAAGACGCTCGTGATGATGCTCGACGGAACCATCACGCTCGTGGTGGTCAGAGGCGACCACCAGCTGAATACCCAAAAGCTCGCAGATGCGACCGGCGCCATTCAGATCAGGCCGGCTGAAGTAGACGAAACCGTCGCAGCACTCGGTGCCCATCCGGGAAGCCTTGGCGGCGTCGGCGTTTCCGATCACCCGATCATCATGGATGTCGCTCTTGAGGGCCGCGTCAACATGACGACGGGCGCCAACATCGACGACAAGCACTACCGCGGCGTGAGCGTCGAGCGTGATGTCAAGGTTGGCCAATGGGCCGACCTTCGTGAGGTTGGTGCGGGCGAAGCCTGCGCCAACTGCGGCGCCGAGCTCACGATTGTTCGTTGCATCGAGATCGGGCACATCTTCAAACTGGGAACCAAGTACGCCGAGACGTTCGGTGTGACAGTGTCGACGCCCGACGACGGCGTGGTCCCCGTGGTGATGGGCAGCTACGGCATCGGCATCGGCCGCAACATGGCTGCTGCTGTCGAAGCGAACCACGATGAGAACGGCATCATCTGGCCCGTCTCGATCGCGCCGTTCCAGGCGGTCGTCACGTTGATGAGGCTCGACGACGAAACGCTCGCGGCCGGGCAGAAGATCTACGACGAGCTCAAGAGCCTTGGGGTCGATGCCCTCCTCGACGACCGCGATGCTCGTGCCGGGGTCAAGTTCGCCGACGCCGAACTCATCGGAATCCCGTTCCGGGTCACACTCGGGCCTCGAGGCCTCAAAGAGGGCAACGCAGAGCTCACTGAACGACGCTCCGGCAATACCGAAGAGGTTGCGCTGACCGACGTTGCGCAACGTGTGAGTGAACGCATTGCTGACGCCACTCGCTGACGACGCCCGGTCAGCGACGAAGTAGATCTTTGCGACGTGGTGGGCGCTGAGGCTTTTCAGAGAATCGAGCCATCAGGAAGTCGACGAGCCTGATCAGCGACGACTTCACTTCCTCGGTCTGGGTTGCGTCCATTGGGAAGATCGGGATGCCTTTGTCGATCCCCAACGCTTCGCGGACGTCTTCAGGGTCGACTACGGGCGAATCCGGAAAGTTGTTGATGGCAACCACAAAGGGAATATTGCGCGACTCGAAGTAGTCGACTGCCGCGAACGAATCCTCGAATCGGCGCACATCAATCAGGACGACGGCGCCGATCGCTCCAAGACAGATTTTGTCCCACATGAAGGCAAAACGGCTCTGCCCTGGCGTGCCGAACAGGTACAAAACCATGTTCTCGGTCACCGTGATTCGACCAAAGTCCATAGCGACGGTCGTGCTTGTCTTCTCACCGACCTTCGAGACGTCATCGTGATCAGATGCTGCTTCGGTCAGGTGTTCCTCTGTCCGCAACGGCGGGATCTCGGACACCTTGCCAACGAAGGTGGTCTTGCCGACACCAAAGCCACCGGCGATCACGAGCTTCGCCGATGTGGCGCGAACTTTCTTCGTTGTCTCGTCTGGGCCACTCATTGTCACGTTCCTCACAAGCTGGCGATTGCATCTCGGATGAGCTGCAGGTCGTCAAGATCCATCGTGGTAGTTGTCGATTCGACGTCAAGAAGCCCGTCGTCGATGAGCTGAGCGACGAGGGTGACTGTCGACAGCATGGGGAGGCCGAGATGGGCAGACACTTCTGCGACCGACATCTCATTTCCCTGGTCTTGCGCTTCTACGAGCAGGCTCAGGATCTGACCCCGCTCAAATTTGAGTTCTGGTTGTTCGACACGGCCGAGCTGCGATGGGCCGATGAGGGTCTCCAACGACACCTCTTCGTCGCCGCCACCGGTGGACGCTTTGCCACCGGTCACGAGGAACGATCGGACAACCTCGTTGCCGACCGGTGCCTCATCCTCGAACCTCATCGGATCAGACCCCGAGACTGTTCTTGAGTTCGTTGATCACTTCTGGTGACAACACCTCGCCAGCTTGGTCAGCCAAGCGGCTCATTTCGTAGCCGACCAGTCCGAGATCTGCGCTGTGCTCAGCCAAAACCATGAGGCTCGCGCGGGAAGAAATTCGGGTGATCAAGATCCAACCACCAGCAGCTTCGATGACCTGGCGGACAACGGGCAAGATGCCAAACGACTCGGCAGCCGACTCAGTCAGACTCGCCAGACCCGATGCAATCGCCCCCATCTGGTCGGCCTGCATCTGCGTCATTGCCGTCGAGTGCGCGAGGTCCATACCGTCGGCAGAGACCGTCTGGGTGCATAGAACGCCCGGGGTCTCCTCGACGAACCTGTTCAACATCCAGTCGATGTCATTCGCCTTCATGGGTGTCTCCTGTTGGGGTTTCGGTCGAAGGGTTTCCGGCGTTCGCATACCACCGCTGAATGTCGGCGGCGTCTGGGACTCCAGCGGACTGCTGGAAGCCCGAAAGGCTCTTGGCGAACGAGAGGTGTTCTTCTGCTCGTGCTGCAGGGTCGACGGCAAGATCCTTCTCGGACACCGGCCGCAGGCGTCGAGGAATGTCATCGACGGGCGCTGACGGGGTCGGCGAGATGCCAGCCGGGAGACTTGCTCCCTTTTCTCGACGAGCCAAGCCGGCACCGATCTCGTCGGAAGCTCCGCTGTCGAGTGATGGTTCGCTAGCAGCTACGTCGCGGTCAGCGATCTGGTCTTCTGCTCGACGCAGTTCGGATGCAGCCGCGTCGCCACGCTTGGCAAGAACGGGTGGAGCGTCTGGGTCTTTGGGGATCTTTCGGCGCTTCAAGAGCCCACCCACGAGTGCGGCTGGTTCCTGTACTGGCCGCTGTTCTGAGGCCTCGACCGACGCCGCTTCATCGGTATGCGCAATACCAACGTCTGCGTTCGGCTCCGACAAGGCGACGCTTGCATTCGACTCCGGCACGGCGACGCTTGCATCAGCTCGGGGAGCAGACGTCGTCGCCGAAAGGGCCGATAGAGCGCCGAGTGACTTCGACACAGCTTCAGCCCGCTCTTCGGACTCCACGCGTGCGATGTCTTCTGGTGACTCCAGCGGCTCAGATGCCGAGGACTCACCGAACGAGTCCCAAATTGAGTCGTCGAGGGCGGTGAGCGCCTCCGATGGCGAGAGATCGTCAACGCCGACGTCGTGAATATCGTCGGTGTCCTGCGAATCATCTTGCGGCTGTGAGAGCAGGCGTGCTGGCACGGCGATCTTTGCCGTGACACCCTTTTCTTCGTGGCCCACTCCAAGCGTCACGGTCATGCCGTGGCGAGCAGCCAAGGTGCCCACCACGTGGTGGCCCAGGTATCTCGACGGGGTTTCTGTGAGCGAACCGGCTTCGGCGATGCGCCCGTTGGCGCCTTCGAACTCCTCAGTCGTCATGCCGATGCCACGGTCGGCGACGGCAAGAAAGTAGCCCTCGTCGGTGTTGGTGGCGATCACGATGACGGGAGCATCAGGCGGTGAGAAGCTCAGCGAGTTTTCGATCAGCTCGGCCAGCAAATGTGCCGTGTCGGCCACGGCTGATCCATCCAGCAGCTGATTGCCGCGAACATCGAGGTGGACTCGTTCGTAACCTTCGACCTCGGCAAGCGCAGAGCGGGCCACGTCGGAGATCGGGACTGGCTCATTGAACACACGAGCGGTCTGGGCGCCAGCAAGCACCAACAACGACTCGGCGTTGCGTCGCATGCGAGTCACGAGGTGGTCGACCTTGAACAGCTTCTCGAGCGATTGCGGATCCTCTTCTTCGCGTTCGAGCGTGTCGAGGTAGGCCAAGATGCGAATGAGCAGACGCTGGTTGCGTCGACCCAAGTTCACGAACATGTCGGACACGGTTCGTCGTGAGGCGGCCTGCTCGGAAGCCAACTCGACGGCGGTTCGGTGCATGTCGTTGAAGGCCACGACGAGTTCGCCGACTTCGTCGTCGGTCTCCGCCTCGATCGGCACGATCTCTGGCACGTTGGCGTCCACGCCCTCGTTGCGCAGGAGCGTCACGACGCCCGGGAGTTCGACGTCGGCGATCTGTCGCGAGCGGGTCGTGAGAGCAAGCAGCGGGCGTCGAATCGATCGGAAGAACGAGATCGCCGTGAGCGCCACGAGCGCGGTGAGGGCTGCGGTGGCTGCTCCACCGATGATGAGCGAGCGCCGGGCTGACTCTTGCGCGTTGATCGCGTTGAGCCGGGCGCCCTCAATCACTTCATCGTTCACCTCGCTGATTCGGTTGTTGATGTCGAGGAGGGAGCTCAACACCTGGTTCGGGGTGACATCAATGTCAACCGCCTCGGTCGAGGCGACCTCACCTCGAAGACGCACAAGGTCTTGATAGCGAGGGGAGTCCAGGAGTTGCTGGAACGCCGGGCTGAACTGCGGACTGCTGAGCTCGGTCAGCCATTGCTCAGCCTGGGTCGTCGCACCACCGCGTCGTCGTGCTTCGGCAACCAGGAATGCCGGTCGATCTTCTGGCTCGACGAGTGCGATCTCGAGGTAGGCCAACGACTCCAAACGAACGGCTTCGTCAAATCGAATTGCCAGCTCGAGGGTGGTGAGGTCGAGGGACGTTTCGGCGTCGAGCAATCGAGCCGTGTCGGTGTCCAAGAGGTTGATGGTCTGGGCGATCAGTTGATCGAAGGTGATCAGCGCCGCCATCGTTTCGCCCGATGCGTCGACCGAGGTCATGTCTTCGATCAGGTCGATCTTCACCTGGCCAAGGTCATCACCGATTGCCTGACGAGCCTCTCCGAGCTGCGACTGCGCTTGGCCAATCACGTCACGGGTTTCGTCCGACAACGCCTCGTCGCTGAGAATGTCGACGATCTTCTCGTCCGTCGTTTCACGAACTCGGGAGAAAAAGCCGTCGGCGCCGCTTGTGCCCTGGCCGGGGTTCACGCCGCCCGTCGTGTTGCCAGCGATCGTGAGCTGCAGGTCTCGCTCGGCGCCGATCGCGCGAGCGACCTGGGCGATGGCGACTGAGTTGTCGACCTCGTTCTGCTGTTCGTCAGCCACTGATGCAACCTCAAGCAGCCGCTGTACTTGGAAGAAGCCAAGCACGAGCAGTCCGAGAATCGGGATGATGAGTGCTGCAAGGAGTTTTGTCCTCAGCGGGAGGTGGGCGACCTTCACGGTCCTACGTCCTTCTTGTTGCCGTATGTTGGTTATCGACCAGTCGCCCCCTGCTTTGAGGGAATTTCTTCAGGGAAATCTGGCCGTCCGAGTTCGACGACGCTTGACTCGGACCGCCGGCCAGCCGCACGTGGGGCGGTAACCTGGCCGATATCGCCCCTACCGTTGCCGAGACGATCGCCGAGGCCGCTCCATGATCGACCCTCGATCGACAACCGAAATGTCCACCGAGGACATCCGGCTCGAGATCGAAGACCTGGCGCGGCAGAACCGCGTCATTCACGAGGCTGATTGCCTCAATCTCAACCCGGCAACGAATCTCATCAGCGATCGTGCTGAGGCCATGCTTGCTTCGGGCCTCGGCACACGGCCGTCGCTCGGCGACCCCGGCGACAAATACGAGATGGGGCTCGAGGCCATCGAGCAGATTGAGCTCATCACCGCCGACCTCGCTCGTCGCGTCTTTGAGGCAACACATGCCGAGATCAGAGTGCCATCGGGGGCGATGGCGAATCTCTACGCGTTCATGGCCACCACGAAGCCCGGGGCCCCGATCATCGTTCCGCCGCCGAGCATCGGCGGACACGTCACCCACCAGAACCCTGGAGCCGCCGGACTGTACGGCCTCGACATTCACGAAGCGCCCGTCGACGCGGACCGCTACACGGTCGACCTTGTCGGGTTGGCGGCTCTGGCCGAGGCCGTGCGCCCCGACCTCATCACCATCGGCCAGAGCCTCAACCTCGCGCCTCATCCCGTTGCCGAGGTCAGAGCCATTGCCGACGACGTCGGCGCCAAGGTGCTCTTCGACGCCGCTCATGTGTGTGGCCTGATCGCCGGCGGCGTCTGGGACAACCCGCTCGACCAAGGTGCTCATCTGATGTCGATGAGCACCTACAAGAGCTTGCGGGGACCCGCCGGCGGTCTCCTCGTCACCAACGATGCGACACTCGCCGACCGTCTGGCCGAGATCGCCTACCCGGGAATGACCGCCAACTTCGACGTCGCGAAATCAGCGTCGCTCGCCATCGCCCTCACGGAGTGGCTCGACGACGGGCCGGCCTACGCAACCAAGATGGTCGATTTGAGTGCTCGGCTCGCGAAAGGCCTCGGCGAAGGCGGACTCGAGCTATTTGAGACGGTCGAGGGCCCCACATCAACCCACCAGTTCGCAGCGACTCGAGGCCGATTCACGTCCGGTCACGACGCCGCCAAGCACCTCCGCCAGGCCAATGTTCTGACATGTGCCATCGGGCTGCCGACACCTGATGGGGACGGTGTCCGGTTCGGCACACCTGAGCTCGCAACCATCGGCATCAACGGTGCCGACGTCGACGAGGTCGCCGCTCTCATCGTCGAGGGGTGGAACGCGACGAATCCAGGGGCGCTCCGTCAGGTCGCAACAGCTGTTGCGGCCTTTCGGTCCCGCTTTTCTTGAGAAACGACGCCCAGCGTCGATGGAGAGTCGATGACCGTTCGCCCCAAGCGCCACGCCGCGACGATGCGTCGCCTGGCGCGCATTGCTGGGGACCGTGAGGCCCTTGAAACGGCGCTCCTCGACCATTGGGCCAGCCCAACATCTCACTTCGACCGACTGAGCCAGCGGAGCGATCCGGCCCGAATCGAGCCACTCGACCTCGTTGCCGTTACCGCACTCGGCCCGACTCTTTCGGTTGAGCAGGCGGGTTGGATCCTCGGTGACGAAGGGCAGTGGCTGACGACAGAAATTCTCGCTGACGTTCCATCCGACCTCTCCCTGCATGCCGCCGATGTGTGCACCGTCCATCGGGTGGCAGACCTGTTTCATCTGCTGCGGACCCAAGGACTCACCCGTTCGGCGACCACTCGGTTGCTGGCGGCGAAGCGCCCCCAGCTCGTTCCGATCGACGATGCAACCACCCGACGAGCCTTGCGCTATGCCAAGAGCGATCTGTGGTGGTCACCGTGGCGAAACGTGATGGACGACGAACTCACCGAACGGGTGCGATCCGCACGCGACAAGGCAGCAGCACAGGTACCGGATCTCAGCGCCTTTGCACCGATGCGGGTTCTGGACATCGGTGTACGCAGCAGCTGAGAGCCACGTGTTCTGACTGAACCTGGGTTGCGTGTGATGAGTTGCGTACGGTGAGCTGAGCGAGCGGACCCGCCGGCGGGTCGTTTTCTCCGGGTTTCCCTCCCGGTGGTGTGGACCAGCCTCCCTCAAGACTGGCCCAACAGTGAAGATACGCCAGCCGGTGCTCGTTCCCATCGGGGTTGACCCCCGTTTGGGGTTCAGCTCATCGGGGATGCATGTCGCCGAACAAGCCATGCATCGACACATTGTCCCAGTCGACGACCGCCGCAGCGTTGCCGGACGAGTTGGCAGCTCCGCCGTAGTTGTCGAGTCCGAGACGGTCTCGAAACTCACCGGATACTTCAAAGACTCGTTCGTCGAGCTGGATACCCGTGCCGTCGGCCGCCCGCACGAGCCCGTTGAAGATCGCCACGGTTGCGGCCGCCTCTGTCAGCCCGTGCTGACCCAGGTCGGCACGAAGTTGCTCACGAAGCGCTACGAGTTCGCTGCTCTCGGCCTCTGACTGGGGCCGGCTCGCCAACCGATTGGCGAGCTCTGAGAAGCGCCCGAGCGACTGCCCATACGGGATGCCGCCGTCGCCTTCGCCAGCCATCGCGACATCGAGATCGACATCGAGCCCGCTCGCAGCACCACTCGCACGGAGCAGTGTGAGGTGCGAAGCCGTTCAATAGAAGCACTCGTTGCCAGCGGTGGTTCGAGCTGCGACGAGCTCGACCTGGGGCCGGGTCAACGCTCGCTCCCACGTGAGGTCCATGAACTCGGCGCCGCGCGAGTAGTGGCTGTCGACGAGTTCTCGCCACGTGGCGTTGGTGGTCGGTATGAGCGAAAACGTCCGGGACACGTTTGCCCGAGTCGGCGCCGTCGATTGGGAGACCCAGGCACCAACATCGCCAACGTCGGCTGGTCGCTGCCTTGCCGGCTCTGAACTCACGGCGGAGGGCAACGGCTCGTGGGGCAAACCAAGAGCGTCGGCAAACCCATCAAGGCACCGGGCGATTGCCGTAACGGCAACGAGTTCGGTGTAGCGCTCTTCGCCGATCTCCTGGATTGCTTCGTCGGCCCACGCCCGCGTGAGGCGCCCGGGGTCTGATGCCACGCGATGGACCACATCGACGTCGGTTGCGCTGAGAAGGTCGTCTGCCGCGTGGTGTCCAGTGACGGCGTAGGGCGACACCGCTTCGAGGCGTTTGGCATCGAGTTCGTTGGACCGAGCGTCGCGCACGTGCAGCCACGCTGCGAGGCGTTCGGCGCCCGTCATCCAGTCGCCCGCTGTGGCGAGCCCGACGCGGGCCCGTTCTCGAACATCGAGAAGGTGCTCGACGCCCGTTTCAATCGCATCGGGGCCAGTTGAGGCCAGATCATCAGCACGTGCCATGGCGTAAGGCTGAACGTGGCCCGTTCAGCTGTCAAATAGTGCCGAATTCGCTCTGGGCGAATGTATGGAGTCGTCGCCAGCCGAAAGCTGCGACAATGGAGACAACATGAGTTTCAACTTGTTCGTTGTCGTGGCGGCGGCCTTCGTCGGCATCGGGGCTGGCTTGGCTGGGTTGTCGAAGACCCCGGTCCGGTGGGATTCCGTCTTCAGGACGGGGACCGTTGGCGCTATTGGCGCTGGTCTCGCGCTCATCATCACGGTCGCAGGGACGGGCCGCGACCCGCTCGCTTATGCCCACATTCTCTACACGGTGCTCGGCATCTCGGTACCGCTTGCTGCGTTGATCTTGTTTGTCCGAGTTCGTGACTCAAACCTGCTGCGGGCAGTGCTGATCCTTCTGATGATCCCCGCTCCGCTTGCCGCGTATGCCACCCACATCGAACCCTTCTGGCTGAAAGTTGATCGACTCTCGGTTCCCGTCGAATCTGAGGCCGCTGGCCTGCGAATCGGCGTGCTCGCCGATCTCCAGACGACCGAGATCGGGATCTACGAGAACGAGGCGATCGATCAGCTCATCGGAGAACAACCCGACGTCGTGCTCATCGCAGGCGATCTCTGGGAGCTTCCGGCTGACGAGTTCGAATCACGCATACCCGAGTTCGCCGCCCTGTTGGCTCGGCTCGACACCAACGTTGAGCACGTCGTGGTTGTCAACGGTGACCACGACAATTACGAGGGCATCCTCGATCTGGCCCAAGGCACAGACATCATCGCCCTCGACAACGAAGTCATCGAGCTCGAGAGTCGCGGTCTTCGCATGCGCATCGCTGGTCTGAGCGTCGGCGGCAACGAACTGCGTCGGATGGGTGCGCTCGCACAACTCCCCGGGGGTGATGCGAGCATCACCCGCATTCTGCTTGCCCACAATCCCGACGTCGTCTTCGACCTTCCAGACAATGCGGGGATCGATCTCGTGGTTGCCGGCCACACGCATGGCGGGCAGGTCAACTTTCCCGTTCTCGGACCACTGGTGACCGCCACCGACCAAATCCCCCGAAGCGTCGCCGCTGGCGGGCTGCACGAGGTCAATGGCAACCGCATCTACGTCTCGAGCGGCGTCGGCCGTGTGCGCGACCGCGCACCACAAGTTCGGTTCGGCGCCCGACCGTCCGTCGGCATCATCGACTTCTTTGATCCGACAATTGCTGATCTCTAACCCTGATGCCGTTCTCTGAGGAATGGCAAGCGTTCCGGCGAGCGACTGACTTCGACGAGTACGCAACCCGTTGGGATCGTCTCGAGGCGGCCGGGCACGACGTGCACGGGGAGGCCGATTTCGTGATGCAGTTCGGCAGCGGGCCTGACGGATGGCCGTCGACGGTGCTCGACGCTGGCTGTGGAGCCGGGCGAGTCGCCGTCGAGCTTGCACGGCGCGGTGTCGATGTCACCGCGGTCGACCTCGATGAGGATCTGCTGCAACGGGCGAAAACCAGGTCAAGCGCAGTCACGTGGATCCACGCCGATCTCGCCGAGCTCGACCTTTCGAACCGCTTCGATTGCGTTGTCCTTGCTGGCAACGTGCTGCCCTATGTCGAGCCGCTCCGTCAGGCCGATGCGTTCGGCGCCTGTGCTCGTCATCTGGCCTCGAAGGGTCGGTTGATCATGGGTATGAACCTGCGTCCGGGCTGGCCAACAACGACTGATATCGAGCAGTGGATGAACACAAGCGGGCTCGTTGAGCTTGAGCGTTTCGCTGGTTGGGGCCACGAGGTGTGGGCCGAGGTCGGCACCGAACCGAGCTACGTCGTGGTCGTGGCGCAGCTCAGGTAGACCAGCCACGGCGGGCGGGCCACCACTGCTGCCAAGATGAGGGCATGACAAACGCCGAAGCCCGTCCAGCAGAGCCGTGGACTGGAGATGCTGTCGGGCTGGTCGAGGAGTTTCGCGCCGGCCGCCGCTCTCCCGTCGAAGAACTCGAAGCGTGCTACGCCGCCATCAACGCCAGCAGCCTCAACGCGATTTGCCACGAACCCAGCGACGCTGCGTTCGAAGCGGCGTCAAACGCTGACCTCTCGAAACCCTTCGGTGGCATCCCGGTCGGGGTGAAAGAGCTGACGAGCGTCGAGCAGTGGCCGAGCACCGAGGCATCAGTGCCCCTTCGCGAACAGGTGGCAAGCCACACCGCAACGATGGTCGATCGCCTCGTCAGCTCGGGTGGAGCCGTGCTCGCCGCGCAAACAACGGCGAGCGAGTTTGGCGGTGTCAATCTCACCCGAACAACCCTGCACGGCACGACGCGCAACCCGTGGCAACTCGATAGAACTCCGGGCGGTTCTTCGGGCGGATCCGCGGCTGCGGTAGCTGGCGGCCTACTCCCGATCGCTACCGGTGGTGACGGTGGCGGCTCGATTCGTATCCCCGCCGGCTTCTGCGGACTCGTCGGCCTGAAGGGCACCTACGGCCGGATCCCGCTCGGCCCTCTCCATGAACTCGGCAACATGACGGTGTCGACGGGCTGCCTCAGCCGATCGGTGCGCGACACCGCGCGCTGGTTCGACGTCACCAACGGCCACCACCCGACCGATCCACACAGCCTGCCACCCGTTTCCGGTTGGGAGCTGGGTCTGGGCTCCCACTTCGACGAGCTCCGGGGTGCCCGAGTGGCGCTTGCGCCTGATTGGGGCGGCGCCACCGTCAGTCCGGTGATGTGGGAACTGCTCGTGGCGGCCGCCCACGACCTCGTGAACGAGACCGGCATGACAATCGTGGAATCGGTCGATACGACCGTGCCTCGGATGGGAGCGGCTTGGTCGATTTCGGGCATGCTCAGCGTGCGGGCCGCTCTGGGCGACCGCTGGCCTGACTGTGCCGATGACCTCACGCCAGAAATGCAGTTCGCCATGGAGGCCACGGCAGACCATTACAACGAAGAGGCAAGGGCTCGTATCGAACGTCGCCGCATGGAAGTGAACGAAGCGATGGCCCGCATCTTCGACCCAGTCGACGGTGCCGACTTCGTGATCACCGCCAGCAACCCAGACGTGGCCTTCGATGCGGACGGCCCACTGCCGAGTGCCTTTGGTGGCGTAAAGGCCGGGGCAGCCAACAACGGTCGGCTCACGTTCCCCGCCAACCTGCACGGCAACGCAGCAATCTCCGTTCCCGCCGGCTCGCTCGACGGACTACCAGTTGGATTGCAGATCGTTGGTCGGCACTTCAGCGAACCGCTGCTGTTGGATCTGGCGCTCACAATGGAACGCACGGCGCCCTGGCCGCTGGTGGCGGACCTGTCGAGCTAGCTCCGCTTTTTCACTTCCTCGATCACGGCCGGGATGATGTCGTGGAGATCACCGATGACGCAATAGTCGGCCTTGGTCACCATGTTGGCATCTGGGTCAGTGTTGATGGCCAAGATCTTCTTTGATGCCATGGCCCCGACCCAATGCTGAATGGCACCAGAGATGCCGTTGGCGATGTAGAGCTCTGGCGCAATGCGGGTTCCCGTTTGCCCAACCTGATCAGAGTGAGGCCGCCAACCGTTGTTGGTGACCGCACGAGAACACCCGACGCGACCACCGAGCAACTCGGCAAGCTCCTCGAGCGGAGCAAACGCATCGGCACTGCCGACGGCCCGTCCACCACCGACAACCACGGGAGCCGTTGACAGCGTGACGCCGGCCTCGGCGATCTCGCGATCGATGACAATCGAACGGGCGTACAGCTCGTCAATCTCTGGTTCAAACGTTGACGAAGGAGCCTCTTCGCCTTCGGCCGAGACGGGCTCGACCGCATGGTGGGTCACCGAGATGATCTTGGTGTCAGCCTCGAGGCCAGCGCGCTCGAGCAGTGAGCCGCCCCACTGCACGCGAGTCACCTCGGTTTCGTCGTCGTCTGCGAAGTCGTCCGCGACCTCGTTGACGTTGGCGACGAACGGCATGTCGAGACGAGCTGCGGCCTGGGCCAACACTTCGTTGCCTCGGCTCGTGCCACAGGCAAGGACAACCTCGGGCGACATGTCGTCGATCTGCTGTGCCAATACCTGACCCCACGTCTCGGGGCTGAAGTCGCGGAGCATGTCGTGCTCGGCGACAATCACGGCTGTTGCCCCGTATTCGCCCAGTGGTGCCAGGTCATCAACCTCGCCACAGACGAGCACGTGCAGGTCGTCTCCCTCGAAGGCGCCACGAGCAAACGTGAGCGCTTCGAGTGTCGAGGGTTCGATCGAACCACGATCGTGTTCGCACAGAATCAGGATGTCGCTCATGACAGAACTCCGAGTTCGTCGAGAAGATCAACGATGGCGGGAGCCGCCTCGACACCTTCGCCGATCTTCACCGTGTTACTGACCTGTTCCGGTGGCTGCAGCAGAGTGACCCGCGATTGTTGGCCCTCGTCACCCTCGGCTTCAAGCACCTTGATCTCAACCTTCTTCGAGGCCAGGCGACCCTTCATGGTTGGGTAGCGAGGGAGGTTGAGACCTTCCTTCACGCCGAGGATTGCAGGCGTTGGCAGCTCGTAGATCTCGCGACCACCGTCGATCTCGCGACGAGCGGTGACCTTCGAGTTGTCGAGATCGAGATCGATGCCCTTGATGGCGTTGACGATTGGGCGCTCGAGCTTGTGCGCCACCCGAATACCAACCTGGAATCCGCCGGTGTCGGCGCTCTCGTTGCCGAACAAGATGAGGTCGAACGCACCGTCTTCGGCCTCGAGCGTCTCGATCGCATCAGCAATCGCCGAGGCGGTTCGTTGCGGGTCCCACTGCGTGGTATCGGCCGAGAGCAGCACGGCATGCTGCACACCGAGCGACGCTGCATAGCGCAGCTGTTCTTCAGCCTCAACGGGTCCGAGCGTGAGCACTGTGGCTTCGCCACCGTGGCGCTCCACTAGCTGCACACACTCTTCGACGCCACACTCCTCGTGCGGGCTCACCGTGAACCCGAGGTGGGCCGCGTCGACCGCTTGACCATCGTCGGTGATGTTGATGCGCGCCCCGGGCGCAGGCACCCGCTTCACACAAACGAGCACTCTCATCACACGCGACCTCCGCCCGAGGGCTCCGGTCGACTCGCTCCGCTCAAACAATCGAGTTTCATGTTCACAGCAGCTCCGCTCCGCTTCGCAGCCCTACTCATGCTTTGAGGCGGGTGTCGTCGGGGTCGAAGGCGGAGCCGGTGGTGGCGACGACCGTCGCCGGGAACAGCTCGTTCATGTACATGACCTGCACCTTGGTGCCGATCTCAGCCATCTCGACGGGGAGGTAGCCCATGCAGAGGTACTTGCCGTAGCTCGGACCCATGCCGGCCGTTGTGACCACCGAGACTCGACCGTGACTGTCGGTGATGCGCTCACCATCGGTGGTGAGGATCGGGGCGTTGCCGGCCTGGATGTACCGTTGCTGGCCCTTGGAGTCGTTCATGTCGTCGATGGCCAGGGTGCACACGAGGGCGGCTGGGCCAGCCTCACGAGCGGCCAGGTAGGCCTCCTTGCCGATGAAGTCGGCGGCCTTCACTTTGGGGCGAGCAAGCCCAGCTTCGACCGGGTTGTACTCACTCTCGAGTTCGGCACCCATGAGGCGGTAGCCCTTCTCGAGACGACCGCCTACGGCGTACACGCCGGCTCCGGTGGGCCGCAGACCGTGATCTTTGCCGGCTTCGGCGATGGCATCCCACACGCCGGGAGCGTCGGCCCACGGGATGTAGATCTCCCAGCCGGTGTCGCCGACGTAGCTGATCCGGAAGATGTCGACGTCTGTGCCGGCGACTTGGATGGACCGGACCGAGCCGTAGGGCGAACCCTCTTGGCTGAGATCGGCATCAGTGAGCTGACCGAGGATGGCAGGAGCGTTCGGGCCCCAGAGGCCGATGGTGACGAAATCTTCTGTGCGGTTCTCGAAGGTGACCGAGCCGTCCTGTGGCATGTACTTCTTGATCCAGTGCTCATCTCGACCACCGTCGAACGCACCGGTCACCACGCGGATGTGCTCGTCGCCGAGACGCAGCATGGTGAGGTCGGAGTGGAAGCCACCGTCGGCGTTGAGCCACGGGGTGTAGGTGGAGGTGCCGACCGGCTTGTCGACCTTGTTGACCGAGAGATACTCAGCGAAGGCGACAGCGCCTGGACCGGTGAGATCCATGATCTGGAAGGCGGTGAGATCGATCATGCCGGCGTTCTCGCGCAGGTTGAGATGCTCGGCGTCGATGATCGGGCTCCACCAGCGGTTGTCCCACTCGGTGGCGCGCTCGCTCAGGCCGTACTTCTCGACGAGGTCGGCGTTGGTCTCGTACCAATGCGGACGTTCCCACACTCGAGCGGTGTAGTAGTAGGCGCCGAGGGCATCGGTCTGGGCCTTGAGGCTCGAGGTCTTGAGATCGCGTCGTGAGTTCCACTGCTCGCTTGGGTGGACGATGCCGTAGGTCTTGATGAAGTGCTCATCGGCGCGGGCCCAGATGTGCTCGTCAGACTTCTCGTCCTGGTAGAAGCGTGAGACGTCTGAGGCGTGGGGGTCGATCACTCGTGGGTAGCCGTAGGTCATCCACTCGGCCACGACCTGGGCCATACCCGGGCCTTCCTTGACCCACACTGCGGCGGCCGACCAGAGGTTTTCGACCTCGGGCACTTCACCGAGACACGGCATAGCGTCTGGCGTGAGCGAGAGCAGACCGTTGATGGCGTACTTGATCTCGGCGTCGCCGAGGAAGTCCATCAACTCGATGGCCGTTTCCATCTGCGGATCGAAGTCGTCTTGCGTGAAGGGCATCTCGGTTGGCGAGAGTGCAGCTTCGTCGTTTGACGGGATCTCGTCTGGGTGGTGCAGGATCGCACGGTGGCCGTAGGAGCCGACCTCCATCGAACCGGATGACTGACGCTCGTAGCAGAACGTGTCCATGTCACGAACGATCGGGTAGCCGATCTCGTTGTTGGTCTCGGCGAGGATGTCCATTGGGCCGACGTCTGCCATCTGGTGCACGGCCGGCACGAGCGGGATGTAGGCGTCGGCCATGTTGGCAATGCGGTTCGACCACACGCCGCAGGCAACGACAACGTAGTCACACTCGATGGTGCCCTTGTCGGTGACCACGCCGGTGACCTTGGTCTTGCCCGGCACGTTGATGTCTTCGGTGAGAACGTCGAGCACCTCGGTGTTGGCGAACACCTGGAGGTTGCCGGCATCGGTGGCCTTGGTGCGCATGATGGTGCCGGTATCGAGCGAGTCGACCACAGACACGGTTGGGCAGTAGAAGCCACCGAGAATGACATCGTCGTTGATGAACGGAACGAGTTCCTTGACCTCGGCCGGGGTAAGCAGATGGGCTTCGACGCCCCACGCCTTGGCTGAGGTCATGCGGCGAGTGAGCTCTTGCATGCGCTCTTCTGAGCGGGCCACCTCGATGCCGCCGGAATCAACCGAGCGGTCCATGTCGCGGTACTGGTTGGCGCTCTGCACGCCGAGCAACGCCATTTCCTTGTTGTGATCAACGGGGAAGATGAAGTTCGATGCGTGACCGGTCGAGCCGCCGGGGTTCGGCAGCGGACCTTTGTCGAGCAGGACCATGTCGGTCCAGCCGAGGTCAGAAAGGTGGCCAACCAGGCAGTTGCCGACGATGCCGGCACCAATCACGACGACCTTGGCGCTTGTGGGGAACTCGCTCACGTTTCTCTCCCTGTCACGGTAAAGCAGGATGATCTTGTAGATAGACGACTGATATATCAGTGATGTATCATGGCGATACTACGTTCCGATCTCTGCTCGGGCAACCCCCTATCTGATGACTGATTCCGCACTCCCCCAGACACCGCCGCCAAGCCTTAGCGAGCAGGCCTACGCCGACATTCGACGCCGAATCGTGTCGCTTGAGTTCGGACCTGGCGACGTGCTGGTTGAGGACGACTTGCGGGAACTCACCGGGATCGGCCGCACGCCGGTACGCGAGGCACTGCAACGGCTCGCACGCGAACACTTCGTGCAGGTCGTGCCGCGTCGCGGCATGTTCGTGACCGGGGTCGACGTCGCAGAGCTTGCAACACTGCTCGAGACCCGCTCGGTGCTCGAGCCATACGCCGCTCGTCTCGCTGCCGCGAAGGGAAGCGAGGCTCACTGGGCCGCCATGGAAACGGCGCTCACCGAGGCCGAGGCAGCGACGCTCGAACCGGTCGACATGCTCGCCGTCGATCGGCGGTGCCACGAAATCATGTGGGACGCGGCCGACAACCGATTCCTCCTCGACCCGCTCGACATGCTCTACGCCCAAGGCGATCGGCTGTGGCATCTCTATCTGTCTGACGTTTCTGAGATGGAGCACGCCGTCTCCGAACACGGCGAGATCTTGCATGCCTTGCGCTCCGGCGATGGCGATCGAGCCGCAGAGTTGGTCGAAGGGCACGTCCGCAGCTTCGACGAACAGATCCGCGAAGCCGTCAAGTCTCACCTCGACTCCCCGCTCGCCAGCTAACCCCCGTCTCCCCTGCCGGGACCTCGCCGAACTGGAGTCTCCCACCGGCGTTTCTGCCGGCTGACGCCTCCAGAACGCGCACCCCTCCCGAACTGGAGGCCGGAGGGCACGTTTTGGTGCCCTACGCCCTCCAGAACCGACTCGGAGCAGCTAACTGTTCTCACCATGCGGCAGGCTCCTACATGGTGGGAGTGAAGAGATTTAGGATCCGGCCATGGCCTTTCCTTCTGACCTCGAGATCGCCAAGCAAGCCAAGCTCAAGCCGCTCGGCGACATCGCTGAGTCGGCGGGCATCCCGCAGGAACACCTCGAGCCGTACGGCACTGGTGCAGCCAAGATCTCACTCGACGCGATCGAAGCAATGAGCGATCGCCCTCGAGCCAAGTACGTCGTGGTCTCGGCCATCACTCCCACTCCCCTGGGGGAAGGCAAGACCACGACCACTGTCGGCCTGGGTCAGGCGTTTCAACACATCGGCTCGTCCGCGACGATCGCCATTCGTCAGCCTTCGATGGGCCCCACCTTTGGCATCAAGGGCGGTGCCGCCGGTGGCGGCTACAGCCAGGTCGTGCCGATGGAGTTGTTCAACCTCCATCTCACCGGCGACATGCACGCCGTCACCGCAGCCCACAACCTGTGCTCGGCACTCCTCGATGCCCACATCTACCACGGCAACGAATCCGGCCTCGACCTGCACAACATCACCTGGCGACGGGTGCTCGACGTCAACGACCGAGCGCTTCGCAACACCACCATCGGCCTTGGCGGGCGACTCGACGGTGTGCCCCGCGAGACCGGATTCGACATCACGGCGGCCTCCGAAGTCATGGCCGCCCTCGCCCTGTGCACCTCACTGCAAGACCTGCGGGCCCGCCTTGGCCGAATCGTCGTCGGCTACACCAAGGCTGGAACTCCCGTCACCGCTGAAGAGATCGGCGCCGCGGGCTCGATGGCCGTCATCTTGATGGAGGCGATCAAGCCCAACCTGATGCAAACGCTCGAGAACACCCCGGCGCTCGTGCACACCGGCCCCTTTGGCAACATCGCCACCGGCAACTCGTCGATCGTCGCTGACCAAATCGGCATCCACATGAGCGAGTTTCTGCTCACCGAGGCTGGCTTTGGCGCAGACATGGGCGCCGAGCGGTTCTTCAACATCAAGTGCCGCTATTCGGGCATCGCTCCAGACGCCGCCGTCCTCGTGGCCACGGTCCGCGGTCTCAAGGCGCACTCCGGCAACCACAAAATCACCCCGGGCAAGCCGCTGCCTCCTGCCATTCTCGAACCCAACCCAGACGAGGTTCACCAGGGTGGCGCCAACTTGCGCAAGCAGCTCGAGAACATGCAGATCCACGGCTGCACACCTGTTGTGGCGATCAACGTGTTCCCCGGCGATCACGACGAGGACATCAACGCCATCAAGGAAATCGCGGCCGAGTACGGCGCTCGCGCCGCCGTTTCGACCCACTTCTCGGACGGCGGCCAAGGTGCGACCGAACTGGCCACCGCCATCAAAGAGGCAGCCGAAGAAGAGTCACAGTTCCAGGTGCTCTACCCCGACGAGATGCCGATCCGCGAAAAGATCGAAACCGTGGCCACAAAGGTCTACGGCGCCGACGGCATCGATATCTCCCCGGCAGCAGCCAAGCAGATCGACACCTATGAGGCTGCTGGGTTCGGCAACCTCCCGGTGTGCATCGCAAAGCAACACCTCTCACTCAGCCACGACGCCAAGCTCAAGGGTGCCCCAACCGGGTGGACGCTTCCCGTCCGCGAGGTGCGGGCATCGGTCGGTGCCGGATTCGTCTACCCCATCTGCGGTGACATGCGCACCATGCCAGGGCTCGGCAAGACCCCGGCTGCCCACGCCATCGACCTCGACTTCTCGTCCAACCCCAACGGCGAGATCATCAATCTCAGCTAGCAATCACATTGCTTGCTCCGCCCGAGGGCTCCGCAAGTCTCGCTTCGCTCAATCAATCCGACTCCCGTTCTCTTCGCTGCTTCGCTCCGCTACGCAGCCCGACAGACCCAGCAACAGTGAGATCGCCCCTCACCCGTTTCGAAAGGGCACCAGAGCCAACATGGTTTTGTTTCGCAACAAGGACTCCCACACCGACGAGTTTGAAGAAAGTGCGCACGCACGCGCTCATCGTCTTGAACTGACTCGCAGTTTCACGATCGAAGTCGTTCCGATGAAGAACCTCGAGACTGGGCGCCAGCACCTGCCCGCTGGCTCGACCCTGTCAGTGACGTGCTCACCAGCAAAGGGCATCGAGGAAACGCAGCGCCTCACCGAAGACTTCTTGGCTCAAGGGTTCGACCCAATCCCGCACTTCGCCGCCCGCATGGTGCGCGACAAGGCACACACCGCAGAGCTCGCAGCATGGTGCCGCTCGCTTGGGCTGTCTCGGATCTTCCTTGTTGGTGGCGATGCTGATCCGCCCGGTGGCTACTTCGACGCCGTCGAGTTTCTCAGCGACTTCCTCGAGACTGATCACGGGCTCACCTCACTGGGTGTCACCGCCTATCCAGACCACCACGCCTTCATCTCCGACGAAAAGCTCCACGCCGCACTGCACGCAAAACAGAGCCTGCTGGCCGAGGCTGGCCTCGACGGCTGGTGCAGCACCCAGATGTGCTTCGACTCAGAAGTCATCGAAGGTTGGATTCGCTACGAGCGAGCGGCTGGGCTGACACTGCCCATCCACCTGGGCGTGTCTGGGGTGATCGACAAGGCCAAGCTCATGACGATGGGCATGCGGATCGGCCTCGGCCAGTCGCTCGGTTATCTCAAGAAGAACCGGGCCGCCATCGCAAAGATGATGACGTCATCGTCGTATGACCCGAACGATCTGTTGATGCCGCTTTCGGAAGCAAATCTCGAACTCGGCGTCGAAGCGGTGCACATGTACACGTTTAACCAGATCGAAGCGACCGAATCCTGGCGCAACGAAACACTCGCCAGCTACTGACCAAGTACGGTCGTCCGCATGGACGACCTGACGTTCGTCGCCGAAGAGATCTTTGGGCTGACGGTCGACATGCTGTTTCCGATCAGCGAATCGTTCAGCTCAAGCGTGCTTCTCTTCGTCGCGACCGATGGCGACCGATACGCAATCAAACGCCCGCATGCACCCAACAAGGCCGAGCGCGAGATGACGGCTCTCCGGGCGCTCGATCAACACTCTGGCGTACCGACCCTTCTTGGCAGAGCAGAACACAACGGAGCGACCTATCTCCTCATCGAAGGTCTCGATGCCGAACCCTGGGACGAGACCACGACAACGTCGCCTGAGCTTCTTCGGTCGCTTGGTCGTTCGATGCGGCGCATCCACGACGTCGAAGCCACTGACTTTCACGGC
This sequence comes from uncultured Acidimicrobiales bacterium, assembly GCA_937976305.1. Classification (GTDB taxonomy): domain Bacteria; phylum Actinomycetota; class Acidimicrobiia; order Acidimicrobiales; family SZUA-35; genus CALEWY01. Next base: position 37,620 of record CALJSB010000022.1, read on the forward strand.
CTCGCCACCTGGCATGAGCTGCTTCGGTCGAACGCCGACCGCTACCTCGCAGCCATCGGCCCCGACGACGGTGCGCTCGCATGGGCTGCTCGTCAGCAGCTCGAACGATCACTGCCCGACATTCCAGACGCAACGACGGCTTCTCTGGTTCACTTTGACCTCCGACCCGGCAACATCCTGGTTCGCGATGGTGCGCTCGCAGGCGTGATCGATTT